>DASTIX010000045.1:0-7179 GCA_035717165.1 Candidatus Dormiibacterota bacterium
TGCAGCCCACTGCCCCCATGCCTGCGGCATGGGGACCCCAGCAGGTTTCCGCTCCTCGCTCGCGCATCAACGGATGCGCTCGCTCCGGTGCTCGCCTGCGCCTAGCATCTGGGCCGCCTGGTCACCGAATCCCTCGGCGCGCGACCCGACCATGCTTCTAGACCTCACCACCTTTCTCGTCTCGTTTGTGATCGGCCTCGCGCTTTATCCGTGGTTCATTCGCGCGCTTCGCGTCGTGCGCGCGGGCCAGGTGATCCAGGAGGAGCTGCCCGACAGCCACCAGAAGAAGGCCGGCACGCCGACCGGCGGCGGCATCCTGTTCGTCGCCATGGCTGTTGTCGGCGGAGTCGCCGCGAGCCTGGCCGGACATGCCGGCGCGATTCCGTCGGTCTTCGCGCTGCTGGCGGGAGGTGCGATCGGCGCCGTCGACGACGTCAGCAAGCTGCGGCGTGGATCGATCGGAATCCCCGCGCGATTGAAGTTTCCGATCCAGCTGCTGCTGGCGATTCCGGTGGCGTGGGTGGCGCTCGACGGCCAGTCACTGTGGTGGCTGCCCGTCGCGATCATCGCGGTGGTCGGCACGGCCAACGCGGTGAACATCACCGATGGCATGGACGGGCTCGCCGCCGGCCTTTCGATCATCGCGGTCGCGGCATACGTCCTCCTCATTCCACACGCGCCGGCCGGTGAAAAAGCGGTCGGCATGACGTTGTGCGGAGCACTTGCGGCGTTCCTGTTCTTCAATCGCTACCCCGCGCGCGTCTTCATGGGGGACACCGGCGCGCTGGCGATCGGCTTCGCGCTCGCGGCCATCGCCGTCCAGCAGGGCTACGTGCTGCTGCTGCCCATCGTCGGACTCGTGTTTGTGATCGAGACTCTGTCTGTCATCATTCAGGTGGCCTACTTCAAGGCCACCGGCGGACGTCGCGTCTTTCCTATGACCCCGATCCACTACACGTTCCACCACGAGGGTTGGTCTGAGAACCGCATCGCGCTGACGTTCTGGGGCGCGGGGCTGGTCTCGGCGATCGCTGCAGTAGCTCTCGTGCGCCTTCACGGTTGAGGGCGCTGGTCGTGGGCGCGGCGCGCAGCGGCGTCGCGCTTGCGCTGCATCTCACCGCTGATGGCGACAAAGTCCGCATCGCGGATCGCAAGCCCGCCGACCAGCTGAAGTCGACGTTGGATGTGATGCCCCCCGGTGTCGAACTCCGCGTCGGCGGCTACGACGCGACGGTGCTCGACGGGGTCGACATCGTCTACGCGAGCCCAGGCGTTCCGTGGGATTCCGAGCTACTGAATGAAGCGCGCGGCAGGGGCATCGCGGTCTCGAGCGAGATCGATCTCTTCCTCAAGCTCTGCAAGGGCACCGTCGTCGGCATCACCGGCACGAACGGGAAGACGACGACCACGGCGCTCGCGGGCGAGGTCCTCGCAGCCGGCCCCCGTCCGGTGATCGTGGGCGGAAACATCGGCGACACGGTGCTGGACCGAGTGCGCGAGATAACTCCCGACCACTGGGTCGTGCTCGAGCTCTCGAGCTTTCAGCTCGAGTCGGTGGCAGACCCGCGCCTGCACGTCGGCGTCGTCCTCAACATCACGCCCGACCACCTCGACCGGCACAAGACGCTCGAGCGGTACGTCGACCTCAAGGCGCGCGCCGTCGAGCACGCGGACTACGCGCTTCTGAACAGCCGGGACGCGCTGGTTCGCGAGCTTGCGGTGCGCGCGCACGGCGAAGTCGTGTGGTTCGACCAGCACCAGCCCCGACCGCCGATGCCGCTGCCTGGCCGCCACAACACGGAGAACGCCCTCGCCGCGGCGGCGATCGGACGCATCGCAGGGCTCGACGACGACGCAATCGACCATGCGATCCGCAACTTCAAGGGGGTCGAGCATCGCCTCGAGCTGGTGGGCGAGTGGTCGCAGGTGCGCTGGTACAACGACTCGAAGGCGACCAATCCGGACGCCGGTCGAGTCGCGCTCACCGCCTTCCCGGGAACGCCGCTGATCCTCATAGCGGGCGGGTACGGTAGCGGCTTCGAGCTCGATGAGTGGGTGGGCGACGTACTTGCCCACACGCAAGCGGTGATCCTCATCGGCGCGTCCGCCGGCGAGCTGGCTGAAGCCCTGCGCGATCACCCGCGTGTGATTCGCGCGCAGTCGCTCGACGAGGCGGTGGCGACGGCGGCTCAGCTGGCGCGCCCGGGCAGCGTCGTGCTGCTGAGCCCTGCCTACAAGAGCTTCGACATGTTCAAGGACTTCGAGGATCGCGGCAACCAGTTCAAGCACCTCGTGCGCAAGAGGTTCGCGGCGTGAAATCAGAAGGCGCGGGAAGCGCGTCCTGGTCGGGCTCTGCCCGCAGCTCGGTTGCGAGACCGCAGCCCGACCGCTACCTGCTTTTCACGACGGTGCTGCTGTGCGCGGCCGGGCTCGTGATGGTCACGAGCGCGAGCGTCGCCTTCGCCTACACGCAGCACGAATCGGCCTTCTACTACGCCGAGCGCCAGGCGGGATGGATGGTCATCGGCTTCGCGGCGCTGTTCGTCCTCGGCCGAATCGACTACCGCAAGATCCGCCCGCTCGCGCCGGCGGGCGCCGTCGCGGTTGGGCTGCTGATGCTGTTGGTGCTGGTGCCGCACATCGGCGTCGACATCAACGGCGCGCGCCGCTGGTTCGACGCAGGCCCGCTCGGCACCTTCCAGCCGTCCGAGCTGGGCAAGCTCGCGTTCGCCGTCTTCATCGCCCACTGGATCGACCGCAACGCGCACCGCATGGGCGACTTCCAGCAGGTGTTCATCCCTTTCGCGGCCATGCTCGCGGGCGTCCTCGTCCTTCTCATGCTCGAGCGCGACCTTGGGACCGCGATCGTCACCGTCGGCATCTTCGTCAGCGCCTACTGGGCCGGGGGTGGGCGATTGCGCCACATCATCCTGCTCATCGGAGTCCTCGCCCTGGGCTTTGTGGCCGTCACGCTGCTGGAGCCGTACCGAATGGGCCGCCTCGCCGCGTTCAAGAATCCATTCGCGGATCCTCTCGGTGCCGGCTTTCAGGCGACGCAGTCGATCTACGGGCTCGCGTCGGGCGGGATCTTCGGCGTGGGCATCGGGCACTCGATCGAAAAGTACGGCTGGCTGCCCGAGGCTCACACCGACTTCATCTTCGCCATCGTCGGCGAGGAGACGGGACTCATCGGCACGACGCTCGTGATGCTCGGCTTCTTGGCGTTCGGCATCCGCGGCTATCGCGCGTCGCTGCGTGCCCCCGATCGGTTCGGGATGGCGCTCGCAGCTTCGATCACCACGTGGGTGACCTTCGAGGCGCTCCTCAACATGGCCACCGTCACGAGCACGCTGCCGATCACGGGCGTGCCTCTTCCTTTCTTCAGCTACGGCGGCACCGCGCTGGCGACGACGCTCGCGGCTGTCGGCGTGCTGCTCAGCATCGCGCGTCACGGGTCGGGGACCGCGTTAGGGAACAATCGGGGAGCAGATGAGGCTTTTGATCGCTGGCGGCGGGACCGGCGGGCACCTGTTTCCGGCGCTCGCGGTCGCGCGGGCGTATCGCGCTGAGGAGCCGGAGGGCGGCGCGGTGCTTCTCGTGGGCCGCGCAGGCGGGCTGGAAGATCAGCTCGTACCGTCCGCGGGCTTCGAGCTGCAGACGATCCGAATTCGCGGGCTCGACCGTGACGCTCTCTGGAAGAACCTCGCGCTACCGGCGCTCATCCCGCTCGCACTTCGCACCGCTCTGCAGGTCGTCGACCGGTTTCGGCCCGACGTCGTGCTCGGGATGGGTGGCTACGTGATGGCTCCGTCTGTGGCGGCCGCGCGGATGCGCCGCATTCCTTATGTATTGCATGAGAAGGACGTACGTCCTGGGCTGGCGACCCGCTACTTCGCGGCCGGAGCTGCTGCGGTGTGCACAACGCTTCCAGGCACCGATCAGCGGCTCCGCGGCGTGCGGGTCGTGATGACCGGCGTGCCGCTGCGCGACGGCTTCGAGCCGCGCACGCCCGACGTGCCGCCGCGCCGGTTGCTCGTGATGGGCGGCAGCCAGGGCGCGCGCCACCTCAACGAGGCGGTGTGGTCGGCGCTCGACCGGCTGTGCTCGAGGTTCGAGGAGGTGATCCACGTTGCCGGTGCGCAGGGGGCGGAGGGCGTCAACGCGCACGCGCGGCCCGGCTACACGGGCCTGGCGTTTGTCGAGGACATGCCCGCGCTGATGGGTCGGGCCGACCTCATCGTCTGCCGGGCGGGCGTCGGCACGATCGCGGAGGCGGCGGCCGTCGGGCTGCCGATGGTTCTCGTTCCAGGCACGTTCGGGGGCGGCCACCAGGAGGAGAACGCCGCCGCGATGGTCGACGCCGGCGCGGCGGTGCGCATCGCCGACTCGGAGCTGACCGGCGACGCGCTCATGAGGTGCATCCAATCGCTTTCCAACGACCGGCTGCGCAGCATGGCCGCATCCTCGGCCGCGACCGGTCGCCGCGACGCCGCGGAACGTGTTCTCGCCGTGCTGCACGAGGTGGCGCGCACGTGAAGGTCCATCTGATGGGTGCGGGAGGCGCCGGCGTCTCCGCGCTCGCGCGCGTCTTTCTCGCCCGGGGCGACCAGGTCAGCGGGTGCGACCTCAAAGACTCGGATACGACCAACGAGCTCGAGGACGCCGGCGTGAGGATCATGATCGGCCACGACCCCGAGCACGTCCTCGGCCAGGACCTCCTCGTCTATTCGGGCGCGATCAAGAAATCGCCGGAGCTCGAGGCCGCGCGAATGATGGGCCTGAAAGTTCTGAGCCGCGCCGAGATGCTGGCGCGACTGATCAACGAGACGGATTCGATCGCGGTCGCGGGCACCGCCGGCAAGACCACGGTGACGCACATGGTCGGGCACATCCTCGTCACCGCGGGCTACGACCCGACGGTGCTCGTCGGCGACGGATCGAGCGCGCGCGCAGGCCAATCGGAATGGCTCGTCGCCGAAACCGACGAGTCCGACGGCACGCTCACCCTGCACCACCCGCAGCGCGCGATCGTCACCAACATCGAGCTCGATCATCCAGACCACTTCCGCGACGTAAGCGCGGTTCGCGACCTCTTCCAGTGGTTCATCGAGGGATTGCCGAAAGAAGGAGTCGCCGTGCTTTGCGCCGACGACGACCTTGCACGCGAGCTCAAGCCGAAAGCGCGGAAGGTCACGTATGGATTTCGCACCGACGCGACCTATCGCTGTGAGCCGGTGCGGCCTTTTCCGATCTATAAGGGCCTCGACCTTCTGGGCCACGTCAACCTGCGCCAGCCCGGCCGGCACAACATCCAGAACGCAACCGCGGCCGCGGCGATGGCGCTCGAGATCGGCATCGGGTTCGAGGACATCGCGGCCGCGCTTCAGAGCTTCCCTGGTGCCCACCGGCGCATGGAATTCCTGGGCGTGTTTCAGGGGGCGGCTCTGTACGACGACTATGCGCACCATCCGACCAAGGTGCGCGCGACGATCGAGGCCGCGCGTGAGCTCCGACACCGGCGGCTGATCGTCGTGTTCCAACCCCACCGGTATTCACGTCTTTCCGCGCTGATGCACGACTTCGCGCGGGCGTTCGGCGGCGCGGACCGCGTGTTCGTCCTCGACACCTACAGCGCTGGTGAGGAGAACGTCTCCGGCGTGCGCGCTGAGGACCTGGCGCATCAGCTTCCGAACGGACTGTTCGTCGGCACTTTCGACCGGGCGAGGGAAGCGCTGGAGGGGATCGTCGGTCCGGACGATCTCGTGCTGCTCATGGGCGCCGGCGACATCAAGAAGTTGGGCGATGAGCTGGCGCACAAAATCTAGCCTGACCTGGCTTCGGGGCCTCGCCGGGATCAAAGAGGACGAGCCGCTCGCCTCGCGGACGTCGTTCGGCATCGGCGGCCCGGCCGAGTTCTTTCTCGAGCTCGCGCGCCCGGAGGCGATCGAGAAGGCGCTCGACGGCTGCGTCGAGCGCTCGATTCCTTATCTGTTGCTTGGTGCCGGCACCAACCTCTTGATCGCCGACCGCGGCGTCGAGGGCCTGGTCGTCCGCGTCGTCAACCGCGACCACGCGATCGACGGCATCCGCGTGCGCGCCGGCGCGGGATTGAAGATGATGCGGCTCGCGCGCATCGTCGCCGACGCGAACCTGCGTGGCTTCGAGTTTGCGATCGGCGTCCCGGGCACGGTCGGGGGCGCGGTCTACCAGGACGCGGGCTGCTGGGGAAAGGAGATCCGCGAGGTCCTCGTCGAGGCCGAGGGGTTCGTGCCTGGACGCGGTGTGCACACGTGGAAGCCGGCCGACCTTCATCTCGGTTACCGCACGTCGGCGTTGCGGGATGGGCCGCTGCACGGCGCGCTCGTCATCTCCGCGACGGTGCAGCTTGAGCGAGGCGACGGGGAAGAGGCGAAGCAGCTGATGGCGAAGCTGACGCGCGAGCGCAACGAGACGCAGCCCATCAAGACGAAGAACTGCGGCAGCGTCTTCAAGAACCCTCCCGGCGACTCGGCCGGCCGGCTCGTGCAGGCGGCGGGGTTGAAGGGCGCGCGCGAGGGCAAGGCCGTGGTCAGCGAGCTGCACGGCAACTTCATCGTCAACGAAGGAGGTGCGACCGCGACCGACGTGCGTCGCTTGATCGAGCGCGTGATGGCCACGGTCAAGCAACGATTCGGCGCGCAGCTCGAACCCGAGGTCGAGATGGTCGGGCGCTGGAAATGAAGATCGCGGTCGTGCGTGGTGGCAAGTCGGCGGAGCGTGACGTCTCTTTGCGCTCCGGCGCGCAGGTCGCCAAGGCGCTGCGCGGCGCTGGACATGACGTGACCGAGGTCGACCTCGACGCGCAGACGTGGGACGTGCTGCGTGACGGCGGCTTCGACTGCGTGTTCAACGCGCTGCACGGACGCCTGGGCGAGGACGGGACCGTGCAGGGGATGCTTGAGCTGCTCGGACTCGCCTACACGGGCTCCGGCGTTCTGGCTTCCGCGCTGTGCATGGACAAGTCACGCGCCGGGCGAATTCTTTCGGCGATCGGCCTGCATGTCCCCGAGTTCGAGGAGCTCGAGATCAAAGAAGGCATTGCCGCGGATGTGGTCGTGCGAGTCGTGCAGCGTTTTGGCCTGCCGCTCGTCGTCAAGCCGGTGCGCGAGGGCTCGACGATCGGCCTGACGATCGCGCAAG
>DASTIX010000046.1:0-14701 GCA_035717165.1 Candidatus Dormiibacterota bacterium
TTCCCTAGCGATTTCGAAGCGTTGACCCAGCGGGGCTCCCATACACTTGGGAGCCCTTTTTCTTGGTGTTGAGGAGGTTGTGTCCATGGCGCGAACGCCGCTGCTGAGCCGGTTGCAGTCCGTGTTCCGCGAGTCCGCCGGCCCTGAGATCACACGTCGTGACTTCTTGAAGGCGACGGGCGCGGCGGTCGGTGCGGCCGCCCTGTCTGGAACGATTCCGGCGCTGGCGGCAGGCCAGAGCACATCTCGAATCGGGATCATCGGCGCGGGCATCGCCGGCCTCAACGCGGCGCTGACGCTTCAGGACAAAGGCGTCGCGAGCACCGTCTTCGAGGCGTCGGACCGCATCGGCGGCCGCATGCATTCACTGATGAGCGGCTACTGGCGCAACGGTCAGACCAGCGAGTGGTGCGGTGAGCTGATCGACAGCAACCACAAGACGATCCAGTCGCTTGCGGGGCGATTCAACCTCCCGCTCGTCGACCTGATCGCGGCACAACCTGCCGGCTCCGAAGACACCTACTACGTGCATGGGCATTACTACCCGTGGTCGCAGGCGGTCAACGACTTCAACAAATACGTGGCGCCGGTGGTCAAAGCGCAGCTGCACGACGCGCCGTTTCCGACCACCTGGAACAGCTCCACCGACGGGGCCACCCAGCTCGACAACATGAGTGGATACGAGTGGATCGAAACCTACGTGCCCGGTGGTCACAGCTCAGACTTCGGCGCGCTTCTGGACTCGGCCTACAACCAGGAATACGGCCTCGATATGAAGCAGCAGAGCTCCCTCAACATCCTTTATCTCCTGGCCTACCAACCGCCAGGGCAGCCGTCAGGCGACTTCCCGTGGTACGGCGTGTCCGACGAGCGCTACCACATCGCCGGCGGCAACCAGCAGCTTCCGCTGGCGATCGCAAGCCACATCCAGAGCGCCTCACCGCAATCGACGATCCGCATGCAGTGGCGGATGACTGCGATCCGCGCCAACTCCGACGGCAGCGTCACGTGCACGTTTTCAACGCCCGCCGGCAGCACGCAGCAGACGTTTGACGCCGTGATCCTCACCACGCCGTTCTCTGTTCTTCGCGGTCTCGACTACTCCGGCGCGAAATTCGACCAGCTGAAAACCAAGGCCATCACCCTGCTCGGTTACGGCACGAACACCAAGCTGAACCTGCAGTTCGACAGCAGGTTCTGGAACGGTCGAGGCGCATGGCCCGGAATCTCCGACGGCAACATCTACACCGACTTGCCGTTCGAGGACGCGTGGGACGCGACTCGGGGACAGTCAGGATCGACCGGCATCGTCGTGCTGTTCACCGGTGGCACCTTCGGCGCGGGCGTCAACATGCCGCAGCCTTACACCATGACGAACGGCTTGGCATCCAACAGCGCCGTTCAGCAGTTCCTCTCACAGCTCGACACCGTGTGGCCAGGAGCGCAGAAGCACTGGAACGGCCTGGCCACCGTGAGCACGCCGTGGAGCGACCCGAACCTGCTCGGCAGCTACGCCTGCTGGAAGGTTGGGCAGTACACGAGTTTCAGTGGCTACGAGGGCGTACCGCAGGGGAACATCCACTTCGCCGGCGAGCACTGCTCGATCAACTTCCAGGGCTTCATGGAGGGCGGCGCCCAGGAAGGCGCGCGAGCTGCCAACGAGGTCCTGAGCGACATCAAGACGGGCGCAATTCCGTAGAAGGCGCGGCGGCGGTGGGGATGCGAAGCGACATCGCGCCCCACGCCATCGCCGCGGCCGCGGCGATGCCGGGAACAAACGCCAGCAGCGCGTGGCCGGTCGCATCCCACAGCGCGCCGGCGACGAGCGGGATCACGAACGCCGTGGCGTACTGCAGCGTGAAGATCGCCGCGCTCATGCTCGCGACCTCGCCGGGCAGTGCGAGGCGAGGGGGAAGGCTCAGGACGACGATGAATGCCAACGCGGTCGAGAATCCGAGGACAAAGGCCCAGACCAGCACTCCGGCCCCTGGCGTGAACACGAGACCCAGCTGCGCGGTTCCCATGATGATGGCCGAGCCGATGAACCCCGCTCGGCCACTCAGGATCTGTGGCCACATCGCGACCACCGGCGCGGTGAGCAGCTGCGATGCGTTGAGCAGCGCGAGGGTGGGCACGATCAGCGTGTGGCGGCCGGTCTGGTCGAGGAAGTCGGGGATGAAGGCGTTCGCTCCGAAATAAGTGGCGGACGCCATCCCCATCACGATGCCGATGCGCACCGCCTGGCCGTGGCGCCAGTTCGGCCACCATCGCGATCGCGGAGCTGCATGTGAAGCTCGCTTCGGCGCGGCCCTCGCGATCGCCACCGCGGTGAGGGCGACGACGACCGACCACGACGCGAGCGCCCACTGCCAGTTGCCGTGCGCGAGGGGAAGGACGCCGACCGGAGTCGTGAGCACGGTCGGCAGCGTCTCTCCGATCAGGATGCCGTTGCTGTAGACCGCGGTCGCGATCGCGATCCGGTAAGGGAACCACTCGCGGACGAGCGTCGGGAACGCCGGCTGGGAGACCGCCACGCCGATTCCCATGAGGAAGGTCGCCGCCAGCAGCACCTCGGTGCTCGGGCCGGCGCCGCGCAGCGCGCCGAAGAGCGCGATGGATGCGAGGCCTGCAGCGAGGGCGCCGCGTGCTCCGAGCTTGGCGATCAACAACGAGCCGGGTATCGATGCGATCGCGAGGATGAGCACCGGTCCCGACACGAGGGCGCCGACCGCCTTCTCGTCGAGATGCAGCGCGTGGTGGATGAGCGGGATCAGCGGCGGGACCGCCAGCATCGTCAGACGCATGTCGATGCCGCCGAGCCAGAGGAGCAGCAGCCGCACCCAGTCGGTGCGCGTCAGCCTCAACGAGTGGCCATACTTGGCGCGATGTCGGGTCTATTGATCGTCACGGCCACCGGACCTGAGGAACCGACGCGCGCGAGCGTGCCATTCCACATCGCGGCCAACGGTGCCACGCCGAGTGGGACTGAGGCTGCCATCGCTCTCGCCGGTGACGCGGCCGAGCTCGTCAAGCCCGACGTCATAGCGAACGTGATCGGAGTCGGCATCCCACCCCTCCGCGACCTCGTCGACAAGTGTCTCGAGCAGAACCTTCGCGTCTACGTTTGAAAGGGCTGTGCAGAGGCCCGTGGGGTCTTGCCGGAGATGCTGACGCCGAACATGAAGTTCATCACCCCGCCTGATCTCGTCCGACTGACGATGGAGGCTGACAAGACCCTCACGTTCTAGTCGCGCCGATTGCCGCCAGCGCGCTGGGGTTCTCGAGCGAAGAGAGATCTCCCGGATCCTTGCCCGTGTAAACGGACTTCACGACGCGGCGCAGGATCTTGGCATTGCGCGTGCGCGGCAGGTCGCCCACGAAATGCACGGCTTTCGGCCGGAGCGGCTTGCCCAGGGCGGTGGCGACGAGATCCTCGAGCTCCTTGGCGAGCTCGTCGCCCGGCTTGAACGACGGGCGCAGGATGACGAAGCAAACGAGCGCCTCGCCCTTGAGCTCGTCTGGCACCCCTATCGCGGCGGCCTCGGCGACCGCGGGGTTGCCGACGAGCACGGACTCGACCTCCGCCGGTCCGAGACGTTTGCCGGCGATCTTGATGGTGTCGTCCGAACGCCCCAGCACATACCAAAGCCCGTCGTCCGGGTCGACATACGCCCAGTCGCCGTGCACCCAGATGTCCGGATAACGGCTCCAGGACGTGTCGACGGAGCGCTGCCGGTCGCCCCAGAAACCGCGCGTCATGCCGGGCCACGGATTGCGGATCACGAGCTCACCGACCTCGCCGCGCACAGACTGACCGTCGGCGTCCAGCACGTCGGCGGCGATGCCGGGCAAGGGACCGGCGAAGGAACAGGGACGCAGGGGGGAGATGACGTTGCCGCACAGGATTCCGCCCGAGATCTCGGTGCCGCCCGTGTAGTTGATGACCGGGATGCGCCCGCCGCCGATGTGCTTGAAGTACCAGATGAACGGCTCGGGATTCCACGGCTCGCCCGTGCCGCCCAGGATGCGAAGGCTGGACAGATCGTGCCGCTCGGGAAGCTCGTCGCCGTGCGTCATCAATCCACGGACGAGCGTCGGAGAGACGCCGAGGACGGTGACCTTGTGGTCGGCGACCATCCGCCACAGCCGGTCGGCGGCGGGATGGTCGGGCGTGCCCTCGTAGAGCACCATCGTCGCTCCGAGCAGCAGCGTGCCGAAGATGAGCCACGGGCCCATCATCCAGCCGATGTCCGTGTACCAGAAGACCGAGTCGTCGGCGCCGACGTCGAAACCGTGCGCCATGTCCTGCGCTGCCTTGATCGGAAAGCCGCCGTGCACGTGGAGCGTGCCCTTCGGCTTGCCTGTCGTGCCCGACGTGTAGATGATCATCAACGGGTCTTCGGGATCGAGCTCTTCAGTTCGGGCTCGGTCGGGGTCGTCCTCGAGCAGCACCTCCCAAACCTGGTCGCGGCCGTGCGTCCATGGGATCTCGCGCACGACGCGGCGGTGCACGATCACCTTCTTCACCGAGGGGCAGCTGACCAGCGCGCGGTCCGCGGTCTCCTTCATGGCAACGACCTGACCGCGGCGATAAAAGCCGTCCGCGCAGATCAGGACCTTCGCCTCGCCGTCGCGAAGGCGCGTCGCGATGGCTTCCGGACCGTAGCCCGAGAACAGCGGGATGATGACCGCGCCGATCTTGGCGGAGGCGAGCACCGAGACCGCCACCTCGGGGCACATCGGCATGAAGATCCCGACACGGTCGCCCTTCGCGACGCCCATCCGCCGCAGCGCGCCGGCGAGACGCGACACCTGCTGGTCGAGCTCGCGGTAGGTCAGCTTGCGAACCTCGCCCGGCTCGCCCTCCCAGATGATCGCGGTCTTGTGCTTGAACTCGCCGTCCCGATGCCGGTCGAGGCAGCTGTGCACGATGTTCATCCGCGCGCCGACCCACCACTTGGCCCACGCCTTGCCTTCCGCGAGGTCGACGACCTTCTCGTACTCGCGGTAGAACGCGACGTCGAGGTCTTTGACTGCCGCATCCCAGAACCACTCGACATCGCTGTCTGCGCGACGCAGCAGCTCATCGAAAGACTCGATGCCGTGGCGGTCCATGAAGCGCCGGAGCCGGCTTTTCTCGATCACCTCGCGGCTCGGCCGCCAGATCACGTCGCCGATCACCACCGGTTGCACGGGTTTAATTGTCACCGGATGGGACTTCCGGACAATTTCGCGGACGACCTCGCACGGGTGCTCGAGCCGGCCGAGCACGAGTCGGCCGCGGAGATCATCGAAGCGGCGACGATGCTCGACGACGTCGGGCTGCGGCGTTTCCTCAAGCTCTTCGCCGCGCGCGTGCGCAGCTCAGACGCGCCCATCAGAGCCGAAGAGCTGCGAAGTTTTCTCCAGCAAGCCGCGCTCTGATCCGCTCCGCGTCCTGGACGAGAAGCCAGTAGTTCTCCCATGCGGCGCGTGCGAGCGCGAGGGCGATCAGGGGCTTGGCGCGCAGCTTCGCGGCGCGCAGCGCCTGGTAGTGCGCGTAACACCATCGATCCCACGCGCGCTCGACGGTCGAATCGACGAGCTCGATCCATTGGGCTTCGTCGCCGGTGATCGGCGCCGGGAGGGAAAGGACCTTCCACTTACGGTCTTCCCGGACGACCGTCACGACGGGCTGGCCGGTCGGGCGGTTGGCGTGGCGAGCGGGCCGCGGGTTCTTCGGATTCGCCGCCATGAGGCGCTGTTGCACGGCGAAGACGAGGTCGTGCGCGGCATCGAGGGTCGGAGCGGGGAGTGGGGGATTGCGCCGTCCCAGCCGGATCTGCAGCGCCCGAATCGCCTCGCGCAGGCGCAGCGGCGCCTCGAACTGCTCCTGCAGGCGGAGCGTTTCCACGTCGTCGAGGAGAAGGTCCGACTCGGCCAGCAGGATCCTCCGCTGCGTCTCGGCTGCCATGGCCCGCAAGATGCCCGCGCGAAGCGCGCGGTGTCAAGCAGCAGTTTACAGGCTAGGCGATCCCCAGTAGCCTCTTGCCGTTCCCGACGAGAAGTTTCTCCAAGGCGGGCCCAGGGATTTCGAGCGTGGCCAGCTCGTCGAGGCAGCGCTTGGGGTGGATGAAGGGGTAGTCGCTGCCGAAAAGGAACTGGTCCTGCAGCCGTCCCTTCAAGTCGCGCACCACCTCGGGAGGCATGTAGCGCGGAGCCGACCCGGAGATGTCGATGTAGATGTTGGTCTTGTGCAGCGCCATCGCCAGCAGCTCGAGGTGCCATGGATAGCCGAAGTGCGCGGCGATGATCTTCAGGTCGGGGAACGCGGCGGCCGGCGCGTCGAGCAGGATGGGCCGCGCGAGGTCGATGCGGATGCCCTGGCCGCCCGGCTGTCCCGCCCCGATGCCGCTGGTGCCGGTGTGAAACAGGACGGCGAGGCCGAGATCCTCGCATCTCTCGTACAGCGGCCAGAAGCGCTCTTCGTTGGGCGCAAAGGCCTGCAGCGACGGATGGAGCTTGACGCCCTTCAGTCCGAGCTCGGCGATGCGGTCGAGCTCCTCCACCGCGCGCTCGCCCTTCAGCGGGTCGACGCTTCCGAACCCGACGAACGTCTTCGGATGGTCTCGCACCGCACCGGCGACGAGCTCATTCGGAACGCGCGGACGGGCAGTCGCCGTCTCGGCGTCCCACGCGAGCAGAACGGCGACGACGTCGAGCTCGTCGTACTCGCCCGCCAGCTCGTCGAGAGATTTGCGCGCGACCTTGGAGCGGAAGTACGACTCCGCTGCCTCGACGTAGCCCTTCATCGACACGTCCAGCCACTCAGGCGTGGGCAGGTGGACGTGAAAATCGATGGCTCTCAAGTCGCAACTAATGTAGTTGCCGATGCTTCGGCCGGTTTATCAGGCCTCGACGCGCGCCAAAACCCCGGATAGGCGCGCCTATCCGAGGATTTGCTGATGGAAGCCACGCTGCTGGTGCTCGCGGGTGGGCAGAGCCGCCGCATGGGAAGGCCGAAACCGTGGATCGAGGTCGGCGATACGGTCCTCGTTCGCTACGTCGTGGAGAGACTCGCTCCTGCGTTCTCCGAGCTGATGGTGTCCTTCACCGAGCCCGAGCAGATGGAGCAGCTGATCCCCTATCGGGTCGTGTTCGACCGCAAGCACAACGCCGGCCCGCTGGCGGGCCTCGAGGCGGGCCTGCTCGCGGCGCACAACCAGGTCGTCTTCGCGGTGGCGTGCGACATGCCTTATGTCGAACGGTCGACGGCGGAGATCGCCGTGGCGGCGGCGCGCAGCTGCGACGCTGCGATCCCCCGCCACGATGGATTGTTCGAGCCGGTTTGCGGCGCCTATTGCAAGACCGCGCTGCCGGCGATCACCTATGCGCTCGACTCGGGCAACTACGTCGCGCACGACGTCGTCGCGCAGCTCGACGTCACCTGGCTCGAGGACCTCGACCCTGCGCAGTTCGACAGCCTGAACACTCCGACCGATCTCGAGCGCTTCCATGCCGCGTTCACGGCCCAGCGATAATTGATTCACACGCCTTGAAGATCGTCGTCACCGTCAAGCAGGTACCCGACCCGAACTCGACCCTCACCCTCGAGGCGGACAACTCGATCTCCCGCGAGAAGGAGGTCGTCCTCGATCCCGGCGACGAATGCGGCGTCGAAGAGGGCCTTCAGCTCAAAGAGGCGCACGGCGGTGAGGTCGTGCTCGTGTCGATGGGACCGGAGCGCGCGAAAGATGCGATTCGCAAGGGGCTCTCGATGGGCGCGGACCGGGCGATTCTCGTCTCCGACGCCTCGCTCGCCGGCGCCGATGCGCTGACGACGGCGAAAGTTCTCGCTGCCGCGATCAAGCAGGAGCAGCCTGACCTTGTGATCTGTGGCACGGAGTCCTACGACGGGAGCACGGGCATGGTGCCTCCGATGCTCGCCGAGCTGCTCGGCATGCCGCAGCTCACGTTCGCGAAGAAAGTCGAAGTCGACGGCTCGAACTTGAAGATCCAGCGCCAGACGGCCGACGGCTATCAGGTCGTCGAATGCGCGACCCCGGCGCTGATCACGGTCACCGCCGCGATCGCCGAGCCGCGCTACGCGTCGCTCAAAGGCATCATGGCGGCGCGTTCCAAGGAGATCAAGCAGGTCTCAGTCGGCGATCTCGGGGTCGAGAAGGGAGAGCCGGCGGAGACGATCGAAGGGGTGACCGACGCCGAGGCACGCAAGGCCGGCGAAGTCATCGAGGACGACGGCACGGCCGTGGACAAAATCGTGCAGGTCCTCGCGGCGGCCAAGGTCCTGTAAGCGATGGCCGGCATTCTCGTCTACGCGGAGATGAGCGGAGGCAAGCTCGCGTCGACCTCGCTCGAGCTGCTCACCAAGGCGCGCGAGCTGGGCGACGTCTACGCGATCGCGCTCGGATCTGGCGCCAAGGCCGCTGCGGCCACACTCGGCAAGCACGGCGCCAAGGTCGTGCACGTCAACGAGGACGCGGCCTTCGACGATTTCATCGCCGAGCCGGCGACCGACGCGGTGGCATCGCTGTTCGAGCAGCAGAAGCCGGACGCGATCCTCTTCGGGTTCACGCCCGACTCGCGTGAGGTCGCAGGTCGGCTCGCGGCGCGGCTGGGCGTCGGCCTGATCGCGAACGCGAGTGACGTGGCCGCGCAGGACGGCGGCTTCGTCGCCAAGGTTCCTTACTTCGGCGGATCGAAGCTCGCCTCGATGAAGGCCAACGCTAAGCCGGCGATCATCCTGGTCAGGCCGAAATCATTCGAGGCGTCCGAATCCGGCGGCGCGGCCGAGGTCAAAGACCTCGCGATCGCCGTCGCGGACGGCTCGAAGCGCGCCCACATCACGGATCGGGTGGTCGAGGCGTCGGAGAAGGTCAAGCTCGAGGACGCACGGGTGGTGATCAGCGGCGGGCGCGGGATGGGCGGCCCGCAGAATTTCCCTCTGCTCGAAGCGCTTGCGAGCGCGCTCGGCGGCGCGGTCGGCGCGAGCCGGGCCGTTGTCGATGCCGGGTGGGTGCCTTATTCGATGCAGGTCGGACAGACCGGCAAGTCCGTGCGGCCCGGCGTCTACATCGCGGTCGGCATCTCCGGCGCGATGCAGCACACCGTCGGCATGAAGACTTCCAAGGTGATCATCGCGATCAACAAGGACGCCGAGGCGCCGATCATGAAGATGGCCGATCTCGGCGTGGTCGGCGACGCGCTCAAGATCGTGCCGGCGCTCACCGCCGCGGTCAAAGCCAAGAAGAACGGATAGAGCGTCAGCCCAGGAGCTCGTCGAGCGCCGCGTCGCTTTGCGGCGCGAGCGCAACTTTGCGGAGGCCGACGCGATCCGCGAACAGCTGCGCCAGGGCGGCTGGGACGTCGTCGACAGCGCAGGTGGAAGCGAGCTCGAGGCGATCAAGGCGCCTCCGCAGGCCAAGGCAACGCCACGCGCGGTCACGCTGGTCACGGTCCTTCACGGATGGCAGCCCGACGCGGAGCGCTGGCTGCTGTCGGTGTTCACGCATGCGAAAGCCGATTTCGAAGCCGTGGTGGTCGACAACTCGGGCGATCAGCGCATCAGAGGCTGGCTCGCCGGACGCGCCGCGGAAAGGCTGCGAGTGGTCACCCTCGACCCGCCGCTCGGTTTTGCCTCGGCGGTCAACGCCGGCATCGAAGCCGCCGCGGGAGCGGTCGTCGTGCTGTTCGATCCCGGTGTGGAGCTGCACGGAGACGCGATCACACCTCTTGTCGACGCGTTGAACGATCCGACGGTGATCGTCGCCGGGCCGTTCGGGTTGCGTGGCAAAGGCACGCCCAAGGAGTTCGAGGAGAGCGCCGGCCCTGACGTCGACGCGATCGAGGGCTACTGCATGGCGTTTCGGCGCGAGGACGCGATGGCGATCGAAGGCTTCGATCCGAAGTTCCGCTTCTACCGCATGGCCGACGTCGAGTTCAGCTTTCGGCTTCGCGATCGCGGCGGTCGCGCGGTGGTCGTGGGCGGGCTGCCCGTCGAGCGGCACGAGCACCGCCTGTGGGAAGCGACCGAGCCGGCCGAGCGCGAGCGGCTCTCCAGGCGCAACACCTACCGCTTCCTCGACCGGTGGCGCGACCGAAACGACCTGCTGGTCGGCCAATAGAATCGGCACTCAAGGTGAGTGAGGACTACGCCGCCCGAGTGAGCGACCTGAAGGCCAGGCGCGACAAGAACCTCGCCATGGGCGGCACGGACAAGATCGCGAAGCAGCACGAGCGAGGCAAGCTCACCGCGCGCGAGCGCATCGACCTCCTCTTCGACAAAGGAACCTTCGTCGAGTTCGGTCTGCTTGCCCAGAACCGCGACGGCTCTGACAGCGCGCCCGCCGACGGTGTGGTCACGGGCCACGGTGACGTCGACGGCCGTCAGGTCTGGGTGATCGCGTACGACTTCACGGTCATGGCGGGTTCGATGGGCGCGGTCGGAGAGCAGTTCAAGGCCGCGCGCGTGCGCGAGCTGGCCCTGCGCTACCACAAGCCGATCGTGTGGCTTCTCGATTCCGCCGGCGCGCGCATCCAGGAGGCTGCAGGCTCGACGTTCGCCGGCACGGGTTGGCTGTTCGCCGAACAGGTCTACATGTCGGGCGTGATCCCGCAGGTCGCGGCGATGCTCGGACCGTGCGCCGCGGGCACGGCGTACATCCCAGGTCTCGCGGATTTCGTGCCCATGGTCAAGGGCACGTCGTCGATGGCGCTCGGCGGCGCGCGCCTCGTCAAGGCCGCGACTGGTGAGGATGTGACCGACCAAGAGATGGGCGGCTCGCGGGTCCACTGCTACGAGTCGGGAGTGGGGGACAACGAGGTCGAGGACGACGCCGCCTGCATCGCAACCGTGCGGCGCTTTCTCTCCTACCTACCTTCGAACAATCTCGAGCAGCCGCCCTTCATCGACAGCGGCGATCCGGCGGACCGTTCGGTCGAGGGGCTGGAGAAGATCGTGCCGGTCAACCCTCGCGCCGCGTACGACGTGCGCAAGGTCGTCAAGGCGGTGTTTGATCACGACACGTGGTGCGAGGTCAAGCCGACGTGGGCCAAGAACATCGTCATCGGCTTCGCGCGCGTGGGCGGCCACAGCGTCGGCGTGGTCGCGAACCAGCCCATGCAGAAGGGAGGCGCGCTCGATTCCGACGCCGCCGACAAGGCGGCGCGCTTCATCCGCATGTGCGACGCGTTCAACGTTCCGCTGGTTTACCTGATGGACGTGCCCGGCTTCTTCGTCGGCTCGCAGGTCGAGAAGCACGGCATCATCCGCCACGGGGCCAAGATGCTCTACGCGACATCGGAGGCGACCGTGCCGAAGGTGACAGTCATCATGCGTAAGGCGTACGGCGCGGGCTACTACGTGATGTGCGGCAAGGGCTATGAGCCCGACACCATCGTCGCGTGGCCGTTTGCGGAGATCTCGGTGATGGGTCCCGAGGGCGCGGTCAACATCATCTTCAACAAGCAGGTCGAAGCCTCTGATGATCCCGAGGCCACCCGCGCGCAGCTGGTCGAGACGATCCGCAAGCAGATCGATCCTTACCTGGCGGCGGGTTGGGCGATGATCGACGACGTGATCGATCCTTCGGAAACCCGGCGTGTGATCATCAGAGCGATCGAGCAGGCTCGCGGCAAGAAGGTCGATCGCCCCTGGCGCAAGCACGGGAACATTCCCGTATGACCCCCGTCGTCATCACCGCCGCGCTGACCGGCGTGCTGGCGACCCGCGAGCAATGTCCGGCGATTCCCTACACGCCAAAGGAGATCGCAGAAGAGGCTCGCCGCGCCGCCGACGCGGGGGCAGCGATCGTTCACATTCACGCTCGCACCCCGGAGGGCGGCCCGGATTGGAGTGTCGAGACTTTTCGCGAGATCCAGTCGGAGGTGCGAGCACGGACAAACGTGATCGTCAACTTCTCGACCGGCGCGGTCGGCATTCCGGCGGAAGAGCGCATCGCGCACATCCGCGAGCTGAAGCCCGACATCGGGGCGCTGAACATGGGCTCGATGAACTACGCCATCTACTCGTCGAAGAAGAAGGAGTTCTATCACGACCACGTGTTTGCGAACCCGTTTCGTGACATCCGGTTCTTCCTCGAGGCGATGAACGAGTCGGGCGTGCGGCCGGAGCTCGAGTGCTTCGACACCGGCCATATCGCCAACACGGGGCCGCTGATCGACATGGGTGTGCTGCGGCCGCCGTACCAGTTCAGCCTCATCATGGGCGTGCTTGGCGGAATTCCCGGCACGCCGCGGCATCTGCAGAACCAGGTCGACACTCTGCCCCGGGAATCGTTGTGGCAGGTCATCGGCATCGGCCTCAACCAGTGGGTGCTGGTCGCGGCCGCGCTGGCGATGGGCGGGAACGTGCGCGTCGGACTCGAAGACAACTTCTATCTCGAGGAGGGAAAGATGGCCGAGAGCAACGGAGACCTGGTCGCCAAGGCGGCCCGCCTGGCCGTGGACGTGGGGCGCCCCGTCGCCTCGGTCGCCGAAGCCCGCAAAATTCTGTGTCTGGAACACTCATGACCGAAGTCAAGGCAGAGCTCGTGGGCAACGTGTGGAAGGTGAAGACCTCGCCCGGCACGCAGGTCGCCGAAGAGGACGAGCTGCTCATTCTCGAGTCGATGAAGATGGAGATCCCTGTCACGGCGCCGCGCGCCGGCACGGTCAAAGAGGTGCGTGTCAAAGAGGGAGAGGTCGTCAAGGAGGGCCAGGTCCTGGTCGTTCTGGAATGAAGCCGGCGCAGCTCCTGCTCGCATATCAGCGGCTGATCGAGAAGGAGCGCGAGCTGCGCGACAGCATCGAGCGCACCGAATCGTTGCTTGCCGTCAATCCCAACGTCGTCGCCGCGGAAGAGGCGCTGGCGCAGGCGCGCGACGCGCGCGAACAGCTGCAGCTGCGATTGCGCGACTCGGACCGCGACCGCGAAGCGCACCGCACTCGCCTTCGTTCGCGCGAGAAGGAGCTCATGAGCGGGCGGATCCGCAACCCGACCGAGCTCATGCAGCTCAACCAAGAGGTGCAGCACATGAAGGCCAGCTTCGCCGACGAGGAGGAAGCCGAGCTGCGCCTGATGGAGGAGGGCGAGCTCGCGGATGCCGCGGTTCTCGCTGCGTCCGAGGAGCTCGACGAGGCGCGATCGCGCCACGCGGGCGATGAGCCCGGGTTGCGTCGGGATCTCGAATCGTGGCAGTCGGAGCTCGCTGTGGTGAAGGCGGACAGCGACGCGATCTGGGCTCAGCTGGCGCCGGCGGCCCAGAACGCATACCTGCGCGTGCGCGCGCATCCTCCGGTAGCCGAGGTCGATCACAACCAGTGCCTTGCGTGCCGTGTGACGGTGACGTCTTCGGGAATGCAGGCGCTGCGCAAGGGCGAAGACGTCGTGCACTGCGACAACTGCGGCCGGATCCTGGTGATCGCCTGAAAGTTCTTCGGCTGCGCACCGATGGGGCTGCGCGTGGAAATCCAGGACCTGCTGGAGCGGGGATCCTGATCGAGGACGACACCGGTCTGCGGCTACAAGCCCGGCACAAGTGGCTCGGCACGATGACAAACAACCAGGCCGAATATCACGCTCTGATCGAAGGACTCAAGACGATTCGTGAGTGGAAGCCGGACCGGATCGAGATCCTTCTCGATTCAAATCTCGTGGTCGAGCAGGTGAAGGGCAACTACAAGATCAAGGACCAGGAGCTGCAGCGACTTTGCGCCGAGGCGATGCGCCTCCTCGGCGACATGTCTTACGAGATCAAGCACGTCGTGCGCGAGGAGAATCGCGGAGCCGACCACCTCGCGAACATGGCGATCGACGCGCACGTGCCCAAGTCCAAATTCGGTGGCTAAGGTCACCTATACGGTCGAGACCGATCGCTCACCGACAGTCGTGTGGGACGCGCTGACCGAGTTCGGTCCTCGTCGCGCTCAGCTGTGGCCGGATCTGTCGCCGTCGTCGTTCAAGGTTCTCGAGCGTGGCGACGGCTGGGCGCGCGTCCGCGAAGGCACCGCAAGCCTCGGCATCTGGTCGATCGAGCGCTACGAGTGGAAGGAGCCGGTGATCACGGCGACTGTCGAGGAGGCGAACGCGGCGCAATCCGGCGGGACGTGGCTCATGGAGGTCCGGCCGCGGTCGGGTGGCGGCAGCGTCCTGACCATCACGATGAACCGGCGGGCGAAAGGGTTCGTCGGGCACATCATCCACGCGATCTTCCAGGTCACCAATGGACGGTTTCTCGCGGCCCGCACACGACGGATGCTCGCCAACATCAAGGAGGGTTGAAAAGTTGTCTCCAGCCAACACGAGGGATCCGAAATTCCAGAGCTACCTGAACAACATCAAGGCCAAGACAGGCAAGAGCCCCGAAGACTTTGTCCGAGCCGCGCGGACGAAGGGCCTCCTCGACCCGAAGATCAAGACCGGGGAGATCGTCGCGTGGCTGCAGAAGGACTATGACCTCGGTCGCGGTCACGCGATGGCGGTTGTTGTCATCCTCAAAGAAGCGATGCCGAAGGCGAAGTAGGCTGCGCGCATGCTTCGGCAACGTCATGGGTAGACTTACCGCGGGCCGAGGCGGACGGGTGACCGCCGGCGAAGTAAATAGCGTTCGGAGGAAAGTCCGGGCTCCATAGAGCAGGGCGCTGGGTAACACCCAGTCGGGGCGACCCGAAGGAAAGTGCCACAGAAAACAACCGCCTGAGG
>DASTIX010000047.1:0-15958 GCA_035717165.1 Candidatus Dormiibacterota bacterium
TTCGTCGAGCCGCCGACGCAGCTGCGCACTCCGCGCGCTGCAGAGCCCTTCCGGCCGCTGGTCGAAACGTATGGGACGGTCCGCTACCGCGACCTCGACCCGACGCCGTTCACCGCGATCTCGTTCGTCCTGATGTTCGGCATGATGTTTGCGGACGTCGGCCACGGACTGATCCTTGCGGCCGCGGGGCTCGCGCTCCGCTTCGTCAACCATCCGCGCCTTCGCGCTTTGAAGAAGAGCTGGGCGCTTCCGTTTGCCGCGGGCCTGGCGTCGGCGGCGTTTGGCCTGCTGTACGGAGAGTTCTTCGGGCCGACCGGAGTCGTGCCGGTGGTCTGGCTGAGGCCGCTGCAGAATCCGTTCGAGCTTTTGGCCGCCGGCATTCTCGCCGGCGCGGTGCTTCTCGCGATCAGCTACGTCATCGGCGCGATCAACCGCTGGCGCGAGGGAGGCGCGGCGGCCGCGTTGTACTCGAGCTCCGGGATCGCGGGCGCGATCTTGTTCGCGAGCCTTGCCCTTGTCGCCGCCTCGATCTGGCTGCACAGCATCGTGGTCCTGATCGCGGGCGTCGTCTCGGCTGCGGCAGGGCTGGCGCTGATCTTCGTGGGTTACCTCGTGGTGGCGGGCCGGACCGGCACCGGCTTTCTCGAGGCGTTCGTGGAGACGTTTTCGTCGGTCATGCGTCTCGGGGCCAACTCGATCTCGTTTGCGCGACTCGCCGCGTTTGGCATGGTGCACGCCGCGATCGGGTCGTTGGTCTGGACGGCGACGTTCGCGCTGGCCGTGGCGGGATGGTGGATGGTCGCGGTGCCGGTCTTCGTCATCGGCAACGCGGTCGCCTTCACGCTCGAGCTGGTTGTCACCGGAATCCAGGCCCTGCGACTCGAGTACTACGAGCTTTTCTCGCGCATCTATTCGGGTGAGGGCCGGCCGTTTGTGCCGTGGCGCCTTGCCGTCATCAAGGAGGCCCCATGAGCCCGATCTTCATTGCCGTTCCCGTCATCGTCGTCGCCGGCCTTGCGTTCATGTGGCGCATGCGCCGGCGTCGCAGGCTTGCACTCGTCTTGGCGGTGGGCACGAACCTCTTGCTCGCGGTTGGAGCCGGCGTCGTGCTGCTCTCGCTTGCCGGGTCGAGCCACACGACCGCCGGAATCCACCTCGTCGCGTCGACGTCGAGCACGGACTGGGCGCCCGCTCTCGGCGCTGCGATCGCGGTCGCGGGATCGTCGATCGGCGCCGCGATCGGCGTCGCGTACACCGGCGCCGCGGCCATCGCGGCGATCAGCGAGAAGCCGGAGATGTTCGGACGCGCCATGGTCATCGTCGGTCTTGCCGAGGGCATTGCGATCTATGGCCTCGTCATCGCGGTCGCATTGCTGAATCGCTGATGGGACGCATCGCCGCGCTGGGCGACCGTCACCGCATCCAGCTGCTCGCGCTCGCAGGTGTCGAGTCGTACCCGGTGGTGACGGAGGACGAGATCGTCGCGGCCTGGCGCGATCTACCGGCCGATGTGACCGTGCTGGTTCTCACCGCCGACTCGGCCGCTGTCCTGCGCGACCGCGTTGCCGAGCGCCGCGATCTTCTCGTCACGGTGCTGCCGTGAACGGACTCGATGCTGTGCGCGAGCACCATCTCGCGGCGCAACGCGCTCGCGCGAAGGCGATCGTCACGTCCGGCCGCGAATCGGCGCGCCAGATGCTGGCCCAGGCCGAGTCCGACTCGCGCACCGCCACCGAGAGTGCCGAGCGAGAGGGCGAGGCCTCTGCGGACCTCGACACCAATCGCGAATGGACGGCCGCGCGCAGGCGCGCTCGCGGCATCGTGCTCGCCGCGCAGCGCGCGGTGTACGAGGAGCTGAGCACCGCCTGCGCGGATGCGATCACCACGGATTCCAGGTATCCCGCACTCCAACGTCGCGTGGCCGACGCCGCGCGTGCGCAGCTCGGTCCCGGGGCTGACGTCTATCCGCGTGCGGCCGAGGTGATCGCGACGCGTAAGCAGCGATCGGTCCGTTGGACTCTTGCCGAGGAGATTGCCGAAGAACTTTTCAGGTTGCATGGCGACGTCGAGGCTCTGTGGCGATGACACGACCGACCGGAACCGTGGTGCGTGTCAATGGCCCGGTCGTCGAGGTCGAAGGCCTCTCCGGCGTCGCGTCCGCGGAGCTGCTGGAGCTGGGTGATCAGCGTCTGCCGGGTGAGGCGGTGACCATCCGCGACGGCGTCATCACCGCGCAGGTCTACGCGTACACCGGCGGACTCTCGGTCGGCGCGCCCGCGTACGCGCTGGGCCGGCCGCTGTCGGTCGGGCTCGGGCCAGGGCTCCTCGGTGGCGTTTTCGATGGGACGATGAAGCGCCTCGACGTTGCAGGCGATTTCATCGGTATCTCACCGGTCGAACCCATGGCGCGTACGTGGACTTTTGCTCCACGCGCGACCGTCGGACGCGACGTGCAGCCGGGAGATGTGCTCGGCGCAGTGCAGGAAACCGCGGCGATCGAGCACCGTCTCACGGTTCCACCGCACGTCGCGGGCCGGCTCGAATGGATCGCCGGCGCCGGACCCCACGACAGCGCCGACCAGCTTGCGAGGATCGGCGGCGTCGAGGTTGGGTTCACGAGCTTCTGGCCGGTGCGCAGGCCGCGACCGGCGCGGCGAAGGCTGCCCGGCTCCATCCCGCTGGTGACCGGGCAGCGCGTGCTCGACCTTCTCTATCCGATCGCGAAGGGCAGCTCGGCGTGCGTGCCCGGCGGTTTCGGCACCGGCAAGACCATGCTGCTTCAGCAGATCGCGAAATGGAGCGACGCGGACGTGATCGTCTACGTCGGCTGCGGCGAGCGGGGCAACGAGATGGCGGACGTGCTCGAGGAGCTGCCTCGCCTCACGGATCCTCGCACCGGACGGCAGCTGATGGACCGCACGATCGTGATCGCCAACACCTCGAACATGCCCGTCATGGCGCGCGAAGCAAGCATCTACTCCGGCGTCACTGTTGCCGAGTACTTCCGCGACATGGGCTATCACACCATCGTCATCGCCGACTCGACCTCGCGATGGGCCGAGTCGTTGCGTGAGTTCGCGTCGCGCACCGGTCAGCTGCCGGCCGAGGAGGGTTATCCCGCCACGCTTTCGTCTGCACTCGCGGCGTTTTACGAACGGGCCGGCGCGGTCGAGACGATGTCCGGCGCCCAGGGATCCGTGACGGTGATCGGCGCCGTTTCGCCTCCGGGCGGTGACGTGACCGAGCCCGTCACCGCGCACACCCGTCGCTTCGTGCGCAGCCTGTGGTCGCTCGACCGCGATCTCGCCTACGCGCGTCACTACCCGGCGGTCGGCTGGGTCGACTCGTTCAGCCGGGACGCCGAGAGACTCGCCTCGTGGCAGGTTGCGCACGGCGACCCGCTGTGGGGTGGACGGCGGGAGGCGGTGCTCGGGCTTCTCACCGATGCCGACCGGCTGCGCTCGATGGCAGAGCTGGTCGGCGCGAGCGCGCTTCCCGATCGCGAACGGGTGGTGCTGCGCAGCGCCGATCTCGTGCGCAGTGCGGTGCTCCAGCAGAACGCCTTGAGTCCCAACGATGCGTTCTGCGATCCGCGCAAGCAGGCAGCGCTGCTGGACGCCGTGCTCCAGGTGCATCAACGCTGCCTCGAGCTCGTGCGCGCCGGCGTTCCGGTTTCGCTGATCGAAGAAGTCGACATGAGCTCGCTGTCGAGGGCAAAAGATGCAGACGCTCCCGCCGAGACCGCGGCCGCAGACCGCGCGCGGGAAGAGGTCCTGGCGCGGCTGGAGGCGCTGCGATGATCAACCAGCGCCAACTGGCGGTCGAGTACGCGGACGTCGCGTCGGTCGACGGTCCGCTGCTGGTCGTGCGCGGCGTCCGTGGCGCGGGCTGGGATGAGCAGGTCACCGTCCGGCTGGATGGAGGCGAGGTCCGCCACGGCCAGGTGCTCGAGGTCGATCGCGACCTCGCGGTCGTCGAGGTCTTCGAAGGTGGTGACGGCATCAAACCCGACGGCGTTCACGTCCGCTTCATGGGCAGCCCGATCCGCGTGCCCGTGGGGGAGGCGTGGTTGGGACGTGTCGCCAACGGTCGCGGCGAGGTCATCGATGGCGGGCCGCCGTTGATGACGGCCGAATCGCGGCCGGTCACCGGCGAGCCGATCAACCCCGCGCGCCGCGAGCCGCCGCGCGATCCGATCATCACCGGCGTCTCCGCAATCGATGGACTGACCACGCTCGTGCGCGGGCAGAAGCTTCCGATCTTTTCGCTCGGTGGCCTCCCGCATCTGGAGCTCGCCGTCCAGGTCGCGGCCCAGGCGACGGCGCCGGGGTCGAGCTTCCGCGTCATCTTTGCGGCGATCGGCATCACCAACGCGGACGCCGACATGGTTCGCGACGCGCTCGACGACCGCGCAGAGAAGAAAGAGCTTGCGCTCTTCATCAATCTTGCTGGCGACCCGGTGGTCGAACGGATCCTCGTGCCTCGACTCGCGCTGACAGTCGCGGAGCACCTCGCCTTCGACCTCGGCCATCACGTGCTCGTGGTGTTGTGTGACATGACGAGCTACTGCGAAGCGGTGCGCGAGGCCGCGTCGGCGCGCGGCGAGATTCCGGGCCGGCGTGGCTACCCAGGGCATCTCTACAGCGACCTTGCGTCGATCTATGAGCGGTGCGGAAGGCTTCGCGATCGCCGTGGTTCGATCACGCAGCTGCCGGTCCTCACCATGCCCGCGGGTGACATCACGCACCCGGTGCCCGACCTGACCGGCTACATCACCGAGGGCCAGCTGGTGCTCTCGCAGGAGATGCAGGGCAAGACCGTGTATCCGCCGTTCGACGCGCTGGCTTCACTGTCCCGCCTGATGCGCAACGGAGCCGGAGAAGGTCGCACGCGTGCCGACCACCTCGCCGTCGCGGCGCAGACCTTCGCCGCGCTGGCTCGAGCCCGCGAGGTGCGCGAGCTGGAGGAGATGGTCGGGTCTGACGCACTGTCCGAGACCGACCGCAGCTATCTGCGGTTCGTCGGCGCGGTCGAACAGACGGTGTTCAACCAGCGACGCGATCAGGGCCGCGCGCTCGACGCGACGCTCGATCTGATGTGGCAGGCGCTCGGGAAGCTGCCGAAGCGCGAGCTGACGATGCTGACCGTCGACATGATCGACGAGCACCTGCCGAAGGGCGTGGCAGTCCGATGAACGTCCGGCATCCACCAGGAAGGGGAGGGCGACTGTGGCTCGAGCACCGTCTTGCGGTCGCGACGAGCGGCGCCGACCTCCTCGACCGCAAACGTCGCGCGCTGGTGCAGGAGCATCGCCGCCTCCGTGTCCTCGCGCGTGAAACGCAGACTGCCTGGGCCACGGCGGCGGGCGAGGCTGCGACCTGGGTCAACCGCGCGGCGGTGATCGCGGGCGACGAGAAGCTCGCCATGCTGGCCTCCGTCCATCCGCGCGCCGACGTCACCATCCGCTGGCGCAGCTCGATGGGCGTGGCCTTTGCTTCGGACGCGAGGGTCGACCTCGGCCCCGCGCCTCCAGCGGTGGCCGGCGGGTCGGCCGCAAGCGACCTTGCCATTCCAGCCGCACGTCGGGCAGTCGAGGCGGCGGTCAACGATGCCGTCGCGCGCTCCGCGCTGCAGCGAATCGGAGCCGAGCTCACGCTGACCGCTCGGCGCCAGCGCGCACTCGAACGCCGTTGGCTCCCGGCGCTGAACGCTGCGGCGACGCGGCTCTCCGAAACGCTCGACGAGCTGGAGCGCGAAGAGTCGGTGCGCACGCTGTGGGCCACACGTCGCACGCGAGGGAGTCGGTCATGATCGAAACGGCAAGGCTTCTCGTCTGCATCGATGGCTCGCACGCCTCCCTGGAGGCTGCGCGACTCGCCATCCAGCTGGCGCAGCGCTGGCACAGCCAGCTCCGTGCGGTGTATGTCGTCGAGACCGCGGGATCCGATGGAGCGCCGGACGCCGACAGGATCTCGAGGCTTCGGGACAGCGGGCATGCGATCCTGTCCCGGATAGTCGAGCTGGCGTCGCAGTCGGGCGTGACGGCAGACCAGGGGATGCTCGAAGGCACGCCGTTTGAGGTCATCCTCGAAGACGCCCGTAAGTGGAAGGCGGACGTGATCATCATGGGCCGCACCGGCCGCACCGGCCCCGGCCGCGCGCTGTTGGGGAGCGAGGCGGAGCGTGTCCTGGAGTTCAGCGACCGCCCCGTCCTGATCGTGCCGATGACCGAGACCGCGGCCTGAAGGATGTCTTCCGCCCCGAGTCGAACGGGGCGTACGGCCCTTGGGAAATCGGCCTGGCCGCTGGAAACTCGCGTCATGAAGGTAGCGAGCGTGTTTCGGCCAGGCAGTCCTTTCGTGGCTCCGAATGACTCATTGCGCGAGGCGGCGATCAAGATGCGCGCCAGCGGGCAGAGCTGCCTGCCCGTGCTCAATGGACGCGCGTTCACAGGCATCATCACCGAGCGCGACCTGACCGAGGCCGTGGCTAGAGGTGTCCGGCCGGCCGAATCGTCGGTCGTGGACTACACGAATGACGGTGGCGTCAGCGTCTCGCTGGACGACGACGTCGCGATGGCCGAAGTGAAGATGCTCGCCATCGGTTGTCGAAACCTGCCCGTGCTCGACCGTGGCAGCGTCGTCGGGACGATCTCGATGCGGGACGTGGTGCTCAAGACGGCAGTGAGTGCCGTGCGCCCCACGCCCGTGAACGCGACCGCCGTGCCGTCGGAGTGGCCCGAAGAAGCCGCCCCGGACGCAGACTCAGAGTCCTGACCGAATCGCATATATAAGAGAGGACGCGCGCGGGCGGGTTGCGACTAGATCGTGACCACGACCTTGCCCTGCGCTCTGCCTGCCTCGACGTACAAAATGGCGGCCGGTGTCTCCGCCAGCGGAAACGTGCGATCGACGACCGGTTTCACCTTTCCTTCGTCGATGAACCCGCGAATCACCATCAGATCCGCCTGGTTCAAATCGGCAAGGAACATGTAGACGCGCTGCCCGACACGCGAGAGCAGCTGGGCCATCGCGATCCGGCGCATCGAGGCACCGTTGTTGTACACGAGGATGCCGCCGGGCTTCAGTGTCTTGCGCACCGCCGCAACCGGATGGCTGCCGCCGTTTTCGAAGACGACGTCATAGCGAGCGGCGCCCTTGGTGAAGTCCTCGCGGGTGTAATCGATCACCACGTCCGCGTGAAGAGACTTCATGAGCTCGACATTGCGCGAGACCGCTGTGACGTTGGCTCCGAGTGCCCTTGCGATCTGCACCGCAAAAGTGCCGACTCCGCCTCCCGCGCCGTTGATCAACACCTGCTGCCCAGCCTGCAGCCGGCCCTTGTCCCGCAAACCCTGAAGCGCGGTCGTGGCCGCAACCGGGATCGCCGCCGCTTCCTCGTAGGTGAGCGATGAAGGCTTGGCGAGGAAGTGATCCTCGGGAGCCGACGCAAGCTCGGCGAATGCACCGCCGCACCAGCCGAAGACGTCATCGCCCGGCCGCAGTGACTTCACCTCCTTGCCGGTGGCCTCGACCGTCCCGGCGACGTCGACTCCGCGCACACGCACCTTTGGCTCGCCGCGCCTCATCGCCGCCCGGGCGATTACGGGCTTGCCTTCGACGTAGTGCCAGTCGAGCGCGTTGACCCCCGCCGCGCGCACGCGGATCAGCACGTCGCGATCTCCAGGCACCGGCGCAGGAATCTCATCGAGGCTGAGCGCCTGGTCCGGTGGACCGTACCGATGCTGAACGATCGCGTTCATGCTTCGAACACCGACCAGCAGATGCCGTTGCGCAGCCGCTGATCGTCCAGGACCAGATCGCGGATCGCGTCCGGAAGCTGTTCGCGCTGCCAGCGGCACTCGAGCCGGCCGAGCTTGTGCGCCTCGCCGTCAGGCGCCGCTGCGCGAACCGCCTTGATCGCGTACGCGGCCGCTCCGAGCTCGTGCGCTGCGACGTGCGGCACCGCCGCGGCCTGGCCGGCGGCATGGGCGGCATGCCGCGGCGCGCCGGTGAGGTCTCGCGCCGCCGCGTTCGCGTGTCCGGCGGATTCTCGTGCGACCATCATCTTGACCTCGCCGCGCACCCACGCTCGAGCCTGCGCGATCGCGTGGCGAGGGCGCGGATCCGAGGGTCGGATCGCCTCGAACAGGGGTAGGACATGCTCCGCACAGGCCGCGGCCCACAGGGCGAGCAGATGATGGTCCGCGTCGGTGAGCGTGCCGCCGCGGCGGATGGTGATGAAGCGACGATCACGCTCTTTTGGAAGGATCACGGCTCCCGCGCAAGAATAGGCCGGTGGAAACGCTCCGCTCGATTCTGAAGCCGGACGGCAGTGTCATGCCCGGCGCGAAGTCGCGAATGGACGAAGAGCTTCTGCTCGAAGCGCTCCGCTGGATGATCAAGTCGCGTCTCTACGACCAGCGCGTCATCGCGCTCCAGCGACAGGGCCAGTTCGGCGTCTTCTCGCCGGGCACGGGTCAGGAGGCCTCCATCGTCGGCTCGGCGCTCGCACTCGATCCGGCGCGCGACTGGATCGTCCCCCAGTACCGCGAGCTGATGGCGACCGTCCACCACGGGCTGCCGCTCGAGGTGATCACCGCCCAGTACCTCGGCAAGATCGGACCGGCTCGCATCCCCGAAGGAGTCAACGTCCTGCCGACGCAGGTGTCGATCGCCGCACAGCTGCCGCAGGCGACGGGCCTTGCCTGGGGCCTGCGACTCCGCGGCAAGGACGCGGTGGTGATGGCCTACATCGGCGACGGCGGCTCGTCCGAGGGCGATTTCCACGAGGGCCTCAATCTCGCGGGCGTGGTCAAGGCTCCGATCGTCTTCTTCCTGCAGAACAACCAGTGGGCGATCTCGACGTCACGCCGGGTGCAGTCCGCGACAAAGAGCTTTTCGCTCCGCGCCGCCGGATATGGCTTCGAGGGCATCGCCGTGGACGGCAACGACGTGATGGCCGTCTACGACGCGGCGTGTGACGCGGTCGAACGCGCGCGCAACGGCGGCGGCCCGACACTCATCGAGTCGGTCACGTACCGCATGAGCTTCCACAACACCACCGACAACCCCTCGCGCTACGAGGACCCGAAGGAGCACGACGAGGCGCGTGCGCGCGATCCGATCGAGCGGGTGCAGCGCTACCTGGCCGGGCTCGGCCTGTGGGACGAGAAAAGGGCCGCGGCGCTGACCGACGAAGTCCGCGAGGAGAACGAGCGCGCGCTGCAGCTGGCGTACGCGGCGCCTGCGCCGCGACCTGAAGACGTCTTCGCGAATGTGTACGCGGACTTGCCGCCGCGCGTGGCGCGCCAGAAGTCGGATTTCCTCGATGGCGGTGCCTGAAGTGCCGCAGCGCAACATCGTCGAGGCGATCAACAGCGCGCTGGTCGAAGAGATGGAGGCGGATCCGCGCGTGATGGTCCTCGGTCTCGACGTCGGCAAGCTCGGTGGCGTCTTCCGGACGACCAGCGGTCTCGTCGACCGGTACGGCCCCGAGCGCGTCGTCGACACGCCGCTCGCCGAGGCCAGCATCGTCGGTGCCTCGCTCGGCCTGGCGATCGCGGGCATGGTGCCGGTGGCGGAGATCCAGTTCCTCGGTTTCACCGCGCAGGCCTTCCATCAGATCGGCCCGCAGCTGGGCAAGTACCGCCAGCGCTCCCGTGGCCGGTACCACTGCCAGGTCACGATCAGGGCCCCATTTGGAGGTGGCATCAAGAGTCCCGAGTTCCACTCCGACGCGGTCGAGGCGCAGTTCGTGCAGACGCCCGGGATCAAGGTCGTGATGCCATCGAACCCGTACGACGCCAAGGGGCTTCTTCTCGAGGCGATCCGCGATCCGGACCCGGTGCTTTTCTGCGAGCCCGACCGGCTCTACCGTGCGGCGCGGATGGAAGTCCCCGACGGCGCGTACACCGTGCCCTTCGGCAAGGCGGTGCTGGCTCGCGAAGGTCAACACGTCACGCTCGTGGCGTGGAGCGCCGCCGTCGAGCTGTGCATGCGGGCAGCCGAACAGCTCGCCCAAGAAGGCGTATCCGCCGCCGTGCTCGACCTGCGCACGCTCGTGCCGCTCGACACGGAGACGTTGTGCGCGCAGGTGGCGAAGACCGGGCGGTGCGTCATCGTCCACGAGGCTCCGCTGTCCGCGGGCTTTGGCGCGGAGATCTCCGCGACGTTGATGGAGGAGGTCTTCTTCGACCTCGACGCGCCGGTGGCCAGGGTCGGCGCCTTCGACGTGCCGTTCCCTGCCGCCTCGCTCGAGGACTACTACCTGCCGTCGGTCGATCGCGTCGTCGCGGCGGTGCGTCGCGCGATGGAATGAAGGTTGTCGTCGTGGGGGCAGGACTCGCGGGACTCGTCGCGGCGTCGGAGATCCAGGCGGCCGGGCACGATGTCGTCGTGCTCGAGGCACGCGATCGCGTGGGCGGGCGCGTCTACACGATCCGTGAAGGGCTGGCCGCAGGACAGTTCGCCGACGTCGGAGCCGAGATCATCTACCACGGTCAAGACACCATGACCGGCCTGTGCGCCGCGCATGGCGTCGAGCTGAGCGACGAGCTCAACTTCGGCACCGAGACGCCGAAACTGATCTTCCGCGGCGAGCGGCTCAGTGACGACAGCGCGGCAGAGATCGCGGGCGAGCTGCGCGAAGCGATCAAGCGCACGCGCCCAACCGAGTACGAGTCGGTCGCGCAGTGGCTGCGTCGCGCCCATGTCTCGGAGTTCGCCGAGCTGCTGCTGAAGGCCATCGCGCAGTCGACCCCTGCGGCATCGCTCAGGATCGCCGACGCGCAGGAGCTCAACGTCGAGCTGTCATGGGGCGAGGCGTACCGCAAGATCATCGGCGGCAACGACACGCTGCCGCGCGTGATGGCGGAGAAGCTGGACGTCCGGCTCAACCAGCCGGTGCGCCTGATCGGCTGGGGCGTTGCCGGCGTCACCGTCGAGTCCGAGCGCGAAACTTTCCATGCCGAACGCGTCGTGGTCACGGTGCCGGGACCATTGGTCGCGGAACTCGGCTTCGAGCCTGCGCTTCCCGCCGATAAGGTGCGCGCGCTGCTGGAGCTCAAGTACGGCAACGCGACGAGAGTCGTCGTGCAGTACGCGGAGCGTGAGCTCGTGCAAGAGGGCATCGGTTCTGGCTGCTTCACCGACGCGATTCCGGGGTTTTTCATGAACCAGGCCGTGCATCAGCAGGGTGACGCGATCGTCGTCGGCGGCCTGGCGGCAGGCGATGCCGAGCCCTTCGGTATGTCAGACGAGCAGATCCTCGACTGCGTCGATGCCACGATGAGCGTTGCCGTGGGCCGGCCCCTCAAGCGGATCGCAGGTTTCGTCAAGAGCTGGACGCATGACCCATGGTCCCGCGCCGTCGTGCGCGCGCCGATAGGCGATCAACGCAGCGCCATCCTGCCTTTGATCGCGGCGCCCCTCGGCTCACGTGTCTTCTTCGCCGGCGAGCACACCGACGCTCGTGTCGGGCCTGGAGGCATGGAGGGCGCGGCCAGGTCGGGATATCGGGTGGCGAAGGAAGTCCTCGCGTGACGGAAGAGCGCGAGTTCCTGATGATCCCCGGGCCGGTCAGCGTCGACGACGACGTGCTCGAGGCGCTGGCGCGGCCGGTGCGTGCGCACTACGGCGATGGCTGGGTCCGGCTGTACAACCATGCCGTCACCGGCATGCGCGATGTATTTAGGACCGACGGCGACGTCTACCTGCTCTTCGGTTCCGGGATGGCCGGCGTCGAGATGTGCATCGCCAGCGTGCTCGGCCCTGGCGACGAAGTCGTCATCGGTGCGAACGGGCTCTTCGGCGAGCGCATGGTCGAGGTGGCGAAGGTCAACGGCCTTCGCGTTCATGAAGTCCGTGCCGATGTGGCACAGCCGATCACCGAGTCGATGATCCGTCGCGCGCTCGAGCAGCATCCGAATGCGCGAGCGGTCTGCGTCGTCCATCACGAGACGTCGGTCGGCGTCCTCAACGAGGTCGAGGCCATCGCCGCGCTGGCGCGCGGGCGCAGTGTGCTCACGATCGTCGACGGGATCTCCGCCATCGGGGGCATTGCGTTCGACATGGACGGGTGGGGTGTCGACCTCTGCGTGACCGTCGCGAACAAGTGCATCGGCGGCCCGATCGGCGTCGCGCCGGTCGCCGTCGGAAGGCGCGCCCTCGAGGTGCTTCGAGACGGCCGCCCGAAAGCGGCGGGCTGGTATCTCAACCTGGCCACGTGGAAGCGGTACGCGGAAGAGATGGCGGGCTGGCACCCGCATCCCACCACCGTGCCGACCAACGTGATCGAGGCATTCGACGTGGCGCTCGGAGGTCTGCTGGACGAGGGGGTCGAGAACCGGTGGCGGCGCCTGGCGAGGGCGCGCGACCGCGTGCGCGGCGGGCTGGAGGAGATGGGCTTTCCCATGCTGTCGCCGCTCGAGACCGCCTCGCCCGTGACCACGGCCGCTTACGCGCTGCCCGGAATGGATCTCGCGGACTACATGTCCTGGCTGTTGCGCGAGCACCACATCCGCATCGGCGGCGGGTTGGGCCCGCTCGCCGGCAAGGTGTTTCGCATCGGCCACATGGGGCGCGCCGCCGAGCCCGAGGCGGTCGACCGCTACCTGCGCCTGACCGCGGAGTACATCGAAGACAGACGATTGGGAGCAAGCCAATGACGCGTCGATTCCGCTTCGGCATCTGCACCGACCAGAACATGACGTGGGAGAAGACCGTCGAGCGGTGGCAGCTCTTCGAACGCCTTGGCTATGAGAGCGCGTGGCTCTGCGATCACCTCATCCAGCCGAGCCGGCCGGAGGGACCGTACTTCGAGGCGTGGACCCTCCTCGGCGGCCTGGCGGCGGTCACCACGAAGATTCGCGTTGGCATCCTCGTCACCTCGAACACGTTTCGCTACCCGCAGGTCCTCGCCAAGATGGCCGTGACGGTGGATCACATTTCCGAAGGCAGGCTCGAGATCGGGTTGGGCGCCGGCTGGTACGAGCCCGAGCACACGATGTTCGGCATCGACTTCCCCGAGACCAGGGAGCTGGTTGGCCGTTTCAAGGAAGCGGTGCAGGTCGTGGACTTGATGACACGCGAGGACACGAGCTCGTTCGATGGCAGCTACTACAGGCTCAGGGATGCACGCTCCCGCCCGGCGAGCGTGCAGAAACCGCGACCTCCGCTCGTCATCGGCGCGTTCGGGCCGCGCATGCTCAAGATCGTCGCCAGGTACGCGGACACCTGGAACGCATTCGGTACGCCGGCGGAGATGCGAGAACGGAATCAGATGCTCGACGACTACTGTCGCGAGATCGGGCGCGATCCGGAGACGCTCGACCGCTCGCTGTACTACTGGGTGCCGAAGGCGAACGAGGATCCGTGGGTTTCGAAGGATGCCTTCTACAGCGTGCTCGAGCCTTACGTTGAGGCGGGCATGAACCAGTTCATCCTCGACCAACCGCGGGACGACCAGCTGAACATGCTCGAGTGGGCGGCGCTGGAAGCGGTGGCGAAGTACGCCAAAGAAAAGCCGCGAGTTCCCGAAGCGACACGCGCATCGTCGATCGACACCTCGCGCTGGAGGCGTCCGCAGGACAGCGTCTAGACCGAACGGCAAGCATCTGCTCGGCAAGCCCTATCGGAGTGACGGGACAAGGTCGGCCGCAAACGGCCAGAATGGATGGCCACGCCGACTCCGGGACGCGGGGAAAGGAGGAGCGGATTGATCTCGAGACGTCATGTCTATCGGGCAGAGACGACCCGTCCGCGCGTCCTCGTTCCCGTACTGATGGGCCAAAGCGCTCGGCCGGTCATCAGCCTCGGCGATGCGCTTGCGTCATCGCCTGGAGGATCGGGCCACATGGTGGCGCTCGTGGACATTCGTTCCGGCCGCGACAACGGAGTCTTCGCGCAGCAACAGCGGCGACGCGACACCCTTATCTGGTTGGCGGGCCAGGAGTACTCCGACGATGTCCGCCACCGCATGGCGCTCAGCTTGCGGATGACAGCGAACGTCGCCAGCAGCGTTCGCGACGCGGTCGCCGAATACGCTGCAACAGTCCTCGTGCTCGAGTGGCCCACCGCGGCAAGCTCTCGCCGTCACGGTTTGGTCGACCTGACCCATCAACTGGTTGCGGACGACACCACCGACCTGCTCTTCGTCCGGCCCGATCCACAGTCGCAGAACCAAGTCATTGCGCCGAGATCGATGCTCGCCTCTATTCGCGGCGGGCCGAGCGCCCGCGCAGTCGCCCGTACCGCGGCTACGCTCGCCGATGCGTTTGGCAGCGTCCTGACCTTGCTCCACGTCCAGACCGGATCGCAACATCCCGATCGAGCACGCCGGGAATGGCAGAGCTTCGAGGAGATCGTCGATGAGCTGAACCGACCGGCAACCATCGTCACCGTCCGGCGCCGCGACGCTGCAGCGCCGGCGATCCTCGAGGAGGCGACCGGCCACGACCTCCTGATCATCGGGTCGCGCCTGGATCCCGCGAGGCCGTCCATCCTGATCGGAAGAGAGCTCGATCGCGTGCTGCGCCACCTGCAGTTACCTGTGGTGATGTTGAGGGTCAAGTCTGCGAACCGCGCCGCCATGGCAGGCGTGGGCGCCACCAACGGCCATACCGCATGATCTCCACGGCGCAGACGCCGGCGCTGGAGGCGATCGCCCGCGACTCGTTGCGGCTGCTTGGCCAGTTCTCGCCGATCATCCTCAGCAATCGGGCGCCGATCGAGCCGACGCTCGACGGTCGATTCGTTCCTGGGGCGGGAGGGTTGGTCAAGGCGCTTGCATCTCTTGCCACCGCCGCAAGAGCCGTATGGATCGCCGCAGCGCGAACCGAGGCCGAGCGTGAATTCGCCAACAGCGGCAGGGTCATCAGCTCAGGCGATGGGCCCGACCGATCTTTCCCGATATTCTTCGCGCCCACCGTCGACGAGTCCTACCGGCTCCACTACGCGGTCATCAGCAACCCATTGCTCTGGTTCGCGCACCACTACCTCTGGCACATTGCGACCGAACCGGTCCTCGACAAGGAGATGTATCGCGCGTGGTTCGACGGCTACGCGACGGTCAACAGAAGGGTGGCGGAACGTGCAGTGGCGGTGGCACGTGATCTGCCGCGACGGCCCCTTTTCCTGACGCAGGACTACCAGCTGTACCTTGCCCCGGAGCACATTCGAGCGGCCGTGCCGGATGCCGCCATGCAGCATTTCATCCACATCCCGTGGCCCGAGCCGAGGTATTTCAAGGTGCTTCCCGCCACAATGCGCGACGCGATCTTCAGGGGTCTCTTGGCCAACGACATCGTCGGCCTGCAGACGAGCCTTGACGTCCACAACTTTCTTCGCTGCTGCACGGAGTTGCTCGGCCTACGGGTCGTCGAGCCCGAGTCGGTCGTTTTGTATGGAGGCCGGCTCGTGTGGGTTCGCGCCTACCCGGTCTCGATCGACGTCGCCGCGTTGAAGCAGCTCGGTGAATCAAAAAGAGTCGCAGACATCACCGCGGAGATCGAGAAGTGGCGTCCGGAGAAGCTCATCGTTCGCGTTGATCGAACAGATCCGGCCAAGAACCTCGTCCGGGGATTCCTCGCCTATGAACGTCTGCTGGAGGAGCACCACGAATACCACGGCCGGGTCGGCATGTGGGCGTTCCTCCAGCCGTCTCGGCAGGACGTCGCTGCCTATCGCGACTACCTGGATCTTGTCCGGGCGACGGTGGAACGCATCAACACACGGTTCGGCACCGCCCGCTGGCAGGCGGTGCGCTTCGAACTTGGCGAAGACATCCACCGCGCCGTGGCGGCATATGGCTCATATGACGTGCTGCTGGTGAACCCGATCCTCGATGGAATGAACCTCGTCGCGAAAGAGGGGCCGGTGGTCAATCAGCGGGCAGGCGTGCTGGTCCTTTCCGAATCCGCGGGCGCCCATGAGGAGTTGGGGGCGCAGGCGTTGAGCGT
>DASTIX010000048.1:0-3966 GCA_035717165.1 Candidatus Dormiibacterota bacterium
TGCGCTGCTCGCTCGAGCATGGTCGATGCGCTCGCTCCGCTGCTCGAAGCTTCGCGCCGATCTGGGCCACCTGGATCGCCGGATCTCTCGCCGTCCGCCGCGGCGCCGACCTCAGCTCTTCCGTGGCTGCCAATGCGCGACTCCGGACAGCGCCACGCCGCCGTCATAGACGAGCTCACGGCCGTCTTTCTGCAGCAGCTCCGAGAGGACCGCACGGCCGGCGTTCTCGTCCCAACCCTCGCCGTACATGCCGCGCACGTCGGTCAGGGCTTCTTCCATGTCGGCGTAGCGCGTCCTTATCGGGTAGCTGATGAACGTCACGTCGGGTGCTATGCCCATCTCGATCAACAGCATGAACAGGTCGCTGAATCGCGGCATACGGGCGCGCTGGTCACGGCGCAGACGCCTGCGGAGCTCGGTGGCGGCGTGGGGCAGGTCGGTCTCGCGCAGCATCACGAAAACACGCTCGTGGGCCGACCGCTCGAGCTTTTCGAGAAAGGGCACGGGGTCGGCGACGCCATAGAGAACGTGGCTGCAGATCACGAGATCGGCCGGCGCAACCTCCGCGTCCTCCCAAGTGCTCGCGATCACGGTGATGTTGTCGCGCGGCGTGATGTGTGAGCGCATGCCTTCTGACGGCTCCACGGCGGTCACCCACTCGAGTCTTTCGGCCAGCGGCACCGCATGGCGGCCCGCGCCGGCGCCGACGTCGATCAGCGTCTTTCGCGGCGTGAGGTACGGCTCCAGGACGCGGAGGAAGTCGTCGACCCGGCTCTGCGTCGAACGCGCGAAGCTGGGCGCGCGGCGGTCCCAGTACGCCGGGTCCGAGTGCCCCGCGGCGTCCCTGTCCCGCGCTTCCACGATCTCACCCCAGCGCTTGATCCAGTCGACCTCAGTCATCGGCATTTCGCAGTCGGTTTTTAACAGAGCTGGGGAGAAACCGGGGACAACTCGAAGCATGGTGCCCATAGGCTGTGCACACCGCCCCGCTCGACACAATATCTAGAAATCGCTCCACCTCTTTGGGGGCGATACTAGTTCGGTGCCGCAGTCGGAGTTCAACGCCGTCGAATCGTCGTTGCTCGAGCGGTATTTCACCAATCTCGACCGCCCGGTCTTCGCGCTCCGCAACCTTCCGGAGGTCGTCAAGGGCGCGCTCTTCTCCCGCTACTCGCGCACCGAGAAAAGCCTTCGGCGCGTGCTGCTGGATGAGTTCATCAACGAGCCGGATTCGGGCTTTGACCGGCTCGCGGCGGCACCGTCGAGCGATGAGGACATGGTCGCCGTCCGTCGCGCCGAGGAGTTTTACGAGCGGGTGCTGGTCGGCTACGGCGACGATTCGGTCGCCGAGCTCGCCGGCGCGCATGTGGCGGTCGAGCAGACGTCGACGCTGGCGGCCAAGGCCCTCGAGGACAGCCGGATCGGGCTCTCGCCGCTGGAGAAGTCGACGCGCTACGTCCGCTTCGACCGTCCTGGCCCGGACGGCCGGTACCTGTACCACCGAGGCCCTGAGCTCTCCGATCCCGATTACGAGCGCGCCGCCGACGCACTCTTCGCCACGTACAGCTCGCTCGTCGACCCGGTCACGCAGGCGATTCGGAATCGGTTTCCGCAGGAAGAAGGCGAGACCGATCGAGCCTGGAAGTCGGCCACGCGCGCCAAGGCGCTCGATCTGCTTCGCGGCCTGCTGCCCGCGGGGACCCTCACCAACCTCGGGCTTTTCGGCAACGGGCGCGCGTTCGAGTACCTCATCACCAAGCTCGCCGCCCATGAGCTCCCGGAATGCCAGCGCCTGGCGACCGAGCTTCACCGCGAGCTGTCGCTCGTGATTCCTTCGTTCGTGCGGCGGGCGCTGGATGACCGATACGGCGCACCCGCGGCGGAGCGGATCGTGCGCGTCCGGGAGAGATTGGAGAAGGTCGTGCCGGCGGCGATTCCTGCGTCCGCGCCACCGTCCGTGCGGCTGCTCGATCACGACCGCGACGCCGAGCGCAAGGTGGTGGCGGCGGCGCTCTATCCGTACGCGGAGCGGCCGCTTGACGAGCTTTCCGGCGATGCTCCGGACATCCTCGACCGCATGCTCGCCGATCGCGCCAACCGCCGCCAGCGAGTGCCGCGCGCGCTCGAGCACGCCCAGTACACGTTCGAGATCGTCGCCAACTTCGCCGCGTACCGCGACCTGCACCGGCATCGCATGCTGACGCAGGACCGGCAGCGGCTCGGGACCTCGCTCGGATATGACCTGCCGCCTGGCCTCGTGGAGCTCGGCCACGGGGAGAGGTTTGCCTCCGCCGTCGAAGGCGCAGCCTCCGCCCACCGCCGTCTCGAGAGCGCTCTTGGATCGGCGCTCGCGCAGTACGTGGTGCCGCTCGCCTTCCACGTCCGCTGGTACTTCCGCGCCAACCTGCGCGAGATCTACCACCTGTGCGAGCTCCGGACGACGCCGCAGGGCCACCCCGACTACCGCTGGGTCGCGCAGCAGATGTTCCTGCTGGTGCGCGAAGTGCACCCTCGGCTGGCGGCTTACGCGCGGTTCGTCGACCTCGGACCGGGCGACGAGCTGGAGCGCCGGCGGTCGGAGCAACGAATTGATGCAAAACTCGACGAACTGAACCGTCGCGTGCGCTAGGATCTCGCCTCGAAGAGGGTGGAAGTGGTTTTCCGTGGCCCCGAGCGACGGAGCGGCTTTGACCGCCGCAGTGGCGTGGAGCGCCGGTTTGGCGAGCGCCGCGAAACAGAGCGCGCAGGCGCCGGGCGTCGCGTCGCCTTCCCCTTCGACCGTCGCGTCGCCGAACGCCGTTTCGTCGAGCGGCGGAGCAACTGGCCGGAGCTGCAAGCCGAGGCCTATTAGTCTTAGCTCTTGACCCGCGCCGCGCTGATCGTCCACGGCGGCGCCGGCTCTGTTCCCGAAGCGGAACGCTCGTCACGCCAGGCAGCCGTGGAACGCGCGCGTGACGCCGGCTGGGCAAGGATCGTTGATGGATCGCTGGCCGCGGCCGTGGCGGCCGTGCGCCACATGGAGGATGTGCCCCTTCTCAACGCCGGGATCGGCGCGTGTCTCAACAGCGACGGCGTGGTCGAGCTCGACGCCGGCGTGATGGAAGGCGCGGAGCTGCGGGCCGGAGCAGCCGCCTGCCTGCGCGACGTGCGCCACCCGATCGACCTTGCCGTCGCCGTCATGGAAGACGGGCGCCACGTGCTGCTCGCGGCCGACGGCGCATCGCGGTTCGCACGCGAGCACGGCGTGGAGATGGCCGATCCGGCGATCTTCATCACCGACCGCAAGCGGCAGGAGCTGATCCAGGGTGCGGACACCGTCGGCGCGGTCGCTCGCGACGCCGAGGGTCACATCGCGGTAGCGGTTTCGACAGGTGGGCGCACCGGCAAGCTGCCAGGCCGCATCGGCGACTCGCCGATCCCTGGCGCTGGTTTCTACGTCGACGACCGCTTCGGCGGCGTGTGCGGGACCGGACTCGGCGAGGCGTTCATTCGCCTGGGCCTCGCCCGACTGATGGTCATCGAGCTGCAGCACGGGATGGACGCCGAATCGGTCGCGCGGGGCGCCATCGATTTCCTCACCACGTCGTTGCACGCGCCCGGCGGCGTGATCGTGATCCCCCAAGAGGGCTCGCCGCAGGCCGCGTTCAACACGCCCGCGATGCCGTGGGCGATGATCGAGGCTTGATCGACTCCGGGAACACCGGCGAGCTGATCGCGCTGGCTCTGAAGCGTGCTGGTGTGAGTCACCTGTTCACGCTCAACGGCGGTCACATCTGGCCGATCCTGACGGGCGCCGCCGAGCACGGCATCCGCATCATGGACTTCCGCCACGAGCAGTCGGCGTCGTTTGCGGCCGAGGGTTGGTCGAAGGTCACGCGCGAGTGCGGCGTTGCCGCCGTCACCGCCGGACCCGGGGTCACCAACTCCGTGTCTGCGCTCGCGCAGGCGCAGAACAACGACAGCCCG
>DASTIX010000049.1:0-4668 GCA_035717165.1 Candidatus Dormiibacterota bacterium
AACCAGGCTGTATTGGGGTCCATTTACCTCCCTCAGTGCGCGGCGACGCTAGGAAACGTCGCGCCCGAATGTTAAGGGAACCGGAAAATTCACCACGCCAGCTCGAACCGATCGAGCTTGCCCGTTCCCTCCGACCACCTCGTTTCCACGCGATCGACGCGAGCCAGGCGAGGGCCTTCCTCGACCGCGCGCTTCAAGTCTTCGAGCTGCCTCCGCGTGCCCTCCGCCACGAGCTCGACCGTCCCGTCGTCGTTGTTGCGCACCCATCCATGCAGACCGAGCTGCTGCGCCTTGCGCTGCACGAAGTAGCGAAACCCGACGCCCTGCACGTCGCCATGGACGATGGCGTGCAGTCTCTCCATTCCTATATCGTCGCGCCATGCCAACGTCCAGCATCGTGGCGATCGGCGACGAGCTGGTGGGAGGCTTCACCCTCGACACCAACTCGCACTGGATGGCGGAGCGCCTCCGCCTGCTCGGCTATCCGGTCAAGCGAGTGACACAGATTCGAGACAAGCCTCAGGAGATAATCGCGCAGGTCCGGCGCGAGATCGACGACCACGACGTCACGGACGTGTTTTTGACCGGAGGCCTCGGGCCGACTCCCGACGACCGCACCTTCGCCGCGCTCGCCGAGGCGCTGGGCAAGGAGCTGATCATCTGGGACGAGACGCGCGCGCGCATCGAGCGCCGCGTGCAGCGCATGCACTCGATGGGGCTGCTCGAATCACCGGACATAACCGAGGGCAACCTGCGAATGGCGCGCATACCGGCGGACCCGGCGCACGTATTTCGCAATCGGCGCGGCATGGCACCCGGATGCGTGTACGAGGTCGATGGCAAGCGGATCTTCGTCCTGCCCGGCGTCCCGATGGAGATGAAGGGCATCTTCACCGAAGAGATCGAGCCGGAGTTTCTTGCCGGCGGATCGGCCGCGACCGTGCGTGAGATACGGTTCAACTTCGCGGTCGAGGCACGGTTCTATCCGCTCATGCGGGAGATGGAAGAGACATTCCCGGACGTCTCGGTTGGCTCTTATCCGAACTTCGAGACCAAAGAACTGGTGCTTCGAGTTCTCGGCGCAGACCCCAAACGCGTCGACGCCGCGGCCGACGTCATCAAGAGGAGAGCGCCCGCATGAAACATCAGGTCGTCTGCATCCCCGGCAGCGTCGCACCCGCCGCGCAGCGATACCGGCCGCTCATCGAGAAAGTCGGAGACGCCGCCGACTTCCACCTGAAGGACCTCGAGGTCTACCGCGAGCCCACACCGCCGGCAAGCTATTCGATAGAAGAAGAGCTCGACGCGATCGACCGGTTCGTCGACGCGAGCCGCCTGGATCGCTTCCATCTGGTTGGCTACTCCGGCGGCGGGTTCATATCGCTCGCATATGCGGGCACTCGGCCACAGCGCCTGCTGAGCCTCGCCGTGTTCGAACCTGCGCGGATACCGGGCGAGCTGAGTCAAGAGGAGCGGCGTTTCTTCGCGGGACTTGAGCAAAAGCTGTCGGGTCTACACGGCGATGCCTTTATGTCGATGTTCATCCGCGAGCAGGTCAAGCCCGGAGCTGTGCTGCCTCCGCCGCCACAAGGACCCGTCTCCGTCGAGATGCAGAAGCGCCCTGCGGGCATCGGCGCGCTCATCAAGGCCTTCAACGAGTACAGCTTCGACCGTGCTCTCCTGCGCGCGGTCCGATTTCCGGTCACCTACGCCTACGGCGATCTGTCGCACGAGGAGCAGGCCGTCAAGCCCGGGGTCCTGGCCCAACTCCTCGCCGACGTCCACGTCAAGCGCTACGCCGGCATCCACCATTTCGTCCCGCCGGAGATGATCTACACGGCCGACTACGCGAACCTGCTGCTGAACCATTGGCGCAGCGCCGAGCTATCGTTCGCGGAGCTTCCTCAGAAGTAGCGTTCTCTCGGCCGGGTTCTGGCAAAGCTCGAGCGCGCGCAGAAGCGCCTCCCGAGCGAGCGCCTGCTCGCCCAGCTCATCGAGCAATTCCGCACGCGTCGCGTGCAGAAGGTGGTATTCGCCCAGAGCGATCGCAAGGTCGTTGACCTCGCCGAGCGCCGCTTCGGGCCCGGCGACGTGGCTCAGCGCGATCGCGCGGTTCAGCCGCACGATGGGTGAGTCGGTCAGTCGCAGCAGCACGTCGTAGAGGAGGACGATCTGCCGCCAGTCGGTCTCGGCCCACGACCGTGCCTCCGAGTGCACGGCCGCGATCGCGGCCTGCAGCTGATACGGACCCGGCGCGTTGAGCGAGGCCGCGCGTTGAAGCAGCTCGACTCCGCGTGCGATCGCGGACGCATCCCATTGCGACCGGTCCTGGTCGGGCAGCAGCACCATCGCCCCATTCGCATCGAACCGCGCCGCCGACCGGGCAAGCGTGAAGCTCATCAGCGCGCGCAGGCCGAGGACCTCGGCCTGGTTGGGCAGGAGCCGGTCGAGCAGGCTTGTCAGCCACAGCGCATCCTCGGCGAGGTCACGTCGTGCCGCGACCGAGCCGCCTCGGCTCAGGTAGCCCTCGTTGAACATCAGGTACAGGACCGCGAGCACCGCGTCGAGCCGAGGCGGCAGGTCCGCGCCCTCGGGCACGCGGTACGGGATGTTGGCCGCGACGATCTTGCGTTTGGCCCTGACGATGCGCTGCGCCATCGTCGCCTCCGCGACCAGGAAAGCCGCCGCGATCTCGGCGGTCGTGAATCCGGCGATCGCGCGCAGCGTGAGCGCGACCTGCGCGTCCTGCGGAAGCGCGGGATGGCAGCAGGTGAAGATCAGACGCAGACGGTCGTCTGACTCCGCCTTCTCACCGGGCAACGTCGAACGCTCCAACAACGCGACCTTCTCGGCGTAGCGGCGGTCGCGGCGAAGCAGGTCGATCGCTCGCCTGCGCGCCGTCGTCATGAGCCATGCCCCCGGGTTGTCCGGCATGCCTTGCGCCGGCCATTTCTCCAGGGCCGCGACGACCGCGTCCTGCACCACCTCCTCGGCGACGTCGAAGTTGCCGAGGACGCGGACCATCGCCGCTGTCAGGCGGCTCGCCTCCTCGCGGAAGACCGCGGCGAGCGCCTCGTCGGTTGCGGAGCGTGTCTCGGTCAGGCCCCCTATCGTTCCACGGCGGGCCAGATCTCAACCGGACCCGCAGGCCACGCTTTCGCCATCTCGAGCGCCTCGTCGCGGTCTTTCACATCGACGAGCGCAAACCCGCCGATTACCTCTTTCGACTCGATGAAGGGGCCGTCGGTGACGACACGCCGGCCGTTGTCGGACTGGACCGTGGCGACAGACCTGTAGCCCTGGAGCTGCTCGCCGCCGAGGATCTTGCCGGCCTTTGAGTACTTCTCGAACCACTCGCCCGCGCCGCCCATCGAGGCCTGCACCTGCTCGGGCGTCATCTTGTCCCACTGGTCCTGGTCCTCGCGCGTTCCGACGAAGAGCAGCACGTACTTCATTGCCTGACCTCCTGAGAATGGTCGACGACCGGGCGGATCTCCACTGTGCCGGGCCACTCTTTCGCCAGCGCGAGTGCCTCGTCGAGGTCGGCCACGTCGATCACGGCGAAACCGCCGATGACCTCTTTGGATTCGATGAACGGACCGTCCGTGACGATCGCCTTGCCATTCCTGCGGGAGACGGTGGTCGCCGTACCCGGGCCCTGAAGCTCCTCTCCGCCGACGACCTTGCCGGCCTTGGTGTACTTCTCGAACCACTCAGTGGATTGGCGATAGTCGGCCATCGCCTGGTCGCGCTCCGCCGCGGGAAGCTGGTCGACGCCTTCCATCGTTCCGCCGAACAGCAGGACGTATTTCATCTTTCGACCTCCATCCGCTACGACGAACGGCCAGCCCTCATTTCGACATCAGGAACCGGTGAATTCCGGCTCCTGCTTGCTCAGGAAGGACATGATGCCGATCGCGGCGTCGGTGCTGAGGGCGGCCTTCGCGAAGTTCTGGGTCTCGATCTCGAGCGCCTCGTCCAGCGGAAGGTCAAACCCGCGTCGGACGGCGTCTTTGATCATCGCGTACGCGAGCGTCGGGCCCTTGGCGAGCTTGTTCGCAAGCTCGTCGACCGTCCCCGCGAATTCCTCTGGAGACACCGCCCTGTCGACCCAGCCGACTGCTTCGGCCTCCTTCGCGGACAGGCGCGTCGATTCGATCATGTAGCGCACGGCCTTCTTGCCGATGAGGCGGGTAAGGCGTTGAGTGCCGCCGCCGCCCGGAATGATGCCGAGCGACGACTCCGTTTGGCCGATGCGAGAGCGGCCATCCTCGACCATGATGCGGAAGTCACATGCCAGCGCGAGTTCACTGCCGCCACCCATCGCGTGTCCGTTGATCGCGGCGATCACCGGCTTGGGGCACCGCTCGATGGCGGAGAACCGTTCCTGGTTCCGGCCCATGAATGCCGCGATCTGTTCGGCGGCGTCGGCCGCGGTGCGATCGATGGAGGCCATCGCGGTCAGATCGGCGCCGACGCTGAAGTACTTCTCGTACTCGGACGCGAGCACGACGACTCGGACCGACCCGTCCTTGCCGAGCTCGTCGAAGGCTTGCTCGAGCTCGACCAGGAGATCCTCGGCGATCGCATTGATGCCCTTCCGGTGCATCACCACGCGCGCGATCGCGCCTTCGCGCCTGACGTCGAGGCACTCGCCCATCAGGCGGT
>DASTIX010000050.1:0-3412 GCA_035717165.1 Candidatus Dormiibacterota bacterium
GGCGACCATCGTGTACGAGCGATCGCCGACCGACAGCTTGGCCGAACCGACGCCATCTGCCGCCAGCCACGACTGGACCGCGTCGATGACCTGTACAACCGAGCGGGATTCCCATTCCGAGCGAACGCGGACTTCGTTGAGCGTCCCATCGAACGAGACCGACGAGCGGTCAAAGACTCCTGCGAGACGCCGCAGCAGACCATGCGCCCCCGTGGAGTCCGTAAGCGCCACACGAATCTCCACCACCAAGTCCTCCCGGTTCAAAGCGTCGTCGCCGACCGAGATAGTGAGGCCGGCCAAGTATTACTCCAACCCGCTTTGCTGGGGGCGGATCTTTGGCGGCACCGCTTGGCTACGCGCCGCGTCACAACTCCCAACGCCAATTGCTGAGGCGTCGCAACAAAAGCGTAGCAGCGAGGCGGTGTCGCCCGTTCGCGGACCGCTGACTACGTCGTCGGCGCCGTGAGGATTGCTGGTTGGGGAAGCGGCGGCAGCAGCAAAAGGTGGCTGTCGACGACCGCCTGGGCGACGTCGACGAGTTTGTGGCCGTTGTGCTGCGAGTGGTCGCGCAGCAGCTCGAACGCTCGATCAGCGTCTATGGCGTGGCGGGCCATCAGGATCCCCTTCGCCTGCTCGATCGTCGCCCGACGCCCGAATGCTCCCTGCAGGCTCTGGTACTCGGCGAAGCGCTGGAGCGTGATATCGATCGCGCTCTGTAGCTCCTCAGGGATACCGTCGACGATGTAGGCGAAAACCCCGCGCTTCGCGGCCTCGTGCACGTAAGCGGGGTCCTTGGCCGACAGCAACGCGATCACCGGGCACGATGCCTCACGGACGATCTCCGTAATCAACTCGAGCGCATGCTCGGAGTGGAGGCCGAGACCGACCAGCGCGACATCGGGCCGCTCTCTCGCGGTCACCGCCCCCACCTCTTTCACGTAGATCTCGCGCGCGATGACTTCGTGCCCCAGCCCGGCCACGACCTGCGCCAGCACCTCCAGTCGCTCTCGCTTCTCGTTGGCGATCAGGACACGCAGATGCCGGATCCCGTCCTCGGCCACGTCGGCCACGTCACCCATAAATGTAGCGCGCGGCCTGATCTGGACTGCCTGCCTAAAGGCGCGCTTAAACCAGCGTTTGCGGCGCCCTAGACAATCGGGAGTCGGAATACCCGATGAGGAGCCGAGCCGGGGAGGCGGCCCTCCCTGCACCGGGCTCCGCTGGGGGAGTGGGGCCTTGGGCGCTCGGCTCCCGTCTCAGATGGTGTGCCTATCACCACTCGTATACGCCAACCAGACGGCCAGTCTCCCGACTCGGCGCTGCGCTCGCGTGGATCGGTGCTCGACGCCCCCGGGGGCCGGCGAGCGGAGACTCGACACAGGCGAGGGGAGCCCCAAAGCGCGTGCTATAGAGGCGGCAAACAGCAAACTGGCCCTGCGGACTCGAATTCTGTTTGCCTTGGCTCTGATGCCTCTCGCGCCAGAAGGCGCGTCGGCGTGCTTTGGGGCTTCGGCCGGAATTCTGGCTGCAGGGCCAGTGAAGACCATCATACTCCTTACTTTGTGATTCGTGTGGCGAGCTGTTCTTCGCCAGAAGCAGCGACTCGACGATGGGACGCCGGCCAGGTTCCGTGCGCGCTGTGAAGTCGGGTGATCGCTCCCTGGCTCGCCGTGGGACATCGGGCTCCCACCGACACAACGCTGGAACGTCAGCCTCAGGGCGACGTTCGGGAATCGAGTCAGCCGCCGCCAACCCGAGTCTCTTGCGACCGCCGGACGCCACACGCAACCGACACGATGACAGTGAGTTCGGGAATGTCACCAGAGCAGGTCTAGCCTCTGATGCTGACTTGGTCCGAGTGCACGATGAACCTTGCTACGCCGTCGCTCTCCACACCCCACGGCTGCGCGGTGTCAACGACGACGCGATCGTCTCTCCGCTCGATGATCGTGCAGGCGACGGAGATCCCGACGGGGTACTGAGTTGTCGGGGTGAGGACATTCTCGGCGTCGAACACTGGTGCCTTGTCGACGAAGCGCCAAACGTGCCCGTCGGCGTCGGTCAACTCGATCTCGACCAAACCGGGAAGCGGCTCGTCTGCCGACCACCGGACCGCCTCGGCGCGGATGAATCCCTGTTCAGCCACTTCGCTCATGCCGAAGGCTAGACGGCGGCGGGCTGGACGAGCGTGCTGTCCTCGAGCCTCGGCTGCTGGCGGGAACGCCACAGGTCGCACCAGGGTCGCACGGCCATGCAAGAGGTGCGGCGACTTCGTGTACTACACATTTCGGCAGGAAAAGCAGAGCCTCATTCACGCGCGAAAGGAGAACGAGTGGCACGCATCACGCAGATCGGCCGAGTGATCATTCCCTCGCCCGACCAGGACGCATCGATCGCCTTCTACACGGAGAAGCTCGGCTTCACCGTCGCCGCGGACGTGGCCTACGGCGACGGCAACCGCTGGGTCGAGCTGACCCCGCCCGGCGGCGGCGCGAACATCGCGCTCGGGCCGCCGATGGGCAGCTTCCAGCCTCCCCACAGCACGGGAATCGCGATCTCGACCAACGACGCTCTCGCTGACCACGAGGAGTTGAAGGCGAACGGTGTCGACGTCGACGATGACCTGATGGGAGGAGACGGACCCGTGCCGCTGATGTTCGGGCTCCGCGACCTGGACGGGAACAATCTGATGATCGTCGAATCGCCGTAGCAGAGATAGAGGCTCGCAAGAAGACTTCTGCCCAAGCCGTGGCGCGAATCGCAGATGCACTTCAGAGGGAGGGAGGGATGGATCTAGGCCTGACCGGGCTCTCTCACCTCGGTTTGGAGGGCGCCTTGGGCGGCGGCAGAACGGGACTTGCCGCCTCCGGGGCCGCGCAGAAGGTAGGCGAACCCGACTGCGATCGCGGCGCCTAGGAGCGGGCCGATGACGTAGACCCAGTAGCTCCCGAAGTCGCGGCCGACGAGATCGGGCCCGAAGGTGCGGGCAGGGTTCATCGAGGCGCCCGAGATCGGGCTTCCCCAGAGGCCTGCGAGGGCGATGTAGCTGCCGACCCCGATCGCGCCGAAGATGCCGATGTTCTGCGCACCTGATGCAGTGCCGAGAATGACGCTGACGAGCCCCATCGTCAGCAGCGCCTCCATGAGGTAGGCCTGCCAGTCCGAGTAGCCGTGGGCCACGTAGTTCGAGCCGAACTTCGCGGACACCTTGATCACCTCGTGGAGAAACAGCGCCGCGAGCGAGGCGCCGATCAGTTGCACCACGATGTAGCCGGGCACCCGCCGCCAGGGAAAGTCTCCGCGCAGCGCGAACGAGATGCTCACCGCCGGGTTCAGGTGAGCGCCCGAAACCTTCCCCATAAACATGATGATCGCCAGCACCATCAGCCCGGGCGCGACAACCGCGGCGGTG
>DASTIX010000051.1:0-26470 GCA_035717165.1 Candidatus Dormiibacterota bacterium
GGGGTGCGCCATGACGGCGTTCTCGAGCTCGACCGATGAGATCCATTCACCGCCCGACTTGATGACGTCCTTCGTGCGGTCGACGATCAGGATGTAGCCCTCCGGCGTGATCTTGGCCACGTCTCCGGTGCGGAACCAGCCGTCCTCGGTCAGCTTGTCCGGGTCGTAACCGTTGTGGTAGCCGCGGGCGATCCACGGACCTCGGACCTGGATCTCGCCGAACGCCACGCCATCCCAGGGCAGCTCCTCGCCGGAACCCGGATCGGTGATGCGGATCTCCACGCCGGGAGCCACCCGCCCCTGGGTGAGGCGAAGCCGGAGCTCCTCCTCGTCGTTCTTTCCACCGTAGACCCGCGCCACGCTGCCAAGCGGCGAGGTCTCGGTCATGCCCCACGCGTGGAGCATGCGCAGGCCCAGCGAGTCCATCGTTTCCATGAGTGAGCGCGGAATGGCGGATCCGCCGCACACGACCGTCCGCACCTTCGGTAGCCGCTTGCCCGATTCCTTGAGGTAGTTCGCGAGCCCGATCCATACGGTCGGCACCCCGGCGAGAAACGTCACGTCCTCGGCTTCAGAGAGCTCGACGAGCGACTTGGGGTCGGCGGAGAAGCGGCCGGCGAAAACGACCTTGGAACCGGCCATACCCATGGCATAGGGAAGGCCCCAGCTGTTGGCGTGGAACATCGGCACGACGGGAAGGATGGCGTCGTTCTCCGTGACGCCGAGGTTGTCGCCCTGCAGCACGCCCATGGTGTGGATGAACTGCGAGCGTTGCGAGTAGACCACGCCCTTCGGGTTTCCGGTGGTGCCGGAGGTGTAGCACATGGCCGCGGCCATTCGTTCCGAGAGCTTCGGCCATGGGTAGCTCTCGCTTTCGGCCGCCAGCAGCGTCTCGTAGTCGAGCATCTCGGGGAAGCCGGTGAGGTCCGGTGGGTTGCCCTCGGCGATCAGGACGAAGGTCTTGACCGTCGGGATCTTGCCCAGGAGAGGCTTCAGAAGCGGAAGAAGCGACTGATCGACAAATAAAACCTTGTCTTCCGCGTCATTGATGATGAATTCCAGATGCTGCGGGAACAGGCGGAGGTTGAGCGTGTGCAGGACGGCCCCCATGCAGGGCACGGCGTAGTAGAGCTCGAGGTGTCGGTCGTTGTTCCAAGCCAGCGTCGCCACGCGATCTCCGGGTTTGATGCCGAGCTTTTTCAGCGCGCCGGCCAGGCGGTTGATGCGCGGCACCATCTCGCCGTACGTCGTGCGGTGAACGCCATCGTCGCGCTTGGTCACGATCTCTTTGCGCTTGTGAAGTCGTTCGATCCGCCACAGGACGTGCTGAAGAGTGAGCTCGTAGTCCTGCATCAAGCCTTCCACGGCCGCCACCTCCACCTTTCCTTTGCCGAGACGAAGGTTATGACGGCTCGATGGTAGTCCCGGCGGGCGTAGGATGCACAGCCGTGCCGAGACCGGGTCGAGCCGACCTACACATGCATACAACGGCCAGCGACGGTTGGCCGGTCCCTTCCGAGCTCGTCGATCACGCCAGCGCATCGGGACTCGACGTGATCGCGGTCACCGACCACGACACGATCGAGGGAGCGCTGGAGGCGGCCGAATACGCTGCTTCGCGGACGAAGCTGCACGTCATCGTCGGTGAGGAGATATCGAGCCGCGATGGCCATATCGTCGGGCTGTTTCTCGAGCGGCGCATCCGGCCGGGCATGTCGGCCGCCGCCACGGTTCATGCCATTCACGACCAGGGCGGCCTTGCCGTCGCGGTTCATCCGTTCTGGCGCACCCAGCGTCAGACCCGCGGAGGGACGGTGCACGGCGTCGGATGGCTGGCCGCGGAGCTCGACTTCGACGCGATCGAGGTGGAGAACGCCACGCCGGGCTTCTACGTCTTCAATCAGCTTGCGCGCCGGTTGAACACGGGCATCGAGCGCGCAGAGGTCGGCGGGTCGGACGCCCACATCCTCGATGCGGTCGGTCGTGCGTTCACCGAGTTCTCCGGCCGCACGCCGAAGGCCCTGCGGACCGCGATCGAAAACGGCACGACGTCGGCGGGCCGGACACGCTATCGCGCGGTGGGTTTGATGCGCTACGCGGCGTGGGGATTCAACCACGAGAGGTACGTCGCGGTAGTCTGACCGGGCCGGGGGGTTGCCGCCGGAGGGGTCGCGCCCGCTTAGCTCAGCGGACCAGAGCATCTGTCTTCGGAACAGAGGGTCGGGGGTTCGAATCCCTCAGCGGGCACCTTCGTCGACGACAGATACCCGCCACCTTTTCCCCCTCTTCTGGCGCGGGCTCGGCTGGACCTGCATGCCGACCGGTGGCGGGCAATCCGGTCAACGATCCGCCTGATCGTCTCTTGTTGGGACATATGTCCCACGCAAGTTGGCGCCGGTTATTGCCTTAGTCAGGTTGTATGGGGAAGCTCCGCAAACTCTTCGGCCGCGTCCGCCGCACGGAGCCGACCTGCTGTGAAGATTGCCGGCGCGCCGCGCGCGGGCAAGCGGTGGCCGATAAGCCCGCTCCGAAGTCCGGGGATCAGTAAGACCGGCCGACCGCCATGGTGCCGCTCGGCGCTTGGACCTCGGCGACCTCGACGTTCGCGCCCTCGATCTCGGTGTCGATGATGTCCTCGACGAGACTGTCGAGCTGGTCGGCGACGCGGTGGATCTCCGACGCGAGACGGCGCACTTCTTCGGCGTCGTGGCGTTCGGCATCGCGGATGCGCGCGCTGAAGTTGCGGAGCTGGGCGAGGCCGGCCTTGAACTCGCGGTTGAGAGTCGTGTGTGAAGACTGAATCTCCGACAGCATCTCGAGGAATTCGCGGCGCTCGAGGAGCATGTTCACCGTCAGCAATATCGCGAGGACGACCGTCATCGCCGGCTGGAAGATTCCAGCCTCGTGATGCGTGATTGCGGTGTAGAAGTCGCCGCCCGCGGCGGTGAGCAACGTCATCCACGGGAGAGCCAGCTGCCACAGGTCGAGCGGCGCCTGCGCAACCGCTGCCTTGGCCGGTGCTTCGGGATACACCGCCGCCAGCGCGATCAGCAAAAAGCCGGCGAACCAGCCGGTGTTGAGGACGCTTCCCACCGCGCCGTACGCGTTCTGTGCGGTGAGATACGCAAAGGCGCTGTCGGCGATCGAGTAAGCCGCCACACCGCATAAGAGAAATGCCATGCGGCCCTTCTGCTGCCCTGTCGCGCGGCGGATGGCCAGGATCAGGACGGTGCCGATGAGGATGTCACCGACCGGATACGCGAGCCCGACCAACTTGCTCGCGAGGTTCTCGCCCGCGTCCCAGACGAGGTTCAGGCCAAAGCCCCATGCAGTCGACGTCAGCGCGATCGCGACGATCAACCCGTCGAACCAAACGCGCCAGCGGGACGCGGTGCCTCGCGCGTCACCCCAGAACGCGCGAAGTCCGGCGACCGCAAAGGGCACGGCCGACAGGAATCCGAGGTCAGGAAGGCCGGGCGACGGCACCGGCTGCTGCAGGAAGACCTCGTAAACCGTCCACGCCCATTGGCCGGCCGACCACAGGCCCGCGGACACGCCCATGAGCGCCCATCCCAGCCGGTTTCTGCCCTGCGCTCGCGTGGCGGCCCAGACGCACGCCGCGGAGGCGATGGCTGCGGCAAGGGACTCGCCGATGTCGTCGATGGCCACCACTGTCGTGGTGCCGAAGACCACGGTCTTGAGGATGTAGGCGTACGCGATCGCCGCGACGGCGACGGCCGCGACGGCGACGGCGAAGTTCCGATGTCGGTTGTCGGTCGTTATCCAGGCGCTCATGGCGCAGCGAAGTTAAGCAGCCCGCTTCGCGGATTCATCCGGCATACACGAGGAAATTGCTGGGTAGAATCAAGCGGCTTAAACCAGCTGGGCGGCTGGCGGAACTGGTAGACGCGCACGTTTGAGGGGCGTGTGGGGTAACCCATCCGGGTTCGAGTCCCGGGTCGCCCACCAAGTCTCAGTCGACGGCTTGGCCTTCCTCCAGGCACGCTGAACGGCGCACTTGCCCGAGCGCCGCGACCGGATTACCATCCCGGCCACGTTTTTGGGTGGACACGCGGGGGGCGTGTCCAGTTTCAGCGGAGTCTGGAGGAGGTGTGATGTTTCGTAAACGATTGCTTGCGCTCGCCTCGGTCGGCGCGGTTGTGGGAGCGCTCGGCACCGGCGCCACTCAGGCGTCGTCTGCCGGCGCCGGCGTTTCGTTCACATTCCAGCCCGGCGTGGCCAACCTGGTCGCGCACTACACCGTGTCGCCGACGGGCCACGCGGGACACGCAGCGTCTAACTCGGCGGAGGAGGGCTTCGCGACCAAGTGGCCGAAAGGCAACGGCGCGGCGAGCCTCGTCAACAACTCCGGCGGCGTCAACGGAAGTTCGAGCTCCGGGTCCACGAGCACGGTGACTCCGGCCGCCAGCGCGAGCTTCATTGGCCTGCAATCCTCGTCCACGACCTGCAATTACTTCGGTCGCAGCTGCAATCCGCCGGACATGGCGGTCGCGGCCTCGCCGAGCTTCGTGTTTCAGGGCGTGAACACGAGTTTCGAGGTCCTCGACCCCAGCGGCAATGTGCTTCCTGGTTGGCCCGTCAATTCGCAGCAGTTCTTCAACATCCCCGACGAGCCGAAGAACTGCGACAGCACCCACCAGAACCAGCCGTTTACGAGCGACCCGCGCGCGATCTACGACGCCGCTGACGGTCGCTTCTGGGCGGCCATCCTGCAGATCGAAGGCGCGCCGTGGTTCCCTGCTGCGCCTGACTGCCCGTTCAAGTCCGTGTACTACATCGCCGTCACCCAGACGAGCGACCCGAACGGTGCGTGGAACGTGTACGAGTTCGACATGTCGATGGCGTCGCGTCATCAGACCAGCGAGCTCTTTGGCGCGGACTACACGCAGATCGGCATCAACAGCCAGGCCGTCTACTTCTCGGGCAACATGTTCGGCAGCCAGGGCGGCTTCTACGCCGAGGTCTTCGAGGCGAACAAGGCGCAGATGGAGGCGGGCAAGGCGCAGTTCACCGCAGATGGTTTCTTCAACCTCCGCGGCACGGGCCCGGGGACGACCGCCGCGACCGGTCCGTTCCTCGCCGACACGGTCCAGCCCACGATGAACCTCGACAACAGCACCGGCACGAGCGAAACCTTCGTCGACACGATGGACGGTCCTGACGTGCAGACCGGTCACTTCTGCGGGTTCTTCGGCGGGCAATCCGGCGACACGTGCAGCGGCCTTGTGGTGTGGACCATGGCCGATCCGATCGGGCACGACACCGGAGGTTCGGCCCCGACGTTCGGCGGGGCGCTTGTCCCGAGCGCGCCGTTCCTCGTGAGCAGGCCCTCTGACCAACCGAGCTGCAATCGCTGCATCGACTCCAACGACCTGCGGATCCCGGCAACGCCCGTGGTTCGCAGCGGCGTGCTGTACACGGCATGGGGCACCTCGATCGGCGCGTCGACGCCGGGCATCGAGTGGGAGCAGATCACTCTCGATGGCAGCGGCCAGGCAGTCGGCGAAGTCTCGAGCTACTACAACTTGACCGGCAGCGAGGCAACGACTTACCCGGCGTTGATGCCGGACGCGGCCGGCAACGTGACCATGCTCTTCGAACACATGGGCCACCTCGTCTTCCCTGAGACCCGCTTCATCGTCAAGGGCGCATCAGATGCGAATTTCAGCGGCAGCGGGCAGCTGCTCAAGGCTGGTGAGTCGTCGTACCGCCCGACTCTTTGCGGCGGCGCCATTCCGGTCTGCCGCTGGGGCGACTATGAGGCAGCGTCGTTCGACGGCAGTGGCCACATCTGGTTCGCCGGTCAGTACGCCAACCAGTTCCAGGGCGTCAACACGCCGCCCGCGTTTGGGCGCAACTGGGGCACCTGGATCGGCGGCATTGCCGCGTCATAAATCGGACTAACCTTCGAGGGGCAGCGCTGACGCTGCCCCTCTTTTTTTGGTGGTCGTCCGGTCGTCATGGAAGGGGAGGCATGGGATGGGGAAGGTGCGCATCGCGGCGGTCGTCTCCGCCATCGGACTCTGTATGTCGGCCGCCCTCGTCGCCCACGCGGCATCAGGCGTGACCTACACACCAGATCCGCAGAGCCAGCTCGTGAGCAGCTGCTCCGGCCAGAACGCCGAGGTCGAGCAGGCCGCGGCGAGCGGTTACATCTACGAAGAGTGGATGGGCTGTGGAGGCATCGCCTTCGCGCGCTCGAGCGACGGAGGCCACAGCTGGAGCAGCCCGATCGCACCGCCAGGCTCGGTCGGTTCGACGTTCAACTCGTGGGATCCCGCGCTGGCAGTCGGCCCGGGCGGCCGGGTGTACGCGGCGTTCATGAGGGCCAAGGACAGCCAGTGGTATCCGGTCGTCGACGTGTCGACCGACAACGGAGCAACGTTCACGCAGAGCGTGCCGCTGATCCCGCCCGACTCGAAGAACTGGGGCGACCGCGACTTCATCGCCGTCGGGCCGGCGACCTCGACGGATCCGTACGGCACTGTCTACGTGACCTACGACTACGGACCGCAGCGGACGTCGGTGACGTCGATCTGCTCGAGCAGCGGAAGCTGCGCTTTCCTGACCGGGGATCTCAACGTCGTCATGCAGCAGTCGACCGACGGCGGCCTGACGTGGAGCCCGATGTCGTACGTGAGTCCGGGATTTCCCGCCAGCGGCGGCGACAGCGGTCCGATGGTCATCGAGCCGAGCGGTCGCGTCGACGTCCTGTATCAGGGCTACCAGATCACGAACACGACGACCTACGCCATGAACCCCGCGCACAGCTACTTCACCGCGTCGAACGGCTGCACGATCGTCTCTCAGACCCGTGGCGGGCTCGACTGCGGATGGTCCAGCCCCGTCCAGGTCGGCGGCGACAAGAGCGGAACGATGTCGCTGTGGGAGTGGTGGATCGACGGCGACCTCGGAATCGACTCGGCCGGAAACCTCTATGCGACCTGGGATACGCAGGTCAGCAACCTCGACGGAAGCACATGGACGAGCGACACGGCGTGGCTGTCGTACTCGATAAACGGAGGTAAGACGTGGACTCGCGCGATCCAGGTGCCGCCCGACACCAGCGCGACCCCTCACATCGTCGAGGTCGCAGGCGGCGGCTCGGGGACCGCGTACGTGACGTGGCTCTCGTACAGCAACGGAACGGGCTACGCCGAATACCTCCGCACCTACGCAATAGGCAATGGCTGGATCCCGATCTCAGGCGCGACCGGCCCCGACACGTCGACATTCACGGTCTCGGGATCGCTTTACGGCAACACCTCTGTGTGGCCGGGCGACACGACCGGAATCTCGTTCGTGTCGCCGGCGAACGTCGTGGTCAGCTGGGGCAGCACAAATGGCCCTGCCGATAAGAAGGACGAGATCTGGGTGACCAACATCGCGGTGTCGTAACAAGCGAGTGGCCGGGATTTAAGGCCGACCCGTCAAACTATCCGCCGTGCCGGAAGGGGAGCACCTCGACCCGAAGACCGAGTTTCGTGAGCTCTACGACCAGGAGTTCACCTCGGTCTACCGGGCGATCCGCGCCGTCGTGCTCGACTCCGCGGCCGCCGAGGACCTGACCCAGGAGACGTTCGTCCGCGCGTATCGGGCGCGCAACCGGTACACGCCGACCGCTCCGCCCGGCGCGTGGCTGCGGCGGATCGGCGTCAACCTGGCGATCTCCTACCTCCGCCGCCAGAAGCTGGCGCGCTTTCTGCCCGCCCGTCTCTACGTGGCGCCCGACCGGCGCGACTACGACCGCGCCGAGGCCCGCAACGTCGTCGACGCGGCGCTCGAGGCTCTGAGTCCGAAGCTCCGCGCGGCGATCGTCCTCCACTACTACGAGGGTTTGACCCGAGAGGAGATCGCCGAGGTGCTGGGCGTGCCCGCCGGAACGGTGGCCTCACGCATCGCCAAGGCGGTGGCGATCATGCGCCGAAACATCGGCAGCGATCAACGTGTCGACACCGAGCGTTCGAGAAGTGAAGGTGCCCTACGTGGAAGATAACGCCACTCGGGGAGGGCAGCACACGCCCTCCGAACAAGACGTCAGCCGGATGATCCGGGCAGAGGTTGAAACCTGGAAACCCCGGCGTGGCCCGGACTGGTCGGACCTGATGATCCGTCTTGCGGCCGCCGGGCCGTCGCCGTGGGTGATCTACACGACCGCCAGCGCAGCTCTCGTCGTGATCCTGGTCGGCGCGTTCCTGGTCGGGTCCTGGCTACAGGTCGGCGCGCTCGCGCCGCAGCCGATCGTCACGCACGTCCACTAACCGCCGGGCGCGCGCAGGGCGCGCTCCTAACTAAGTAGCTCGACCTCTTCGTAGCCACCGCGCTTGCGCGCCGCGGCGACGACTGTGGCGGCCGCGGCCACGTCCCAGATGGCGAGTCCGTGCGATTCGAAAAGCGTGATCCCCGGTCGCTCGGGCCGCTCCCACTGGCCCGCGACGACCGACGCAAGCTCGACGGCCTGGCCCCAGTCGAACTTTCCGGCCTCGTGGGCCTGGATCAAATCCCCGCTCTCGAGCTGCGCAGCGGCAAGCTGGTCGACGACCACGGTGCTGGCGCGTTCGACCAGTTCGACCGGCACTTCGGCGCGGTTACGGAAGTTCGACCCGACGGCTGCAACCATCGCAGTCGGCTCGACCCAGTCGGCCTCGACGACGGGGGTGTGGCTGGTCGTGACCGTGACGACCAGGTTGGCGCCGCGCACGGCCGCCTCGGCGGTCTCGGCCGCGACGGTCCGTACCCCAAGCTGCTCCTCCTGCTCGGCGGCGAAGATGGCCCGTTTCTCGGCGTTGCGGCTGAACACGCGAAGCTCGTCGATCTCGATCGTCCGGGAAAGCCCAAGCGCCTGCGTCGACGCCTGCCAGCCCGTTCCGATCAGGGCGACCTTCGCGGGCCCGGAGACGCCGAGGGCGCGAGCTGCGATCGCGGTCGCGGCGCCGGTACGGTACGCACCCATGAAGTCGGATTCGATCAGCGCCTCGAGCGATCCGTCGACGGCGAACAGCGCGACGAGGAAGCGAACGTGGCCGTCGGCCACGGTGTATGCCTTCAGGCCGCTGACCTTGCCGCCGGGGTACGAAGCGAACATGACGTTCAGCAGGCCGCCGGGCAGGAATGCCCTCCGTCGGGGCTCGTTATGGGCGTCGCCCTCGGCGAGCTCGCGCATCGCGGTCTCGAGCGCCGCGATCACCTCGTCCATCTCGATGAGCTCCTGGACGTCGGATTCTCGGAGGATCAGAGCCACGAAACGGGAGAATAGCTGCCTCACATGGCATCAGCCCGCCCGCTGAACGTCGGCCTGATCGGTCTGGGCACCGTCGGCTCGCAGGTGGCCGACCGCCTGCTGACCTGGGGTCCGCAGCTGTCGCGCCGCGCCGGAGTCGAACTGTGCCTGAGCCGGGTGCTCGTGCGCGACGTCACCAAACGCCGCTCCATCGACATCTCGTCCGATCTCCTCACCACGGATCCGGCGCGTGTGATCGACGATCCGTCGGTCGAGGTCCTGATCGAAGTTGCGGGCGGGGACGAACCGATGCGCACCTACATCGAGCAGGCAATCCAGAACGGCAAGCACGTCATCACGGCCAACAAGGTCGTGATGGCGAAACACGGCCCGGAGCTGCTCGACCAGGCAGCGGAGAAGAACGTCGACGTGTACTTCGAGGCCGCGGTCGGGGGCGGCATCCCGCTGATCAGCGCGTTTCGCACCGACCTGCAGGCCAACCGCATCGAGCGCGTGTCGGCGGTGATCAACGGCACGACCAACTACGTCCTCGGACGCATGGCCGCCGGACTCGCGATGCGCGACGCGGTGCGCGAAGCGCAGGACGCCGGCTACGCGGAGGCCGATCCGACCGACGACGTCGGCGGTTATGACGCGACCTACAAGCTCGCGATCCTCGCGTCGATCGCCTATGAGATCAAGGTTCGGCCGGACGAGATCTATCGCGAAGGAATCGACGGGGTCGAGCCGGTGGACTTTCGTTACGCGCGGGAGCTCGGTTATGCCATCAAGCTCATCGCCCATACCCAGCGGCATCCCGGGCGCGTCGAGGCGCGAGTGCACCCCGCGATGATTCCCCTCGACCATCCGCTGGCGCGCGTCGAGGGCGCGGAGAACGCGGTCTTCGTCGAGGGCGACCTCGTCGGCCAGGTGCTTCTGGTCGGGCAGGGTGCAGGCGGGAGGCCGACGGCCTCAGCCGTGGTCGGCGACCTCATCGATCTCGCGCGCTCGATCCGTCGCGGCGTCCAGAACCGCCCATCCTTCAGCTTCGACGATCGCGTCGGCGTCATCCCGATAGGCGAGGTCAAGACGCGTGCGTACTACCGCATCCTGGCCGACGATCGCCCAGGCGTCGTCGCGGCTGTCGGGCAGGTGTTCGCCGAAGAAGGCGTGAGCATCTCCAGCTTCATCCAGAAGGACGCGTGGTCGCACGACCAGACCGCCGAGCTCGTGGTCACGACGCATCCGGCGCTCGACGCGAGCCTGCGGCGCGCACGCGAGCGCATGGCTCAGCTCGAGGCGGTGCGCTCGGTCTCGTCGTTCCTTCGCGTCTTTTAAATAGAGCTGCCGGCGTGGGCGTCATCGCGCGCTATCGCGAACATCTGCCCCTCACGGCACGTACGCCCGAGGTGGATCTGCACGAGGGGTCGACGCCATTGGTGCCCAGCCGCAACATCGGCCGCGCGCTGGGACTCGACCATCTGTACTTCAAGTACGAGGGGCTCAACCCGACTGGATCCTTCAAGGACCGGGGCATGGTCGTGGCCGTCGCCAAGGCGCTCGAGGGCGGCAGTCGCGTGTTCATGTGCGCATCCACCGGCAACACCTCGGCCTCCATGGCGGCGTATGCAGCGCGGACCGGAGTGCGTGCGATCGTGGTTGTTCCATCCGGGGCCGGGCGCGCGCAGGGCGCACCTCCAGAGATCGCGTTGAACAAGCTCTCGCAGGCGCTGATGTACGGCGCAAAGGTGATCGCGCTGAAAGGCAACTTCGACCACGCACTCGAGACCGTGCGCGACCTGACCAGTCATTACCCTGTCGCGCTGATGAACTCGGTGAATCCCCATCGCATCGAGGGCCAGAAGACGGCGGCGTTCGAGATCGTCGACGAGCTCGGTGAGTCGCCCGATTACCTGGTGCTTCCCGTGGGCAACGCCGGCAACATCACCGCTTACTGGAAGGGCTTCCGCGAGTATCAGGCGGCGGGGCGAGCTACGCGCCTGCCGCGGATGATCGGCGCGCAGGCCGATGGAGCGGCGCCGATCGTCAACGGTGCACCCGTCGCGCAGCCGAGAACGGTCGCCTCGGCCATCCGGATCGGCAACCCGGCTTCCTGGGAAGGGGCGACCTCGGCGCGCGACGAATCCGGCGGCATGATCGCCGCGGTCAGCGACACGGAGATCCTGGCGGCGCAGATCCGCCTGGCGAACAGCGAGGGCCTGTTCGCGGAGCCGGCTTCCGCGGCCCCGCTTGCTTTGCTGTTCCGCCTGGTACGCGAAGGGCGGATCCAGAAGGACGCGACCACGGTCGTCGTGCTGACGGGTTCGGGCCTGAAAGATCCCGACGCCGCGCTGAAAAACGTCGAACCACCGATTGAGATGGATGGAGACGCGCGCGCACTCGCTAAGGTCTTGAAGCTGTGATCGGTCGCGTTTGTCCGCCATATCGGCCTCTGGTCGAAGCGAAAACCTCCGATAGGCGCGCCTATCCGGCATCGGCTGCTGCGCGATGCGCATAAAAGTCCCCGCATCGATCGCCAACCTGGGTCCGGGTTTTGACTGCATGGCCATGGCGATCGACCTCTGGCTCGAGGTCGAAGCCAACGAGGCGGAGCGGCCGGCGTGGGACTACGAGGGCGAAGGCGCCGACTACCTCTATGCGCACGAGAACCCGTTCACCCGGCTGAACATGAAGGGCCGCGTCCGCAGCGAGATCCCGATGGGCGTCGGCCTGGGCAGCAGCGCGGCCGCACGCCTTGCGGCGTCGGCGCTGAGCAGCCCGTGGGACGTGAAGAGCCACGTCATCGACGCGGGCGCCGACGAGGGCCACTACGACAACGTCGCGGCCGCGGCGGCAGGCGGCATCCGGATCGTCTCGCAGAAGGTCGACGAGAAGCTGCCGAATCCCGGATGGGGAGTCGCACTCTTCATCGCCAACCAGCCGCTGCCCACGGAGAAGGCGCGATCGGTGCTTCCGGCCGAGGTGCCGCTCGCCGACGCAACCTTCAACGCCGCGCGCACGGCGCTCCTCGTCCGCGCGATCATGGCCAAACGCCCCTCACTCCTCGGCGAAGCTCTGCGTGATCGGCTGCATCAACCGCAGCGCCTGCATCTCTATCCCTGGGTGGAAGAGGTGATCCACGTCGCCGAGGCGGCCGGTGCGTATGGCGCGGCGATCTGCGGCGCGGGTCCGAGTGTTTTCGCGTTCTGCGCTCCATCGCAGGCCAACCGCATCGCCAAAGCAATGGAAGAGTCGCATCCGCTCCGCGGCCGCGCCCTGGTCACGAAGATCACCGACAAGGGCATGTTCCGCACGCTTTGAGCCCGGGCCTGGTAGTCCAGAAGTACGGCGGTACGTCGGTCGGATCCGCCGCGCGCATCCGCCGCGTCAGCCGGCGCATCGCGAACACGGTGAACCGCGGCGAGCAGGTCGTCGCAGTCGTGTCGGCGATGGGACACACCACGGACCGGCTCATCGCGCTCGCGGAAAGCATCAACCCCGAGCCTCCCGCCCGTGAGCTCGACATGCTCGTGGCCAACGGCGAGACCATCACAGCGCCGCTGGTCGCGATGTGCCTACAGGGCATGGGTGTGCCGGCGGTCTCGCTCTCGGGCGCGCAGGCCGGCGTGCGGACCAGCGAGCACCACTCGCGTGCACGAATCCGCGACATCAAACCGGACAGGATCCTCGAGGCGTTGCGCCGCAAGCAGGTCCCGGTGGTCGCGGGGTTTCAGGGAGTGACCGAGGAGCTCGAGATCACGACCCTCGGCCGCGGCGGGTCGGATACGACGGCCGTCGCGCTTGCCGCCGCGCTGCGCGCCGACTCATGCGAGATCTACACCGACGTCGACGGGATCTTCACCGCCGATCCGCGCATCGTGAAGTCCGCGCGCAAGCTGCCGTACATCCAGTACGACGAGATGCTCGAGCTCGCGGCCGTCGGCGCACGTGTCATGCATCCACGAGCGGTCGAGATCGGCGAGCTCTACAACGTGCCGATCCACGTGCGTTCGAGCTTCAACGACAGCGTGGGTACGATGATCGTCGCCCAGATCCCGATGGAAGAACGTAGACGCGTGCGCGGCGTCGCGCAGGAAAAGAACGTCGCGAAGATCACAGTCATCGGCGTCCGCGACCGCCCGGGCGTCGCTGCGACCATCTTCGAGCCGCTGGCCGATGCCGGCGTGTCGGTCGACGTGATCGTGCAGAACATCGGCCGCTCGGGTCACACCGACCTCACGTTCTCGGTTTCGGAGTCCGACTTGAAGGCGGCGGAGAAGATCGTCCGCGCCGCAGCCAAGGAGGTCGGAGCGACGCGCGTGCAGTCCGCCGGCGGGATCGCGAAGCTCTCGGTCGTCGGCACGGGCATGCTGGGCACGCCAGGCATCGCGTCGCGCATGTTCCGCGCCCTCGCGGATGCGGGCATCAACATCGAGATGATCAGCACGTCCGAGATCCGCATCACGTGCCTTGTGTCGCGCGACCAGGTCGACCGCGGCGCGCGCATCCTGCACCAGGCCTTCGAGCTCGATCAGGAACTCGCCTAAGAGTTGTCGGTAAACGTTGCGATCGTCGGTCCGCAGGGGGCCGGCAAGACGGCGCTCTTCAATGCCATGACCGCCGGTCGTGGCGCGGACGGCGTGGGCATGGTCGACATCCCCGACGAACGGCTCGACCGTCTCACCGATGCCGTCCATCCCCAGAAGAAGACGCCGGCGCAGGTACGCGTCGAGGATTCTCCACCCGGCAGCCGCGCGCAGCGGGTGGCGTTTGCGCGGCAGTCGGACGTGCTGCTCAAGGTCGGCCGCGGCTTCGGCCCCGATCCCGAGCCCGCCGTCGAGCTCGAAGAGTTTGCGCTCGACCTCGTGCTTGCGGACCTCGCGTCCGTCGAGAAGCGGCTCGAGGTCGTGGGCAAGGAGGCACGTGCCGGCAAAAAGGACGCGGTGGCGGAAACCGAAGTGCTCGCGCGCGCCAAGGAGCACCTCGACGCGGGGCGGCAGCTCCGCACGCTCGACCTCGAGCCAGACCAGCGTGCGATGTTGATCGGGATATTTCCGGTGACGATGAAACCGGCGGTGTACGTCGCGAACGTAGGTGAGGCGCTGTTGCCCAACGGCGGCGAGCCCGGGGCGAAGATCCAGAAGCTAGCCGAATCTGAACATGCGCCCTCCATCGTCCTGTCGGCCAAGCTCGAGGCGGAGCTCGCGGAGCTGGATCCGGCGGAGCAGGCCGAGATGCGCGCCGGCTACGGCATCGACGAGGCGGGGCTCGGCCGCATAGCGCGCGCAGTCTGGTCGGCCGGCGGACTGATCACGTACTTCACCGCGGGCGAGCCGGAAGTGCGCGCGTGGCCCTGTGAGAAGGACGCGCCCGCGCCCATCGCCGCATCCAAGATCCATACCGATTTCGAGAAGCACTTCATCCGCGCAGAGGTCACATCGGTCGACGAGCTGGTGGCCGCCGGTTCGATGGAGGCTCTACGCGCGGCGGGCAAGCTGCGTATCGAGGGGCGCGACTACCGGGTGAAGGATGGCGACGTGGTCTTCTTTCGCATAGGCCGCTAGCTCTACAGCACTCCGTAGGCCTGCCTGGTCTGGCGCTGGAGCAGGAAGACCAGGACCGGAATCCCGACGAATACGAGCGACCACGCCCCCGCGACGATGACGGCGACGACCCAGCCCCACCAACGCTTGGCGCGGAGGCCGTAGAACGCCGCCCCGTGCAGTCCCGCCGCCGTGCCTTCGAAGAGGAAGACCGCGACGAAGTACACGGTCAGCAGTGCGGTCGAGTTTTGCGTGATGCCGGCGTTGACCAGCGTCTGCTCCAGCTGCGCGCGGCCGACCGGAGCCGCGGCGAGCGCAGCAGCCTGTGCCAGGTTGACCAGCCAGAAGATCGCGCCGGCCGCAAATAGATACGGCAGCCAGCGAAGTACCGGGCGCGGCGTCGCAACGGGTGGGCTGCTTCTCAACTATTTGGTGCGCCCTGCGCGCGCCCGGCGAGATTTGCCGCCAATTCGCTTGACAGCAACAATATTCGGGGTTATAACTGCATCCGGGACACAACATATCGTAGCCCACGACCCACCAGGTTGAGTCCCACGGCCCAACGACAGGCAGGCGGAACCCTTCCAGAGTCGCACCCCACGACCCAGAACGAGCTCCCCCAGCCGCCTGCCTGTCCTGAACCTCTCACTCATCCGTCTCTAGACTTGCAGATCGATGAGTCGCAAGGGAAAGAAGCGAGCGAAGGCGAGATACCGCCAGCCGATGCGGCCGGCTGGGCCGCTGACACCGGCCAGCGCCACGCCGGGCGCGGCCGTCACGGTTCAGACCGGAACGCCGCAGCGGAGCGTCTCACAGGCGCGCGTCGGCGGCGACCAGGCCCTCGTGCGGGCGGTCGAGCTGTCGCTCGGAAACCAAAACCAGATCGTCAAGAGCCGCGGTGGCCGCTTCACGGTGCAGTCGACCGATCCGTCCATACCGCTGGACCGCGTGCCCTACTTCACGAAGGATCTCGTTCGGCTGCTCGTCGTCGGCGCCGCAATGATCGTTCTGTTGGTCGTCGGCTCGATTACGGTGCCTCTGATCGTCAAGTAATCGGATAGGCTTCCGGTTCCATGTCAGTGCGAACCAGCGAATCCGGACAGCTCGCGACCAAAGAAACGCTTCACCACCGCAAGGCCAGGTCACGCGATCACAGGCATCCCGTCAACGTCGTCCATCACGAGGAAGCGACGTTTGGGGAGCGCCTCGCCGACGCCATCGCGGCCGGCATCGGGTCGTGGCGGTTCCTGATCATCCAGACGGTGGCTGTTCTGTGTTGGGTCACCTTCAACGTGATCGGTCTGGTCAACCACTGGGACCCGTTCCCGTTCATCCTCCTCAACCTCCTGTTCAGCGTCCAGGCGGCCTACACGGGCCCCGTGCTTCTGCTCGCCGGGAACCGGCAGGCGCAGAAGGACCGCCTGACGCTCGAGCACGCCGCGGAGGAAGCGGACAAGGCCGACCGCCAGAACGTTCAGATCCTCAGCGCCATCAAGCAGATCAGCGAGCTCACCGAGAAGAACACCGAGGTGACGCTCACGATCCTTCGCCACGTCGAATCGCTCGTGCAGCAGCACCTGGACGACGTGGCCGCCGGACGGGTGGAAGCCGGGCAACCGTAAACTCTCGCCGTGAGAGTCATCCTCTTCACGGGGAAGGGAGGCGTCGGCAAGACCTCGGTTGCAGCGGCGACCGCGGTTCGCTGCGCCGCCGCGGGCTACCGCACCGTCGTCATGAGCACCGACCCGGCGCATTCGCTGGGCGATTCTTTCGACCGCGAGCTCGGCACGAACGCGACCAAAGTCGCGGACAACCTGTGGGCCCACGAGGTTTCGTCGCTGCACGAGATGCAGCGGCACTGGGCGAAGCTCCACGAGTATGCGGTCGAGGTGTTCTCGACCCAGGGCCTCGACGAGGTCCTGGCGGACGAGGTCGCGAACCCTCCGGGAATGGACGAGGTCGCGTCGCTGATGTGGATCAAGCACTACGCGCAGCGCGCGGAACACGACGTCCTGATCGTCGACTGTGCTCCGACAGGCGAAACGCTTCAGCTGCTCACTTTTCCGGACGCGGCCAGGTGGTGGCTGGACAAGATCTATCCGTGGTCTCGACGGGCGATGCGGGTGGCACGGCCGGTGCTGCAGCCGATGATGCAGATGCCGCTGCCGTCGGACGAGGTGTACGCGTCGCTCAAAGACCTCCTGATGGACCTGGACGGCATGCGCAAGGTGTTGACCGACCCCGAGGTCACCACGGTGCGCATCGTGCTCAACCTCGAGAAGATGGTCGTCAAAGAGGCCAAGCGTGCGTACACGTATCTGAGCCTCTTCGGCTACGTGACCGACGCGGTCATCGTCAACCGGCTGCTGCCGGGCGAGCTGCACGACGAGCTCTTGCAGAAATGGCAGCGCATCCACCAGCGCTACCAGCAGGAGGTCGAGCACTCCTTTGCCGGGATCCCGATCTTCAACGTGCCGCTCTTCGACCGCGAGGTCGTCGGCGAGAAGATGCTGGGTCGCATGGCCGACGCGGTCTACGGCGAGGAGGATCCGTCGCAGCGCTTTGCGACCTTCAATCCGCAGCGCATAGATAAGGACGGGAGCGACTACATCCTCACGCTCAAGATGCCCTTCGTCGACAAGTCCGCGATCGACCTGAGCCGCCACGACGGCGAGCTGTATGTCACCGTCGGCAATTACCGGCGCGAGATCACGCTGCCTCGGGTCCTGGCGCGGCGCGAGACCACGACGGCCGCGATCGAGGACGGCGAGCTTCGGGTGCGCTTCGTGCGCAAGGAGACGAGCGGATGAGCCGAGACGGCGAGCGAGTCATCGAGCTGATCAACGAGCTGGGATCACGGGTGGGGAACGTGCTTTCCGACATGGTGCCCCCCTCCGCGCAGGTGCACCTGCTCAACGCGCAGCGCGAGCTGATCACGGCGCTGATGCTCATCTACGAAAACCGTGTGGCTCCGGCTCCCACGACGAAGCGCGTGCGGCGGGCGCGCGCCGCGCGCCGAACCACGAAGCGCGACAGCAAGATCCCGATCGAGTGAAATCCCCACGAAGTCAGAGGCTGCGCCTGCGACTTCGCGGGGGCCCCTCTTAGTTGTTCACCGCCGGCAGCTTCACCGACCTGCTCATCCGGGCGCTGTTGCTCGTGCCCGCGCTGCTGATCGCGATCCCGGTCCACGAGCTCGGCCATGCCGTCGCGGCCTACTTCCTCGGCGACCGCTCGGTGCGTTACTTCGGTTACCTCAAACCCGACCCACGTCGATACCTCGACACGTACGGGACGATCGCGGTGTTCCTGGCGCTCGTCGGTTGGGGCCGGCGCGTACCGGTGCAGTCGAACCGGATCAGCACGCGGGGGCAGAAGGTAATCTACGAGCTGGGGGGTCCGGCCGCCAACCTGGTCGTGGGCATCGTTCTCGGGTTCGTGTTGAGAGGGCTCTTGGCGCTCGGCGTGCCTTTTTCCTTCACCCCGGGCCCCGGGCTCTTGCTCGCGGCGGTGTATGCCATCGTCTTCCTCAACCTGTCGGTCTTCGCGTTCAATCTGCTGCCGATCCCCGGCCTCGACGGGTGGAACATCATCGAGGCGCTGCTGCGGGGTCGCAACGCGCGGTTCTTCTACGACGTGGCGATGCGCCAGCGCGAGATCTGGGTGGGCTGCGTGATCGCCATCGTCGTGTTTCAGTTCCTGTTCGGCATCAGCCTCCTTTCGATCGTGATGACGCCCTTCTTCGAGCCGGCAAGCCTAATCTCATTGAACGCATGCGTCGACTACAGGATCCCGAACCTGGCGTTCCTGTTTCCCTGCCTGCTGTAGGCAGGCTGATCAACGAGCCCGCTTACGCGGAGCTCGTCAAGACCTACGGCCGGGATCTGACCGTCGAGGCGATCCGTGCGCAGCTTGCTGAAGAGCGCGAGGGCGGGGCGGATGGCGAGGCGCGCGAGGCCGCCGTTGCCGAAAGGCTGCGTGAGCTTGCGTCGCCCAAGCTCCGGCGCGTGATCAACGCCACCGGCGTCGTGCTGCACACGAACCTGGGGCGCGCGCCACTTTCGCGTGCCGCAGTCGATGCGCTGTCGCTTGCGGCGGGCTACAGCAATCTCGAGCTCGACATCGCGACAGGCAAGCGCGGTGAGCGAGCGTCGCTTGTCTCCGACTTGCTCACGGCGATGTTCGCGTGCGATGCGGCGCTCGCGGTGAACAACAACGCGGCCGCGGTGCTGCTGGCGCTGACCGCCCTAGCGAAAGGCAAGGAGGTCGTCGTCTCCCGCGGGCAGCTCGTCGAGATCGGCGGCTCGTTCCGGATGCCGGACGTGATGCGACTGTCGGGCGCGCGCATGGTCGAGGTCGGGACGACGAACCGAACCCGCGTGGCCGATTACGAGCAGGCGATCACCGCCAAGACGGCGGCGCTGCTCCGAGTGCATACGTCGAACTTCCGCGTTACCGGATTCACGGAGGCCGCCGGGCTCGCCGACCTTGGGGCGATCGCGCGCACGCACGGAGTGCTGCTGCTCGACGACCTCGGCAGCGGTGCCGCCGAAGCCATCGGCGACGAGCCGACGATTGCCGAATCCGTCCGGCACTGCGACGTCGTGACCTTCTCTGGCGACAAGCTGCTTGGAGGTCCGCAGGCGGGAATCGTGCTGGGCCGCGCGGACGCGATCAAGAAGATGGCGCGGCATCCGCTGGCTCGCGCGGTGCGTATCGACAAGCTGACGCTTACGGCGCTCGAGGCGACGTTGCGCCAGCGCCTTCTCGGCCATGACGAAGACATTCCCGTCGACCGGATGCTTCACGTGTCGATAGAAGAGCTGCGCCGCCGGGCGGGATTCTGGTCGGTGAAGCTCGCGGATCGCGGCGTCGACACGAGCTTGATCGAGGCCTCGTCGGCGGTTGGCGGCGGGTCGTTGCCCGAGCAGCCGCTGCCGACGGTCCTGCTGGCTCTCAAAGGGCCGGCCTCGCGCCTGCTCACCGCGCTGCGTCGAGGCGAACCGGCAGTGATCGCGCGCATCGAAAGCGACCGGTGCTGCATCGACCCACGCACCGTGCTGAAAGGCGAGGACGAGACGTTGGTCGACTGCATCGAACTTGCCGTGAAGACGCTGGGGCGATGAGCTTCGTCGTCGGCACCGCGGGCCACATCGATCACGGGAAGTCCACGCTGATCGAGGCTTTGACCGGCATCGACCCCGACCGCCTGGCCGAGGAGAAACGGCGAGGCATGACGATCGATCTCGGCTTCGCTCACATGACGCTGCCGAGCGGCCGCGAGATCGGGATCGTCGACGTCCCCGGCCATGCGCGGTTCATGCGCAACATGCTCGCGGGCGCCCACGGCCTCGACGCGGTGCTGCTCGTGGTCGCGGCCGATGAAGGAGTGATGCCGCAGACCCGCGAGCACCTCGACGTGATCGACCTGCTCGAGGTGCCTCGCGGCCTCGTGGTCCTGACCAAGAGCGACCTCGTTGATGACGAGTGGCTCGAACTGGTGAAAGAGGAGGTGCGCAAAGCCGCCGGGGTTTGGCCGATCGTGACCGTCTCGGCGGTCACCGGCGCCGGCCTGGGTGATCTCGTGACGCAGCTCGAATCGCTGCTCGCGGAGGCCCAGCCGCGAAACGATGGAGGCCGTCCGCGCCTGCCCATCGACCGTGTTTTCACGATGAGCGGATTTGGCACCGTGGTCACCGGCACGCTCGTCGACGGCACGATCCACACCGGCGATGAGATGGAAATCGTGCCGTCCGGCCGTCTCGTGCGTGTGCGTGGCCTGCAGCGGCATAACGAGAAGGTCGACAGCGTCGGCCCAGGCAACCGTGTGGCGGCAAACCTGGCGGGCGTCGAGAAAACCGATCTCTCGAGAGGCGACGTCCTGGCCTCGCCGCGATCGCTGCAACCGACGCGGCGGGTGGACGCGAAGGTTCGCGTCTTGCGATCGGCCGATCAGCCTCTCCGGCATGGAATGCAGGTGCTGCTGCACACGGGCACGGTCGAGGTGGCGGCGCGGCTCATCGTGCTCGACGGCGACTCGATTGCATCGGGAGGCGAAGGTTGGGTGCAGCTCTATCTCGAGCGTCCTGTCGCGGTGGCGGTCCACGACCGCTTCGTGCTGCGGATCGCGAGCCCTGCTCAAACCGTTGCCGGTGGCAGCTTGGTCGATACGGCGCCGCGCAAGCATTCGCGGCACGACTCGGCGGTGCGCGAATCGCTCGACCGCCGCGCCGCCGGGAACGTCCTCGAAGAGGAGCTGCGCAAATACCCGCGAGGTGTCACCGTCGCCGCGCTGCTGAGGGCGACCGTCGCTCCCGATCCGGACGTCACGAGCCTGCGAGCGCGACGCCTCGGGGAATGGATATTCGGCGAGGACGCGTGGCTATCCGTCTCGACGCGTGCCGGTCGCGAGCTCGAGACGTACCACGAGAGCTTTCCGCTGCGACCCGGTATGGCACGTGAGGAGCTCCGCGGGAAGCTGGGCGTTTCGGCGGCCGCGTTTTCATCGGTTGTCAAGGGTCTCGTCGAAGACGGCCGCCTCGTCGAGCGCAACGGATCTCTCGCGGCGCCGGATCACAAGGTCGCGGTCGACGATGGCGGGCTGCTGCGCGTGCTCGATGAGACGCCGCTCGCTCCACCGTCGCTGCCCGAGGCGATGCAGAAGACGGGCGTGACGATCGAGGTCGTGAGAGCGCTGGCGCAGCGTGGAGACCTGGTGCGTGTCAGCGACGACGTCGCCTTCAGCAAACGCGGCTTCGACGCGGCGGTCGCGCTGGCCAAAGAGATCATCGCCACCGACGGAATGGTGACGGTGGCGCAGTTGCGCGATCGCATGTCGGCGAGCCGGCGGCCAGTGCTCGCGCTGCTCGAGTATCTCGATGCGCAGCACGTGACGCGCCGCGTCGGAGACGCCCGGGTGCTGAGGTAAAAACATGAGAGGAAACCTGCCGGTTTCCTCTCATCGGGGCGTCGGCAAAGCCGACCCGGCCTTCGGCCGGGCAAGCGCCCCTGCTCTCCTTCGGAAAGGTAGGGCTTGATAGAGTTCCGAGACCGATGCGAATCGCGGATCTGCTCCGGCGCGGCCGGCCGACCATCTCGTTCGAATTCATGGCGCCGCGCGATGAAAGCGAGGTCGAGGTCCTAGAGAAGACGATCGCGGCACTTGCCGGTCACGCGCCTGACTGGGTGTCCGTCACGTATCGCGTGCGCACCGGCGAGAAGACGCTCGAGCTGGTCACGCGCATCAAGCGCCAGTACCACATCGAAGCGATGGCGCATCTCACGTGCGCGAACAGCGCCGACCGGACTCGCCAGATCCTCAACTGGATGGAGCGCGAGGGAGTGGCGAATGTGCTGGCGTTGCGCGGCGATCCGCAAGTGCCGGGCGAGGGATTCGTGCCCGCTGATCCGCGCCTCACGCATGCGAGCGACCTCATCGCGCTCGTCCGTGGAAGCGGTTATCGGTTCGGGATCGGAGGCGCATGCAGCGCCGAGAAGCATCCCGAGAGCCCGGACGAAGAGCACGAGTTTCGCTATATGAGGTTGAAGGTCGAGTCGGGCGCGGACTTTCTCATCACGCAGCTCTTCTTCGACAACCGGTTCTATTTCGACCTGGTCGAGCGTGCACGGATCGCTGGGATCGACGTGCCGATCGTGCCGGGGCTGATGCCGGTGCCGAGCCGCCGGTCGCTGGCGGTGATGACGGCCATGTCAGGTGCGACCGTCCCGACGGAGCTGCGAGAAGCGATCGATTCGGCGCCGGACGACGACTCGATCCGCGCGCTCGGTGTGCAGCACTGCATCGCGCAGTGCGTGCAGCTTCTGGAGGCCGGCGTTCCCGGCCTGCATTTCTACACGTTCAACCGCGCGCGCGCCCCGATCGAGATCCTCGACGCATTGCGAGGCCAGCAGCTCATCGCGTCTTAACGTCCCGTCCCGCGCCGCTTAGTCTCGCTAATCAGGCATCGCCAGCCCGGTAAACGCCGGATTGGCGCGCCTATCCGTGATTTCGCGGCGGTTAACCTAACCGCGACATGCTCGCGGGCATCGATCTCGGCGGTACGCAGGTCCGCGTCGCGCTCGCGCGGTCGGACGGCCAGCTCGTCACCAGCGTCAAGACCAGGACCCACCTGCTGCCGACGCCGCGGGCCATGGTCGATTGGGCCGCGGGCGAGATCGACAGGCACCGAGGGCGGGAGAAAGTGCGAATCATCACCATCGCCGCGCCGGGGCCCATCGACCTCAAGCGTGGCGTGCTCGTCAACCCGCCGAACCTTCCGTGGCAGAACGTCCCGCTCGAGGCGATGATGGGCCGCGCGACCGGCGCGACCGTGCACCTCGCGAACGACGCCGACATGGCCGGTCTGGGTGAGTTCTCCAAAGGCGCCGGCCGCGGAACCAGGAACATGGTGTACATCACCTGGTCGACTGGGGTCGGCGGCGGCCTCATCATCGATGGCACGCTGCATCGGGGTGCGCACGGGACGGCGGGCGAGATCGGCCACATGATCATCGACCCCAATGGGCCGCTCGACAACTGCGGGCAGCGCGGTTGCCTCGAAGCTTTCATCGGCGGCGCGAACCTGGCGAGGGAGACAGGCCATCCAGCGTCCGAGCTCTTCGCCGCAGCGGCGCGCGGAGACCGGCACGCGGGCATGGTCGTGGAGCGTGCGGCGAGATACATGGGCCTCGCGTTGATCAGCCTCACCAATGCCCTCGATCCCGAGATGTTCGTCATCGGCGGCGGGGTCTCGCGCTCGTGGTCGCTCGTCCAGCCGACGATGCTCGAAACCCTCCACTCGTCGCCGTTCATCAAGGCGGCCCGCCGCCCACGCGTGCGCCGCGCCCGCCTCGGGGATCGCGCCGGGCAGGTCGGAGCCGTGGAATGGGCGCGACTGAACCAGTAAGCGAGGCAGACCTCCTCGCGCTGCTGAAGCGCGCCGCCGCGGACCAGCGCGTGAAGGCGTGGATCGTCGGCGGCTACGTGCGTGACAAGCTCCTCGGGAGGGTGCACCTGAATCCGGACGTGGTCGTCGAGGGCGGCGATGCGCTCGCGGTCGCCAGGCGATTCGCAGAATTGGCCGGGGCGCCGGCTCCGGTCACGTTCGAGAGATTCGGCACGGCGCAGGTGACGCTTCCGGGGCGGCTCGTCGAGTTCGTCACGGCGCGCGCCGAGTCGTACGCGTCCGATTCGCGAAAGCCCGACGTGCGCGTCGCGACCCTCGACGAGGACCTGCGCCGCAGGGATTACACGGTCAACACGCTCCTCATGGACCTAGACGGCAAGGTGCACGACCCGCTCGGCGGTCGCAGAGACCTCGAAGCTCGAGTGCTGCGCACGCCCGCCGGTCCGCTGCGCACGTTCGAGGACGACCCCCTGCGCATGCTCCGCGGCATCCGCTTCGCCGCCGAGCTCGGCTTCACGCTCGCGCCGGATCTCATCCCCGCGATGCGTTCGATGAAGGCGCGCCTGGCGCCGCCCGTGATCTCGGTCGAACGGATCGCCGACGAGCTCCGCCGGATGCTGGCTTCCGAGCGGCCCAAACTTGCCCTCGAGCTGCTCGACGAGTCGCAGCTGCTCGAAGTGGTCCTGCCGGAGATCGCGGCCTGCAAAGGCGTCCCCCAGACCGGCTACCACACCCACGACGTGTTCGGCCACACGCTGCTCACCGTTGAGCACACGCAGTCCGATCTTCTGCTCAGGCTCGCGGCGCTCTTCCACGACGTCGGCAAGCCTGCGACCGCCAAGGGCGACGGCACATTCGTCGGGCACGAAGAGGTCGGGGCCGAGATCGCCAAGCGCGCGCTCGAGCGGCTGCGGTTCGCACAGAGGGAGATCGACGTGGTGACACAGCTCGTGCGGCTGCACCTCCGGCCGGTGTTCTACCGCGAGGAGTGGACGGACGGCGCGGTCCGCCGCCTCGCGCGCGACGCCGGGCCGCTTCTTCCGCGTCTGATGCTGCTTGGAAGGGCCGACATCGCCGCGTCTGCGTATCCGTACCCGGAGAAGCTCGACGAGCTGCAGGCCCGGCTCGATCGCGTGATGGAAGAGCGTCCGTCGCGGCTCGAGCCACTGGTCACGGGCGACGACATCATGCGAATTCGGGGTATCGAGCCAGGTCCGGAGGTCGGGCGAATCAAGCAAAAGCTTGAAGAGCTCGTCATCGACGGAGAGATCGCACCCGAGCGGGAGGCGATTACCGACTACTTGTCGACTCACCCTAACCTGTAGCGGCGGCTCCCGGCAGGCTCTATGCTGCCTGTTGGAGGGGGCCGCCCCTTGGAGATTCACTAAGGGAGAAGGGCGGCCGGGGAGGAATTTGGAATGACTGACGTGGCCGTGGAGTCTCTAAGCGCGCCGAGTACGAACGGCGATGCGCAGGTGCTCGACCCGAAGGCGACTGTGATCGCTCAGGACGACGAGCTCTCGGGGAAGCTGATCCTCAAAGGGCCGGGCCAGGTGCTCGGACGGTTCAGCGGGCAGATCGAGTGCGATGCGGATCTATTCGTGGGACCAGAGGCGGTGGTCGAAGCCGACATCAAAGGGACCCGGATCACGATCTCGGGCGTGGTGCGCGGCAACGTCATCGCCGCCAACCGGCTCAAGATCACGAGCACAGGCCGCCTGGAAGGCGACGCCACTGTGGGCGCTCTGGTCGTGCAGGAAGGCGGCGTGCACTACGGGGTCATCCGAGTGCACCCGGAGGGCATCCCCGACATCCCGCCAGAGCGCCTGGCGCAGGTGCCCGCTCAGTCGACGGTCGTAACTTTGAAGGCCGTTCCGAATCCCGTTGGGAAGGTCAGAAAATTCTGGGGTGAGTTCTTCTAAGCGACCAGCCAGAAAGCCGGTCCGGGCTCGAGACCGAAAGCCTCGAGCCCGAGCCGCTTCTGCCCCCAAGAAGGCGGCTCCGAAAGCCCCGCCGAAAGCTTCTCGTCCCACCGTCGAGCTTCCCAAGCCGAAGCCGCTGCCTACGCGCCCGGTGATCCCACCGTCGCGCCCGGGCATCCGGCTCGCAGGGTCGGCCTCTTCGCGACTGACCATCAAGCCGAGCCCGCAGACCGGACCTCGGCCGCAGCTTCAGCTCTCGACCAAGGTGCGGCCGAGCGGCCCGCGCAAGCTGAGCGAGGTCGAGCTCGACGAGGATGAGGTGCTCATCGATGGATTTGACGCGACCCTCGGGGAGGAGAGGGTGCGCGTGACCGCCGTCCTGGAGCGCACGTGCGTCTACGTCGACCGCACCGGCGACCGCCGGCTGGTGCGCAAAGACGAGCTCTGGGTCGAAGCCGACAAGCTTCCGATCAGAAGGCGGGGTCTGGCTTAATCCTTCGGTTATCGTGAGATCGGGATGATCGAAGAGCCGAAGATCAACCGCAACCTCGCCCTCGAGCTGCTGCGCGTCACCGAAGCCGGCGCGCTCGCGGCTGCTCCGCTCCAGGGACGCGGCAACAAGGACGCCGCCGACGCCCGGGCGGTCGAGGCGATACGCGCCTCGCTCGCGACCGTCGACATGAAGGGCACCGTCGTCATCGGCGAGGGCGAGAAGGACGAGGCGCCGATGCTCTACTTCGGCGAGGAGATCGGCAACGGCCTCGAACCGGAAGTCGACGTGGCCGTCGATCCGATCGAAGGCACGAGCCTCACGGCCTCCGGTCTGCCCGGCGCGATCTCCGTCGTCGCGCTGGCGGA
>DASTIX010000052.1:0-2475 GCA_035717165.1 Candidatus Dormiibacterota bacterium
CATCGAAGACCGCGGTGTGCGATACCGCAACGCCACGTGGAAGGACTCGGCGGATTCGCTGACCAACCTCGACGGCAGCGATGTCCTGCGGCCGGCCGCGGTATGCGAGGTCCAGGCGTACCTGCACCGCGGCTTGATCGGGATGTCGCGGCGCCGGCCCGTGCTCAAAGAGCAGGCGGCAGGGCTCAAATGGCGTTTCAATCGAGACTTCTGGATGCCGAAGGAGAAGTACTTCGCGCAGGCGCTCGACGGACACAAACGTCAGGTGAAAGCGGTCAGCTCGAATCCCGGCCACTGCCTGTGGATGCGCATCGTCGACCGGCCCAAGGCGGCACAGGTTGCGCAGCGGCTGCTATCACCCGACCTGTTTTCCGGTTGGGGCGTGCGCACGCTGTCGGACCGCGCGGTCAACTATGACCCGTGCAGCTATCACAACGGATCGGTGTGGCCCTTCGACAACGCGCTCGCGGTCGCGGGCCTGCGCCAGTACGGATTCGTCGATGAAGCCGAGCGTCTGGCCCGCGCGCTGGTCGAGGCTTCGTTCGAATTTTCCAGGCACCGACCGCCGGAGCTCTTCTGCGGCGACGTGCGCCAACCCGGCGAGCCACCCCGCGAGTACTGGAACACTTGCACGCCGCAGCTGTGGTCTGCGGCGGCGATGTTCACTTGCGTTTCGTCGATGCTCGGCCTCGAGGTGGACCATCGGCGCAAGGCGCTGCGCGTCTCACCGGTCCCGACGTCGATGTGGAATCGGGTCGAGGTGAACGGGCTGCACTTCGCAGGCCAGCGCGTCGACTTCAGCGTCGAAGGCACTGAGGTAAGGGCACAGCCGGTTCAGCACGGCGTCCGGATCAACTGACCTCGCTAGGAGTAGAGCTCCTGCTCGATCGCGCGGTCGTATACCTTCAGATATCCATCAGCCATCTGCGCGGGACCGAACCTCTGCGAAGCGACCTCGACGCAGCGTTTCAGATCGATCTCATCAAGCCGTGAGTACGCCTCGGCCATGCCGTCGATATCCTCGGCAAGCCATCCGGTGACACCCGGTTCCACCAGTTCCGGCGCTGCGCCATGCGCCATCGCGATCACCGGCGTGCCGCTCATCATCGCCTCGATCATGGCCATGCCGAACGGCTCCTGCCACTGGATGGGAAAGACCATGGCGCGCGCGCGCGCGAGCAGCGAGGCCTTCTCCTCGCCCTCGACGTTCTCGCACCACGTCACCTGGCCGTTGAGGTTGGGCTTGACCTTCTCTTCGAAGTAGCGCTGCGAATCGGCGTCGATCTTGCCGGCGAGCACGAGCCGCACGTTCAAACGTTTCGCGAGCTCGATCGCGAGATGCTGACCCTTGTCCGGTGAGATGCGCGCGAGGTTGACGATGTAATCCTCTTTCTCCTCGCGGCGCGTGATCGGCGTAAACAGCCCGGGGTCGACCGCGTTGTGCACCACGCCCTTCCACTCGACGCCGGCGACGGTTGCCTGCTGTGCCCGGCTGATGGCGACGAGATGGACGCGCCGGTCGACCGCGGCGAGGAATTCGCCTTCGGCTTCGGACAGGTCGCCATGCAGCGTGGCCACGACGGGCGCCTCCGGACGGCACACACCGCCGACGAGAATCCCCGGCGGCCCCGAGTGGTCGTGTACGACGTCGAAGGCTCGGCGGCGTATCGCGTCGTAGGCGCGGTAGAGAAAGAGGGAGTGGCGTGCGACTTGGTCGCGCGTGCCCAGCTGGTTCCTCCAGCTCTCGGGCGCGAGCGCCAGCACCTCGTAAGGCCCCTGCGACCCCTGCTGCCCGATCACCGTGACCTTATGGCCACGCCGCGACAGCTCGCACGCAAGGTTGTAGGCCATCAGCTCGATGCCGCCGTAGCCGTCCGGAGGGACCGGATACCACGGGCTGACGATCATCGCGATACGACGCGGCTCCACATCCGGTAGAACCCGCCACCGCCGGCAGAAACGCAGGAACGTTCGGCCGAGTGCTTCTACTTAGTCGGCGGCGATGGCCAGCCACGGCGGCGTCCCGCGCACGATCTCGAGCCCAGGCGCGTCGGCTTCGATGTCGTGACTTCCGTCGGGTTTGCGCTGCACGAGCAGGCGGACATGGTGCGGGCCGAGGCGGAGGTTGCGCATCTCGAGGCGGGCACACCAGCGGGGCAGCGCCGGATCGAGGTAGATCCGTCCGGCGGGGACGTCCGGCTCGAGGCCGAGAAGGATGCGAACCATGTGCAGGATGCAACCGGCGGCCCAGGCCTGGGGCACGTTGGCCATGCGGTAGGGCACGGGCACGGCGAACTCGCTCTTCGGCAGGCCGGCGAACAGCTCGGGCATCTGAATGTCTTCGAAGCACATGACCGCCCCGAGGAGACCGTCGAGGATCGTCCACGCCTCCTCCGCCATGCCGTAGCGACGCATGCCCGCCGCCGCGATCACGCTGTCGTGCGGCCAGACCGAACCGCGTTGGTAGGAATGCGG
>DASTIX010000053.1:0-12389 GCA_035717165.1 Candidatus Dormiibacterota bacterium
GCTCTTGCGTTCGGTCAGCTCTGCCGTGCGCCTGCCCGTCATCGCGTCCGGCGGCGCGGGCTCGACCGAGCACATGTACAGAGCCCTCACCGACGGTGGCGCCGACGCCGCGCTGGCCGCGTCGGTGGTCCACTTCGGCGAGCTATCGGTCTCGGGCGTCAAGCGCGACCTGGCGGCCATGGGCCTGGAGGTGAGGCCGCCGGGCGCGCGCAGGGCGCACTCTCAGTGACCCCGGACTTTTCGAAGGGCCTGATTCCGGCGGTGGTGCAGAACGCCAACACCGGCAAGGTCCTCATGGTCGCTTACATGGACGAGGCAGCCTGGACCAAAACGCTTGTGACCGGGCGCGCGTGGTTTCACTCCCGGGAGCGCGGCCTGTGGGAGAAGGGCGCGACCTCTGGCAACACCATGGAGATCGTCGAGATTCGCCTCGACTGCGACGCTGATTCAGTGCTTCTACGGGTCAATCCGGCAGGTCCCGCCTGCCACACCGGGGCGGAGTCGTGCTTCTTCAACGAGCCTGACTAGCGATCGCATGTTTATGCAGATCGCTGTATACTCATGCGCCCGTGGCAAAGAAGGTCCGAGCTGCAGTGGCCGGCGCCAACGGCTACGCGGGAATGACGGCCGTCCACCTGTTGGCACGTCATCCTCACGTCGAGCTGGTCCAGCTGACATCGCGCTCTCTCGCCGGTAAACCTTATTCCGAGGTTTTTCCGCTTCTCGAGCTGAACGGCGAATTCGATGCCGAACCCGTCCCGGACGGCCTCGATGTGATCTTCAGCTGTCTGCCGCACAACGTCGGTGCGGCGAAAGTGGAGTCATGGCTCGAGGCCGGGCTGCGGGTGATCGACATGAGCGCTGACTTTCGGCTGCACGACGCGGCCCAGTACCCGAGGTGGTACCGGCAGCCGCATCCGGCGCCGCACCTTCTCGACAAGGCGGTCTTTGGGCTCGCCGAACTGCACGAGGACGAGATCAAGGACGCCCAACTGGTCGCCGTGCCGGGGTGCTTCTCGACGGCCGCGATCCTGGCGCTCGCGCCTGCGGCGTCGACCGGCCTCATCGGTTCCGACGTGGTGGTCGACGCGAAGTCCGGCGTCAGCGGCGCGGGACGGTCTCCGGGCTTGGGCGTCCACTTCAGCGAGGTCAACGAGTCGGTGCATGCCTATGCAGTCGAGGGTCATCGTCACCTGCCGGAGATCACGCAGGAGCTCGACGCAAAAGTCGACGTGACGTTCGTCCCTCATCTGGTGCCGATGACGCGCGGAATCCTCGCCACCTGCTACTTCGACCTCAGGGGCTCCGCGGCCAAGATGGACGACGCCTACCGCGAGTTCTATGCGGGACAGCCTTTCACCAGAGTCGTCGACAGGACGCCGGCGACGAAGCAGGCGACGCACTCGAACCTGTGCCTGGTCCACGTGTCGTCGCAGGGGCGCAAGGCGGTCGTCACCGCCGCGCTGGACAATCTCGTCAAGGGCGCGTCGGGCCAGGGTGTCGAGTGCTTCAACATCGCATTTGGATTCGAGCGCACGACGGCGCTCGAGGGCCCGGTCCAGTGGCCGTGACGTTCGCCCGAGGATTTCGGGCGGGGACGGCGGCGTGTGGGATCAAGGCATTCACGACCGGCGCGTCGGCGATCCCACGCGACCAGAGAGACGACCTCTGCGTCGTCCATTCCGCTTACCCGTGCGACGCGGGCGGCGTCTTCACGACCAACAAGGTCAAGTCGGCGTCCGTGGTGATCGATCAACTGCACCTCCAGCGCAATCGCGTCCAGGCGCTGACGATTAACTCCGGCAACGCCAACGCGTGCACGGGAGCGCAGGGATTCCGCGACGCGCTCTTGATGGCCAAACTGTCGGCCGACCGCCTGGATCTCGATCCCGATCAGGTGTTGGTCAGCTCCACCGGCGTGATCGGACGCTACCTCCCGATGGACGCCATCAAGTCGGGCATCGGCCAGGCGTGCGAGAAGTTGAGCCGCGACGCCGGCGATGCCGCCGCGCGCGCGATCATGACCACCGACACGGTGCCCAAGACCGCGCAGGCGGAGGTGACGATTGGCGGTGCGACCGTGCGCATCGGCGGCATGTGCAAGGGCTCGGGCATGATCCACCCGAACATGGCGACGATGCTCGCGTACATAACCACCGATGCCGCGGTCGAGCCCGGACTCATTTCGACGGTCGTCAAATCGATCGCCGACCGCAGCTTCAACCAGGTGACTGTCGACGGCGACAGCTCGACCAATGACAGCTTCTTGATTCTTGCGAACGGCGCCGCCGGCAACGAGCCGGTGCGAGCCGGCAGCGAGGAGGCTGATCGCCTGCGCGGGGCCATCGAAAGCATCGCCCGTGATCTAGCGCGCTCCATCGCGCGTGATGGTGAGGGCGCGACCAGGCTCATCACCGTTCGTGTCCTCGGCGCTGCCTCGGATGTCGATGCACGCGAGGCGGCGAGGACGGTGGCGGCGTCGAGCCTCGTCAAGACGGCTGTGCACGGTGGCGATCCGAACTGGGGCCGGATCGTCTGCGCGCTGGGCTACAGTGGCGCCGAGCTCGCGCTCGACCGCCTCCATCTGACCGTCGGCGGCCTCGTCGTTTTCGAGCGTGGCGCGGGCGTGGAGGTCGACCTGGCGGCGGTCCGCCAGGCATTCGAGCAACCGGAGATCGAGATCGTGGCCACGCTTGGACTCGGCGATGGAAACGCCGAGGCGTGGGGCTGCGACCTATCGGAGGAGTACGTGCGCATCAACGCCGACTACACGACATGACCCTGACGGTCGAAGAACGCGCGAAGGTCCTGGTCGAGGCGCTGCCGTACATCAAACGGTTCCACGGCCAGATCGTCGTCATCAAGGTCGGCGGCAACGCGATCGAACAGGCGCGCGACGAGACGCTCCTCGATGTGGTGCTGCTCCGGTACGTCGGCATGCAGCCGATCCTCGTCCACGGCGGAGGACCCGAGATCACGGCTATGAGTGAGCGGCTTGGCATGAAGGCGGAGTTCAAGAACGGCCTTCGCGTCACCGACGAAAAGACGATGGAGGTCGTGAAGATGGTGCTGACCGGAAAGGTCAGCCCGGATATCGTCGCGGCGATCCACCGGCTCGGCGGCCAGGCGATCGGCATGAGCGGTGAGGACGGGCCGACGATCATCGCCGAGCCTCTCGACGAGTCGATGGGATTCGTCGGCCGCGTGACGCAGGTGAACAAAGAGCCGATCACGGCACTGCTGGGACGTGGATACATCCCCGTCATCGCGTCGATCGGTCTCGGCTACGACGGGCATGCGTACAACATCAATGCCGACACGGTCGCGGCGGAGATCGCGGTCGTCCTGAAAGCCGCGAAGGTGATCTTGCTCACCGACGTCCCCGGCGTGCAGGGCGCGCACGGCGACGTCGTGCCCGTGCTCTCGAAAGAGGACGCGCGGAACCGCATCGATCGGGGAGAGATCACCGGCGGGATGATCCCCAAGGTCGAGGCCTGCCTGCGCGCGCTCGACGGCGTGCCCCTGGCGCACATCGTCGATGGACGCACCAAGCACGCGTTACTCCTCGAGCTGTTCACCGAAGCCGGCATCGGGACGATGGTCACGCCGTGATTGAGCTCGCGGACCGGTATCTGATGCAGACCGGACGCCGGTTGCCGGTGACGTTCGTGCGCGGGCGCGGATGCCTCGTCTACGACGACGCGGGGCGCGAGTACCTCGACATGGTCGCCGGCATCGCCGTCAACCTGCTCGGCCACTCGCATCCGGACGTCGTGGCGGCGTTGACGCGCCAGGCGTCGCAGCTCATCCACACATCGAACCTCTACTTCACGCAGCCGCAGGTCGAGCTGGCGAAGCGCCTCGTCGAGCTCTCATTTCCGTCCCGCGTGTTCTTCTGCAACTCGGGCGCAGAGGCAAACGAGGCGGCGATCAAGCTCGCGCGCAAATGGGGGCTGAAGAACCGCGAGGGAGCGTTCGAGATCATCACCTCGACCGGCTCGTTCCACGGCCGCACGCTGGCGGCGGTCACGGCGGGCGGACAGCATAAATATTCCGACCCGTTCAAGCCCCTGCCGCCTGGGTTCGTGCATGTCGCCTACAACGACGTCGCCGCGATCGAAGCCGCGACGACGGACAAGACCGTGGCGGTGATGCTCGAACCGGTGATGGGCGAGATCGGAGTGGTGCCCGCCGCGCCCGGCTATCTGAAGCGCGTGCGCGAATGGTGCGATAAGAACAATTTGCTGTTGATCCTCGACGAGGTCCAGACCGGCCTCGGCCGCACGGGCCGCTGGTTCGCGCATCAGCACGCCGGCATCACACCCGACGTCATGACCCTTGCCAAAGGTTTGGGCGGCGGCGTGCCCATCGGCGCGTGCCTCGCCAATCCTCGCACCGACGTGTTCGAGCCAGGCGATCACGGCTCGACGTTCGGCGGCAACCCGCTCGCTTGCGCCGTCGCGACGACCGTGCTCGCGGTGATCGAGCGGGACGGCCTCGTCGGCCACGCGGCCGAGATGGGCGACGTCCTTCGCACCGCGATCTCGGACCTGGGCGCGAAGCAGACTCGAGGACTCGGGCTGATGCAGGCCTTCGAGTTCGAAGAGGCGAAGGCGAAAGCGTTCCAGACCGCATGTCTCGAGGCCGGCCTGGTGGTCAACGCGGTGGACGACCACTCGATCCGGCTGGTGCCGCCGCTGGTCATCACGTCCGAGGACATCGACCACGCGCACGACGTGATGAAGAGGGTCGCGGGATGACCGCGACCAAAGCGGAAAGACAGAGTGCGATCCTCGAGCTCGTCAACCGCGGGTCCGCGCACACGCAGCAAGAGATCGCCGCGGCTCTCGCGCGCAAGGGAATGCGCGCCACCCAGGCCACCATCTCGCGCGACATCCAGGAGCTCGGCCTCGTCCGATCAGGAGCCGGTTATCGGAGCTCGGCGGCGATGGTGCGCGAGCTCGTCCTGTCGGTCGAGCTCATCGAACCGATGGCCGTGATCCGGACTCCCCCCGGGACCGCGAACCTCGTGGCCCGACGTATCGACGAGGCGGCGCTTCCCGGCATCGCCGGCACGGTCGCCGGCGACGACACGATCATCGCGGTGCTGCGCCAGCGCGGCGCCGGCCGCGCGCTGAAAGAGCTGCTCGCGAGTGCCTGACCCAAAACTCGTACTCGCGTACTCCGGCGGCCTCGACACGTCGGTCGCGATCCGCTGGCTCAAAGAGCAGGGCTGGGACGTGATCGCGTTCACCGTCGACCTCGGCGAAAAAAAGGACCTCGACGCCATCCAGGCGCGCGCGCTCAAGATCGGCGCGTCGGCTGCGTACGTCGCCGACGGGCGGGTGCCTTTCCTGCAGATCTTCGTCTGGCCTTCGCTGCAGGCCGGCGCCGTCTACGAAAAGGAATATCCGCTGGCCACCGCGCTGGGACGCCCTCTGATCGCCGCCATGATGGTCGAGGTGGCGCGGCGAGAGGGCGCGCAGGCGATCGCGCATGGATGCACGGGCAAAGGCAACGACCAGGTGCGCTTCGACGTGGCGACAGCGGCGCTCGCGCCCGACCTCCAGGTCGTCGCGCCGGTGCGCGAGTGGGGGATGAACCGGGACGACGAGATCGATTACGCGCAGCAGCACGGCATCGAGGTCCCCGCGACGGTGCGCGAGCCCTACTCGACGGACGAAAACCTGTGGGGCCGTTCGATCGAGGCAGGCGTTCTGGAAGATCCGTGGGCCGAGCCCCCGAAGGACGTCTACGCGTGGACTCGGGATCCGCGCAGCTGCCCCGACGAACCCGCTTACGTCGAGATCGGTTTCAAGGAAGGAATCCCGGTGGCGCTCGACGGCAAGCCCATCGGCGCGATCGATCTTGTGACGGCGCTCAATCGCGTGGGCGGAGAGAACGGCGTCGGGCGAATCGACCACCTCGAGAACCGCTTGATCGGGATCAAGTCGCGCGAGATCTACGAAGCACCGGCCGCGGTGATTCTTCTGCAGGCGCATCAGGCATTGGAAGACATCACGTTGCCGAAGGAGGTCGCGCGCTTCAAGGACACGGTCGCGCAGCAGTGGGCGCAGATGGTCTACGACGGGCTTTGGTTCAGCCCATTACGCGACGCGCTTTACGCCTTCGTCGCCGAGACGCAGCGCCACGTAACGGGCGACGTGCGGTTGAAGCTCTTCAAAGGGTCATCGCAGGTCGTCGGTCGCAAGGCGCCGCATCAGCTCTATCAGCTCTCACTCGCGACGTACGGCAAGGGGGATGAGTTCGACCAGTCGGCGGCCGCCGGTTTCATCAAGTTGTGGGGCATGGGATTGCGCACGTCAGCGCAGGTGCAGGGGCGGCTCCAATCCCGTGACTTCGGGCGCCTGCTCGGCGACGCGAAGAGGTTGAGCAGATAACGACCAAGAAGTTATGGGGCGGGCGTTTCGCGCGCGGCCTGCTTCCCGAGCTGGAACGCTTCTCGTCATCGCTCGCGGTCGACTTCGAGCTCTACCCGTATGACATCGCGGGCAGCGTCGCGCACGCTCGTGGCCTCAAGGCCGCCGGCATCATCACCGCCTCTCAGCTTGCCGCCATCGAGCGCGGGTTGAGGCGTGTCAAGCGCGAGCTCGACGAGGGCTCGTTCAAGTTCGCGCCGAGCGACGAGGACATCCACACCGCGGTCGAGCGCCGTCTCACAGAGATCACTCCGCATGGTGCGAGGCTGCACGCCGGTCGCTCACGCAACGATCAGGTCGCGCTCGACCTGAGGCTGTACGCGAGCGATGCCGCGCGCGAGGCCATCCTGCTGCTGGCCGACCTGATCGATGCGCTTGCCCTCAAAGCGTCTACGCACGCGGACTGGTCGATGCCCGGATACACGCATCTGCAGCGTGCACAGCCCGTGACCGCGGGCTACCACCTCCTCGCGCATGCCGAGGGCCTGCTGCGCGACGTGCAGCGTTTTCGCCATGCGCGCGAGGCGGCGGACACGATGCCCCTCGGCTCAGGCGCGCTGGCCGGGTCGACATTGGGTCTCGCCAGGAAGACCGTCGCCGACGAGCTTGGTCTGGGGACGCTTACGGAGAACGCGATGGACGCCGTCGGCGACCGCGATTTCGCGCTCGACCTCGTCTACGCCTGCACATGCACGTCGGTGCACCTCAGCCGGCTCGGCGAGGACGTGGTCCTCTGGGCGACCAGCGAGTTTGGTTTCGTCAAGCTCGCCGACGAGATCGCGACCGGCTCGAGCCTGATGCCGCAGAAGAAGAACCCCGACATCGCCGAGCTGCTGCGCGGCCGCGCCGGCCGGTCGATCGGCAGTCTGACGGCTCTGGCCACGGTGCTCAAGGGCTTGCCGCTGACCTACGACCGCGACCTGCAGGAGGACAAACCGGCGGTGTTCACGGCCGTCGACAACGTCCTTGAGTCGATCCGTGCGGCCACCCTTCTCGTCCAGCACCTCGAATTCGACCGCGAGCGCCTCGCGCAGGCGGCCGCGGACCCCGTCCTTCTCGCCACCGATGCCGCCGACGAACTCGTCCGCGGAGGAACCCCGTTCCGAAAAGCGCACGAGCAGGTCGGGCGCCAGGTCCGCGACGGCGCCTTCACACCGCCCTGGGACGCGGCGACCTCGGTCCGGAAACGCCGTCTCGACGTCACCCGCCGGGCAAAGGCGATTCGCAACGAAGCCGCCTCGCTCAAGAGGTAGAGTTCCGCCCGTGCTTCTCGCCGTCGACGTCGGCAACACCAACGTCACGATCGCCCTTTTCGACGGCGAACGGCTGGTGTCCGACTGGCGCGTCACGTCCCACCGCGAGCGGACGGCCGACGAGGTTGCGCTCGAGCTCAGACAGCTGTTCGAGCTCCGCGGATTCAGTCTCGACGTGGTGAGCGGCGTGGTGATCGCCAGCGTCGTTCCGACGATCAACCCGGCATTGGTGGAGGCCTCGCGCAGATACCTCAAGTGCGAGCCTGTCATGGTCGGCCCGGGGGTCAAGACGAGCGTCCGAATCCGCTACGACAACCCCAAGGACGTCGGCGCCGACCGCATCGCCAACGCGCTCGCGGCCTTCACCAAGTACGGCGGCCCGATCGTCGTCATCGACTTCGGCACCGCCGTGACCTACGACGCCATCAACGCCGACGGGGACTACCTGGGCGGGGCGATCGCGCCTGGAGTGGAGATCTCGCTCGACGCCCTGGTGAGCCAGACGGCCATGCTGCGGCGGGTCGAGCCGGTGGCCCCGGACTCGGTCATCGGCCGGAATACCGTCGCCTCCATCCAGTCAGGCCTGGTTTGGGGTTTCGTCGCGCAGGTCGAGGGCATGGTCAAACGGATGGTCGACGAGCTCGGCGGCAGGGCACGGGTGATCGCCACGGGTGGGCAGGCTTCCCTCGTCGCCGAACTCACGCACGTGATCGAGACGACCGACCCGTTGCTCACCCTCGAGGGTTTACGCCTTATCTACGCTCAAAACTCCGACGGGGGTGCTAGATAAAGGCCCGCCAAAAATGAAGACGGCCCAGCCCTTCCATCTCTACGTGCTCGATCCCCAGGCGCCGACGGGCCTCGCGGCCACCGGCCTCGAGATCGAGCAGCTGAGCGATCCCGCGCACATCGAGCAGCCCGCTCTCGTTCTTCTCAGACCTGGTCAGCAGGCTCCGGAGCACGTCGCCGGAATCGAAATCCCACCCGACGCGCCCGCCTCGGCGCTGCGGGAGCTGATCCGGGTCGCGATCGAGAACGTGGCTTTGAAGCAGCAGGTCGATCATCTCGAGCAGGAGGTGCACAGGCGGCACCGCCGCTTTCGTGAGCTGAACCGGATCGGCATCGCGCTCTCGGCCGAGAAGGACATCGGCCGGCTGCAGTCGTTCATCCTCACCACCGTCCGCCAGCTGACGCACGCGGACGGCGCCAGCCTGTGGCTCAAGATGGTCGAGGACGGTCAACCGAAGCTCTTTCTCGCCTCGAGCCAGAACCACTCCATCGACAAGGACACGTACTCGGCGTTCACGGTGCCAGTCGACGACAAGACCGTCGTCGGCTACACGGTCACGATGGGCACAAGCCAGATCTACGAGGACGCGTACAACCCGCCGGCCGGCAAGCCGCGGGGCGGCAAGACTTTCGATATTCAGTTCGGCTACCGCACCAAATCCATGCTCACCGTGCCGATGCGGAACTACAAGGACGAGGTCGTGGGCGCCGTTCAGCTGATCAACGCCAAGCGCCGGTTCGAGTCGCGGCTGACCGTCGACAACGTCGCCACCGAGGTGATCAGCTTCCAGCCCGACGACGTCGAGATGATCGAATCCGTCGCGAGCCAGGCCGCGGTGGCGCTCGACAACAAGAGCCTCCTCGACTCGATCCAGGCGCTGTTCGACGGTTTCGTCCAGGCGAGCGTCACCGCGATCGAACAGCGAGACCCGAGCACCGCCGGTCATTCCGGTCGCGTCGAGCACATGACCTCTGCGCTGGCGCGCGTGATCAATGAGATCGCAACCGGAAAGTTCATGGACGTGAACTTCACCGACGACCAGCTCAAGGAGCTGCGCTACGCGTGTCTTCTTCACGACTTCGGGAAGGTCGGTGTGCGCGAACACATCCTGGTCAAGGCGAAAAAGCTCGCGCCGGGTCAGCTCGAGGTCATCCAGGCCCGGTTCGAGTTCATCGAGCGCTCGGTGCAGGTCAGGTACGCGACCGAGAAGCTCGAGGCGATGCGCGCGGGACAGAACGGCAAGACTCTCGAGGAGATCGACAGGCGGCTCGAGGCAGAGCTGGGCCAGCTGCGGCAGTGGGCAGACGGCGTGGCCGCGGCCAACGAGCCGTCAGTGATGCCCGAGGACAAAGCCTCTGCCCTCGAGTTTCTGTCGCAGCAGACGTACTACGACATGGCGGGTCGTGCGCACCCGATGCTCGAGCCGCAGGAGTTCCGGTTCTTGAGCATTCGCAAGGGGACGCTCGATCCGCAGGAGCGGCTCGAGATGGAGTCGCACGTCACCCACAGCTTCCACTTCCTCGCCAAGATCCCGTGGACGCCGGTCATGCGGGGCATCCCCGAGATTGCGTACGGCCATCATGAAAAGCTGGACGGCTCCGGTTATCCCCGCGGGCTGACCGGCGATCAGATCCCTCTGCAGGCCCGCATGATGACGATCTCCGACATCTATGACGCGCTGACCGCGCAGGACCGGCCGTACAAACGAGCGGTGCCGGCGACCACGGCGCTCGACATCCTCAACGAAGAGGCCAATGAGGGCAAGCTCGACCGCGACCTGCTAGACGTTTTCATCACCAAGCACGTGTATCAACCGGCGCCGGCGCGATGAGGATCAGGTTCTGGGGCACGCGGGGAACCCGGCCGACCCCCGGCCGGCGCACGCTGCGTTACGGCGGCAACACGACGTGCATAGAGGTGCGCGACAAAGAGAACAACCTGTTGATCATCGACTCGGGCTCCGGCATCGCCGAGCTCGGAGGCGCGTGCAGCCCGACCGAGCCGCTGCAGGCGCACCTTCTCATCACGCACACGCACCTCGACCACATCCAGGGTTTTCCGTTCTTCCTGCCGGCCTTCGTGCCGGGCACGACGCTGACGATCGTCGGGCCGGCCGGATCGGCGAAATCACTTCAGGCCGCGTTCGCCGACCAGACCGACCCCGCGTATTTCCCGGTCCGGCTGAGCCACATGCCGGCCGAGATGGAATTCATCGAGCGCAATCCCGGTGAGACGTTCGAGGTCGGCGCCCTCCGCATCACGCCGCACCTGCTGATGCATCCGATCCCAACTTTTGGATATCGCATCGATGAAGGTTCGTCTCGATTCGCATTCGCGACGGACAACGAGCTCGCTCTCTTTGCCAACGGCACGAACGGAACGCTCAAAGACCTGGCCAACTGGTGTCGCGACGCCGACCTGCTCGTGCACGACGCGCAGTACAGCGCAGAGGAGTACAAGACGCACGCCGGCTTTGGACATTCTTCGTACGAGCAGGCGCTGTCTCTCGCCGAGCAGGCCGGGGTCAAAGAGCTCGCCTTTTTCCACCACGACCCGATGCATTCCGACACCGAGATCGACGCGCTGATCGAGGAGGCACAGGGCAATCACCGGGCCGCGGGCGGGGCGGATGTGAACTCGTTCCCGGCCGCGGAGGAGATGGAACTAGCCCTCTAGCCGGCGAAAGCGAGAGGCCCGATACTCCAGACCTCTCGCTTGCCGATCACGCGGCGCTGTGGCGAACAGACTTCGGGGTGCGTGCCCGTCCTGTCGACGCCGGCCGCTTCTTGGCGGCAGGAGTGCCGACAGCGACGGAGAGCTTCTGCTCCCACGGCCCGGGCCCGAAGAGCAGCCTGCGCACGGCGAGGATGGGCGCGGTCAGCAGACCGACTATCGGGTTCGGCGTGTCGATGGGCACCCAGTGGGCGTCCTTGTCATCGATCACGTAAACGCCCATCGGCCTCGACGAAAGGCCGAATCCACTCCCCATTGCCCCACCGCCTGCGCCGCCGCCGACGCGGGCCGCGGGCAGTATCGTGAGGCCGTTGACCTGAAACGGCTCCCCGAAGGCGCGCTTGACGGTCATCGCAGCCTGGGCTTCTTCGATGGTTTTCTCCGCTGTGGTATTTGCCATTTGAACCTCCAGTCGGAGAGTCGTCTTTGGCGAGCTGCAGGGCAATGGACGAAAGTCCCCCGATGTGCGGAGCGGCTTCCTCTCCCGGTTCGCCCGTGAGGTAGCCGCTAACCTTTTTCGATCGTGGCAGAGGATTTCCTGCGCGATCGCCTGGAGAAGGTCGAGCGTCTGCGCGCCGCAGGCATCGATCCGTACTCGCGAGGCTTTCACCCGACCCACAGCACTGTCGCGGCGAGGGCACTCCTCGGCGAGCAGGAGCGCACCGATCCGGTTTCAGTCGGCGGTCGCTTGATGGTCAAGCGTCAGCAGGGCGGTCTGGTTTTCGCCGACCTGCAGGACGGCCGCGGACGTATCCAGCTCATGGCCAATCGCAGCATCCTCGGCGAGGAAGAGTTCGCCCGTTTCGCCGACCTCGACCTCGGCGACATCGTGGGCGTGACTGGGCCGGTGTTCCGCACGAAGCGTGGCGAGATCACAATCGAAGTCCACTCATTTCAACTCCTCACCAAGGCACTCCGGCCGCTGCCGGAGAAATGGCATGGGTTGAAAGACGTCGAGATCCGCTACCGCCAGCGGTACGTCGACCTGATTGCGAACCCCGAGGTGCGCGACGTCTTTCGCGCGCGAACGAAGATCATCATCGCGATCCGCGGGCTCATGGACGAGCGCGGATTCATGGAGGTCGAGACGCCGGTGCTGCAGGAGATCCCCGGCGGCGGCCACGCGCGGCCATTCGTGACGCACCACAACGCACTCGATCGCGACCTGTACCT
>DASTIX010000054.1:0-5008 GCA_035717165.1 Candidatus Dormiibacterota bacterium
CGCCGCAGTAGTTTTCGGCCTGCTCGTCGTCAGCGCGCTGGTGTTCGCGGTGTTCGCCGTCATTCGGCCTCGCCGGCGGCCCTGACCCGCGATCAAGACGGCGGCCGCGCCCGCACCGACGCCGTTGTCGATGTTGACGACCGTGAGTCCCGTCGAACAGGACTGCAGCATCGTCGTCAGCGCTCCCTCGCCCGCGCCGCCGCGGCCATAGCCCGTCGACACCGGTAGGCCGATCACGGGAACGTCGACCAGCCCGGCAACAAGCCCGGGCAGCACGCCGTCCATGCCCGCGGCGACGATGATCACGTCAGCGCCCCATTCGAGCAGCGCTGTCAGTGGTCCGACGAACCGGTGCAGACCGGCGACGCCAAGGTCGGCCTCGATTCTCGCCTCGAGGCCGCAGGCTTCGACCACCATCCGCGCCTCGTCGGCGACCGGCACGTCGGAGGTGCCGGCGGTGAGAATCGCGACGCGGCCGTCGATCGGCTCGGGTTCGAAGCCCTTACGCAGCACGCGCGCCGACGAGTGATAGTCGACGATGCGCATCGCACCCGCCGCATCGCCCAGGGCAGCGCGGTGTGCGTCGTTCATGCGGCTGATCAAGCCCTGTCCGTGCTGCTCCGCCATCCGCACGGTGAGACGCGCCGCATCGTCCGCAGATTTGCCGATGGCGAGCACGACCTCCGGTATTCCGCGACGCAGGTAGCGACCGAGATCGAGGCGCGCGCGACCATCGAGCTCGTCGAGCTGAATGCGCCGGATCTCCGCCAGCGCGTCGTCTTCGGAGATCTCGCCGGCGGCGAGCCGGCGGAGCACGTCTCTCATAGACCGAGCAGGACTTCGCGCATCCGCTGCCAGTGCGTGCCCGCCCAGTAGATGCGGCCGCACGCCGGGCATTCGGAATAACGCGATTGTGTCCGCCGCACGTAGGGCGGCACACGTTCCGCAACCACTGCGGGGAGCCGCGACTCGAGCTCGGAGTTGCACTCGATGCATCGCGTCAGCGCCTCTTTCAATTCCAGTCCGAGCTCTGCAAACACCTGGCGGAGCTGCTTGGTGACGTCGTCGTCGCGAATGAGGATCGCGCGCACGACGCCGCTCTGGATCACTCGCCTCTTGGTCAGGTCGCGGTCGCGAGTCAGGAGCACACGATTCTCCGCGGCGGCTTCGCGGACGAGCTCGGAATCGTCGATGCGCGCGTGGTACGACGCGTCGTAACCGAGAGCGCGCAGCCATCGCGCGAGCCGGCCGACGTTGCAGTCGGCAAGGAATCGCGGTCTCAATCTCAAGCAATCTTAGAATCGACCGCCGTGGCGTCCTTCGAGGATCTGATGGCGAAGCTCAAGACCGAGGCGAGCGGCTGCTACTCCTGGTCCAATGGGCCGGGCGACCGGTACGCCGCACACACGCACAACTACGAGAAGGTGCTGTACTGCGTCGACGGCTCGATCACGTTCAACCTCGAAACCGAGGGCCGCAAGCTCGAGCTGAAACCGGGCGACCGCATGATCCTGGCGGCGGGCACGGAGCACTCGGCGGTGGTCGGTTCACAGGGCTGCACATGCATCGAAGGACACCGTTAACGCGGGGTAGCCTGGTCGCCCCGCGCGTAACATGGGCGCTGCGATGAGCATCATCGAGTTCATCCGCGACCGCGCTCGGTTTTACAACTGCCCGGTCTGCGGACGCAGCCTCAAAGGCTGCGACGTCCACGTCCTGAGCCACGAGGACGAGCGCTTCCACCTCCAGGTCACCTGCGCGCAGTGCCAGGTGACGTTTGTGGTCGTGCTCGCGATCGCCGGCGGCGCGGTGGAAGACGTGAGCGCGCCCGAACCGGCCGAGGCGGCGGCGCCGGCGCCCGAGCCGATCAGCGTCGACGAGATCCTCGACCTGCATCTCTTCCTGAAGGGTTTCCAGGGCACGCTCAAAGAGCTGATCCACCAGCCCAACACGACAAGTCACTGACCCGGATCTATCTCGACGACGCCGGCTCCGCGCCGGTTCTCCCCGAAGTCACCGCCGCGCTGCGTGGCGTGCCGTCCGGCAATCCCTCCAGCCCACACGCGGAGGGCCGGGCCGCGCGGGCGGCGCTCGACCGCGCTCGCGATCAGGCGGCCGAAGCTCTGGGAGCGCACCGGCTGGAGATCACTTTCGTCTCGTCCGGCACCGAGGCCGTAAACCTCGCGCTGTTCGGCGTGGGCGGACCCCTGGTCACATGGGCGCCGGAGCATCAATCGGTGCTCGGCGCTGCGCGCCGCATGCAGACGCTCGGCCGCGACGTGGTCATCGCGCCGGTCGATTCAGCTGCGCGCGTGGATCTCGACGCGATCAGACCGGGCACTGGATTGGTGTCGATCGGCCTTGCCAACAACGAGGTCGGCACGCTGCAGCCGGTCGCCGAGGCGATCCGGCGCGCGCACGAGGCCGGCGCTCTCGTCCATGTCGACGCGTGCGCGGGCCCGCGATGGATCCCGATTCCCGCCGGCGCCGATCTGGTTTCGATCAGCGGCCACAAGCTGGGTGCGGGACGCGGCGGGGTGCTCTACGTCCGCGACGGAGTGCGCATCGATCCGCTGCTTTTCGGCGGGCCGCAGGAATGGGGGCGGCGCGCCGGCTATGAGGACGTGACCGCGGCGGTCGCAGTCGCGACTGCGCTGATGGTCGCGGCGCGCGAGCGCGAGGCGAAGGCACGAGTCGCGCAAAGCCAATCACAGACTCTTCGCGACGTGCTGCGTGAAGTCGGCGGATCACTGAGGGGATCGGACGACCGCCTTCCCAATTTCGCGACGTGCACGTTCGCCGATCGCAAAGGCGAGGATGTGCTGCTTGCGCTTGATCTCGCGGGCGTCGCGGCCTCCAGCGGATCGGCGTGCGCGTCCGGATCGCTTGATCCCTCGCACGTGCTGCTGGCGATGGGCCTCAACCTCCAGCAATCGCTGGGCTCCCTTCGCCTGACCACCGGTTACGCGACCACCGATGCAGAAGTCGAGCAGGCCGGCGAAATCCTGCGACGCGTGCTCGCCCGCACGCCATCACATGCCTAGCGTCGAAGAAGAGCTGGCGCGCCGCCTCGGTCACGGCGAGGAGCTGGTGCTCGCGACCGTCATCAAGCTCGACGGAGAGCCGCCGTCGCAGCGCGGAGCAAAGCTGTTGATGTCGCGCCAGTCCGCGCTTGCGGGCACGCTCGGGTGCAGCGAGTTCGACAGCGCCGCGCTGGCCGACGCCGATGCGATCGCCACCGCCGGCTCGCCGCAGCTGCGAACGTACCGTCACGACCTCGGGTCGATCGAGGTCTACCTGGAGCCGTACACCGCAGCGCCGGGTCTGGTCGTGTTCGCGAACACGCCAGTCGGAAGGGCGCTGGCGAAGTGGGCGCCGGAGGTCGGCTTTCGCGTACAGCTGGTCGAATCGGCCGCCGACCTGCCCTCGGAACTGCCCGGCGAGCTGTACATCGTCCACACCAACCACGACGCGCCCGACCTGGTCGACGCGCTCGAGGCGGTGCTTCCCCGCAATCCGCGGTTCATCGGCCTGGTCGGCAGCCGCCGGCATACCGGCCATCACCTCGAGGCGTTGCGCGCCAAGGGCGTGCCAGAGGACGTCATCGCGCGAATCCAGAGCCCGGTCGGGCTCGACATCGGCGCCCGCACCGCCGAGGAGATCGCTCTTTCGATCTTGGCCGGCCTCGTCGCCGTCCGCCGAGGAGCTGCAGGCGGGTGGAAATCATCGACGTAGGTGGCCGAGTGCCGGTCGTGGGATCCGGCGATCCAGGCGGGCCAGATGCTAGGCGCCGACGAGCACCGGAGCGAACGCACTCAAGTGCCTGAGCGAGGAGCGCAGGAGGCAACGACGCAGATGGCCCGCATGGGCGCCGCAGCACCGACCGGCATCTCGGGCATCTACGTCCGGGTTAACTCGAACTGAGTTCGCTCGACCCAACCGCATAATCAGCAGCCGTGCCGATCGGACCGGGGACCAAGCTGGGCCAGTACGAGGTCCAGGACTTCATAGGGCAGGGCGCCATGGGCGTGGTTTATCGCGCCTATCACGCCCAGCTCGAGCGGACGGGCGCGGTCAAGGTCATGCAGGCGATCAAGCCCGACGCGGACACGGTGGCTCGCTTCCGGCACGAGGCGCAGGCGATCGCCAAGCTGCGCCACCCCAACATCGTCGACGTCTACGACTTCGGCGAGTTCGAGGGGACGCCGTACATGATCGTCGAGTACATCTCCGGCGGAAGCCTGTCGTCGAAGATGGCCGAAGCGACGCTCGCGCGCAAGACGGCGCTGAAGTACCTCCACGGGATCGCCGCCGGCCTCGACTATGCGCACAACCACGGAATCGTTCACCGCGACGTGAAGCCGGCGAACGTGCTGCTCACCGCCGAAGATTCACCCGTCCTGGCCGATTTCGGGCTGGCGAAGCTGCTGCAGGGTTCGTCGCTGAAGTCGATGACCGGCATGACGACGGGGACGCCGGCTTACATGGCGCCAGAGCAGGTCACCGGCACCAAGGTGGGGCCTGCCGCCGACCGGTACTCGCTCGCAACCATTGCCTACGAGATGCTGACGGGCGTCATCCCGTTCGACGGCGAGGCCCTGATGGAGCTGCTCTACGCGCAGGTCCACCGCGAGCCGCCGTCGCCGAGCTGGCGCGATCCGTCGCTTGGGCCACGAGTCGACGCGGTCATCATGCGCGGCCTGTCCAAGGATCCGACGGCTCGTTGGGATTCGTGCTCCGCCTTCGTCGATGCGCTCAGCACTGCACTCGAGCCGCAACCAGCGGTCGCGGTCGGCGCGACGATGGTCATGGCGCCTCAGGTCGCGTCGACAGTTCCGATCGGCGCAGCGATCGGCGCTGCCGCGGTCGCGGAACGAGTTCTGGTCGCGCCGGAAGCCGAGGTGGCGCCGATGGCCACGGCCTATCCCTCACCCCCGCCGGTTCCGCCCAAGCGGAGGCGGCGTTCGGCACCGTTATTCATCGCGCTCGGTCTGATCCTGCTGCTGGC
>DASTIX010000055.1:0-20917 GCA_035717165.1 Candidatus Dormiibacterota bacterium
GATCACCACCTTGCGGGCGATGTCCCAGCCACCCCAATAGGGCCCGCCCACCGCCACCAGCGGCGCCGTGTTGCCGTTGACCCGGAAGCCGTGCAGGCCGCCGTAGCCGTCGAGCACGAACCCACCGGTGCCGTCGGGCAGAAAGGCGAAGTCACGGGCGATGTCCCAGCCCCAGTAGTGGTTGCCCTGGGTCCCACTCTCCGTCACCGCCGGCGCTCCGTAGGAGTGCAGCCCGCCGTAGCCGTCGAGCACCAGCCCGCTCTGGGGTGCACTCGCGCCAGGCAGCGCTTTGGCCGCCCGGGCGATGCTCCAGCCCGGCCAGTAGGCGCTGTCGGAAAGCGGTGGACTGTCGTTCAGCTGGACGCCGCCAAAGCCATCAAGCGTGTAGAGCCCACTCCATGCGTGTGATTTCGTCGCGGTTGTCGATACCTGCACGGTCACCGGCGTCCACGCGCTCAACAAACCCGATGGCGAATGCGACCTGAACTTGAACTGGTACGTGTGTCCCGGATATCCATCGGCCACCAGCGACCCGGAAGAAGCAACAGCGTTTACGGGAGACACCCATGACCAGCCCTGGCTCAACGTGGTGTCCGACTCCTGCACGTCAAAGCGATCCACGTTGCAGCCGGTCGCGGATAGCGAAATCGAGAACTCAGTCGTGGCCGCGACGGTCGGCGCGGTGACATTGACCGGGCACGCCACGGGCGCCGTGATCGTGCCGTCGGACGATACGCCGAAGGACCACGTGTACGGCACGCCGTTGACGGTCAGCGCGACCGTGTAGTTGACGCCGGCCTGGAGCGGTTGCTGCGGAATCACGATCGCTGCTCCTCGGTAGGTCAGGCTGCTGCCCACGTTTGGGCTGTTCGAGTCAAGGACGCAGTGCGGCAATGGAGCGCCGTTGCCGGTGAATGAGTGGGCGGTCACGGTGGTCGCGACGTTGCCGCCGATCTGGACGAAGACTGGAAGCCCGGTTGGAGCGGAATAACCAGCACAGTCCTGAAGCGGATCCGGAAACTCGTTGCCGTTGTAAGTCGTCAAGGGCACTATGGATCGGTCGCCCGGGAAGAAGACAGGATACGTTCCGCCCGTGAAGGGATTACCCCTCAGCACGTCGAGCGTGAAACCTGCCTGCCATCCGCTCTTCACTTCCCGATACGCGCCAAACCCGGTCTGCGTGAGACGGGGATCCATCATGCCGAGCGCGTGGAACGGCGCCGCCATCCACCAATCGATCGCCTGGGTGTCGCTGAACGCAGTGGTCGAGTTGACTTCGATGTTTCCGTTCCGCGCCGCGGTGTCTCCGGCCACGGTGTAGTTGGGCTCCGAAGTCAGCTCGTAGTGCGTGACCTGGTCGTCCTTGACCATGTAGAGCGAATGGTCGTAGTCACCCTGACTCCAGGTGGTGTTTTCGGTAAGCGCCGGCAGGTTGACACTTGCCCGCCAAGCGTTCAGCCGGTCGAGCCACGTGCCCGCGGCGAGGGCGGTCGTCGTGGGCGATGATGCCGCGACGACTGAGAGGACGACGGATACGCCGACGGCGAGACAGAGCCGCAGCCGGGCAGTCACCCTCTTGTCAACGAGCCACTGGGCCCGAAACTTGCGCGCGGAATCACGCTCCCCAGATCTCCCTCGCGATGTCCGCGGCCAGTAAGGGGAGTCCGGTGGTCTCGGAGCGCCACCCAACCGGTGAGTGCCGCCGAAGCCGTTCAGCACGTAGCCCGAGTGCCCGCCGCAGCATGGCGCGCGGGATACTGAGCCGTTGGCCCGACCGCGGGCCTGCGTCAGTTAAGCGCCGTTAAGAACGAAGAACTTCAACTGGCCTTCGCAAGCGCCAGAGTAGCCACCGCGAGGTTGACGCCCGTGAGCGCCATCAACCCGCGATACAGCGACACCAAGCGGTCACTTCGAGGCGTCGGTTCTGCATAGTGATCGTCAACCGTCATTCTCTGGATCGTGAACCCGTTCGACTCCAGGACCTTGCGAAGGACCGGCACTGTGAACTGGCTCAGGTGGATCTCCGCCCCTTCGCGCAGCTCTTCGTAAGGTGCGTAAGTTCCGTTCTTCAAGCGCTGAAATCTCCATCGCGCATCGGAGTCGTTGGGCACGGCGACGACAAGGAGCCCATCGTCTGACATCAGTTCGCGTGCAATCCGCAGATTCCGGGAAGGAGACGGTACGTGCTCGAGTACGTGCCACATCGTGACCACGTCGAATCGACTTTCGAGAGGAATGTCTTCGATCTGGCCTCTTATGAGATCTATGGAGTACAGGCGATGGGCGATCTCTATCGCTGAGGTCGAAATCTCAGTTCCGGTCACGTCCCATCCATCGGCTTTGGCGGCGGCGAGGAATGATCCGATTCCCGCTCCTATGTCAAGTAGCCGGTTGCCGTTGGCGTAGCGCTTCACAAGGTCCCAGCGTTTGCGCCATGTCACGCGTCGCCCGGCGTCTTGCGACAGCCACAGGTCATATTGCTGCGGCGCTGAGTAAGAGCGCGCGATCTCCTCTTGGGTTGGGCGCGGATTCACAAATCGATATCCGCAGCGGCGACATTGCACGATCTTGGCGCGCTCATCGCGCACGAAGAACTCAGTTCCCTCGCACAGGTCGCAAACGGTCAGGCGTTCGGCAAACGTAAAGGGCACGACTGCCCGAATTCTATGGAATGACGGTTGCTCTCACGGTGGACCTACATTCCGGAGATCGTTTTGGCGATGTCCCATCCCGGCCAGTAAGGATGGTTCACGATCGCCGGCGCTCCACCAAAGGCGTGGATGCCTCCGTAGCCGTCGAGCGTGTAGCCGGCGGTCCCAGAGCCGGGAAGTAACCAGATCCCTCGGGCGATGTCCCAGCCCCAGTACGACACGCCGTTCAATGCCGTAGGCATCACGCTCCCGTCGCTCGCTGGATGGAATGGATGCGCACCGCCGTAGCCGTCCAGCACGTAGCCCGCGTGGCCCTTGTCGCCCGGTACGAGCGCGATGTCGCGAGCGATGTTCCAGCTCCAGTAGCCCGTGGTCACCAACTGGTTGTCCGGCGTTGGCACAGGACCGTTGATGCCGAACGCATGGATCCCGCCGTATCCGTCCAAGACGTAGCCACCCGTACCGTCGGGCCAGATCACCACCTTGCGCGCGATGTCCCAGCCTCCCCAATACGGGCCGCCCACCGCCTGCAACGCTGCGGTGCCGCCGTTGACCCGGAAGCCATGCAATCCGCCATAGCCGTCGAGAACGAAACCGCCGGTGCCGTCAGGCAAAAAGGCGAAGTCGCGGGCGATGTCGAAACCCCAGTAGTGAGTGCGCGCGGTGGCCGGCGTCTCGCCCAAGCCTGCGGCACCGTACGGATGCAGTCCGCCATAGCCGTCGAGGACGAAGCCGGACTGTTGTGCGCCGCCACCGGGCCACGCCTTGGCAACACGAGCGATGTTCCACCCACCCCAGTACGCGGTCGTCGCCACGGGTGAACTGTCATTACCATGCATCCCCCCATAGCCGTCGAGCGTGTAGAGACCACTGAACAGATAGGAATAGTGATCAGCGGTTGACGCCGTGCTGCTGCCGAGGGGCGTCGTCACCGTCACGTCGACGACTCCCTGCCCGTGGGTCGGGGCAATCGCGTCAACGACCTGATCGGATACCTGGCTGAACTGCGTCGCGCTGACAGTTCCAAACGCGACACCGGTCGCTCCCGTCAGGGCACAGCCGCTGATGGTCACCTTCGTGCCTCCGCCGGTGAGACCGCTGCCGGGAGAGACGGAGTCGACGACGGGCGGACCCTGCGCCACCGCCACCGTCGCCGTCGCGGACGACTGCCAGCCGTCGCCATCGGTCACGGTGACAGTGACCTTGTAGTCGCCCGCAGGACAGTACACGTGAGTGGCCGTCACGCCCTGGGCCGTCGGAGAGCCGTCGCCCCAGCTCCAGACGAAAGACAGGCTCGTGTTGTCCGCGTCTGAAGAAGCCGAGGCGTCGAACGCCAGCGTGTTTCCGGCGTTCGCGTTGGCCGGCCATTTCACCGATGCGACTGGGAGGTCCTCTTGTCCGACGCATCCCTTGACCTGGCCGCCGCCGCTCGTTGTGAGGTCACCGTTGCCTAGCGCGTAGTCCTCGTTGCTGAACTCCTCCTGCGTGTAGTAATGGCCGTTGCCGATCGTCTGGTTGAAGTAAGCGCCGGCGCGACCCTGCGGCGTGCCATACACGTAGTCACACTCGTCGCCATTTTCGAAGCCCGCCGAATCGATCCATGCTCCCGCCCAGTCCGTGATCGCTTCGTTGGCCTCGTGGCTGATGAGGCTGACCTCGGAGTCAGCGGCCGCGTCGCCGTTCGGAGCTTGGGGTCCGTTGTATGGATCCGAGCAGGCGCGCGGATCAGGCATCGGCTCGTTGGCATAGATCAGGTACGGCGCGGTCGCGCTCGAGCTGTGATACGCGCAGTAGTCGTTGGCGCTGCACCGCGTGACGTTCTTGCTGTCAGGCGGCTCGCACGTTTCGACTGCGCTCGGGAACAACGCTAGGTAGAGATGTGATTCGTCGATGGGCAGGTGCGCGGCATCGAGCTTGGCGGTCAGCTCCGATTGGAGCGCTGCGTCGTCGACGCAGGCGGTGAAGCCCGTCGCGGACGTGCAACCAGCCGCCGGATAGGCAGAGCCATCGTCGACCTCGCTTCCGACCGCAACCTGGTAGCGAATGTGCTGGGGCGTCGACCCGGCGGTTTCCTCCTGGTAATACTGGGTCGCGACCGAGAAGGCATTGGTGTTCTTCTGGCTGTCGAGCGCGACGTTCGCCAGGTAGCCCGCAATGATCGACTTGTACGTGATGGGGAACGAATATCCCGGCGCTGCCCAGTAGAACGGCGTAATCGTGACTTCGCCCGGCGTGCCGGCGTTGGAGCCTATGACGGGAACGCCCGGCGTAAAGACGAGAGGCGGATTGCACTGCGTGCAGCTGGGGTTCGTGCCGGCCACACTCTGGCGGCTCGGAGGAAGGGCGCCAGGGTGAAGCTTCGGCACCTCGCCGCGCGGACGGCCGGCTTTCACGGGGGGTGTGTGTGACGAAGGTTTCGGGCTCGACACCGACGCGTGCGCCGTCCCAGTGCGGATGGGAGCCATCCCGGCGGATCCAACCAATAGCGCGACCCCAAACGCGCAAGCCAAACGAAACATGCTGCCCCTTTCCAGGTTAAACGCGACCTAGGAATCGGTTACTCGCGCGCGGGGCGTCGGTTAGATGCAGGGTCCCATGGGATGCACCGGCTCTCGCGTGACGAGCGAAGCGCCACCGGACTGGGTCCAGAGGTAGATGCCGGAACCCGGTGCGCCGACCAGGCCGCTGGAGCCGTCGACCTCGAACCAGATCCCGTAGCTGTCACCGAAGACGTAGCCGGACGAGGTGAGGCCGTTGGTTCCCGGCCAGACGGTCGTCGTCGACCCGTCGGCATGATGGATGGCTTGCTGGCCGCCTGTGTAGACGACGGGCTCTCCGGCGGCGTCGAAGCCAGAGATCTGGGAGACGCTAAGCACTGATCCCCAGGTCGTCTCGACGCCGTTGCCCAGCTCGTGACGAACCAGACGTTCAGAGGAGTCAACACCCCACAGCGCGTTTCCGTAGTACCGCTGCCACCCACCGTGGTCGACCCACTGATACGGGTCCTGGCCGAAGGGGATGAACCAGACGCCCGGCGCACCGGGCTTGGTGGCGAAAACGCCGTCGTCGAGCGTGCCGATCAAATTCCATCCGCCGCCGGCGACTTCGCCAGATTGGCCATCGCTGACGGTGACCGCTCGGATGCCGCCGCCGGCGGACATGTAGGCGTATGTAATCCCGCTCGGCGCCAGCCACTGCAGCGGCACCGGAACCCAGGTGCCGGTAGCGACGTCGAACGTCAACCCCGGATTGACTCCGATGGTCCCCGGCGTATTGCCGGGCAGTGCGACGACGCTGGCCGGATCGTCCAGACGCTGACCTCCGGGATACAGGATGAAGCCGCCTCTCGCCTCGGAGATGTCGGAAAAGGGCAGTCGGCAAGACCCGGGCGGCGCTGGGGGAAGTGCGGGAAATGAGCGCGCCGAGCTGGCGGGCGGCACATAGAAGGCGGATGGTGTCGGTGTGGCTGTGGATGACTCCGGCGCTATCGACGGCGTGAGGCGCACTGCTGAAGCTGTGACACCGGCTGGGTTCTCACCTGGTAGGGACGCGGTGCCGCAAGCCGACAAGAGAACCGCTGGAAGCGCGATCAGACCAGCGCGTGGAAGACGCATCCGGATGAGTAAACGACCGGCCCTTGAATTTCGTATCTCGCCGTGAGATACAGGTTTCGGCGACGACAATGGCGGACGGGGTGGGATTTGAACCCACGAGGCCCTTGCGGGCCTACGGCATTTCCAGTGCCGCGCCCTCGACCGAGCTAGGCGACCCGTCCTCGAGGCAATTCTGCCAAGAACCGGACTAGTGGCCGGTGCCGATCGCGCGCGCGCCGTCGGGGCCGGCCGCGATCACGGTGTCCGTCATGCCGACGAACAGGCCGTGCTCGACCACGCCGGTCAGCTGCTTGAGTTCCGCACCGAACGACGCTGGATCCTTGATTCCTCCTTCACTCGTGACGTCGAGAATCAGATTGCCGTTGTCGGTGACGTAGGGCGTCTCCTCCCCACCTCGAACGACCAGAGAAACACCAAGCGCTGCGATTCGCTCTGCCGTCGAACGCCACAAGAACGGCAGCACCTCCACGGGCACCACGCCAACGCCGAGCTCCCGGACCAGCTTGGACTCATCGACGACGACCACGAACCGTTTCGAAGATGCGGCCACCAGCTTTTCGCGGAACAGCGCGCCCCCGCGTCCTTTAATGAGGTTCAGCGCGGAATCGACCTCGTCCGCCCCATCGACCGTCAGGTCGATCTCGCCCACGAGCTCCGTCACGATCGGGATTCCGAGAGACGCCGCCAGCTCGGCGGTCGCGCGTGAGGACGGCACGCCGCGCACCTTTAGGCCATCGGCGACAAGGCGGCCAAGTCCCTCGACAAAGAACGCCGCGGTCGAGCCGGAGCCCAATCCGAGAAGCATCCCGTCGGAAACCAGCTCGAGCGCCTTCTCCGCCGCGGCCTGCTTGAACTCGTCAGCCGACAGCGTCACGGATCGCCTTGATCCCGGCGGCCACGCCGCCCCGGTACCCATAAACCGAATTGCCGGCCACCAAAACGGACGCTCCCGCGGCAACGACGAGCGGCGCAGTCGATGCATCGATGCCACCGTCGACCTCGATCTCCACTGAAGAGGACAGCGCTCGCAGCCGGCGGATCTTCTCCGGTGACCCAGCAATGAACTTCTGGCCGCCGAACCCTGGCTCGACCGTCATCACGTTCACCAATTCGATGTAGGGCAGGATCTCGCGCAGGTCCTCCACCGGCGTCGCAGGGTTGATGGCGACGCCCGCCCGAGCACCTAGTTCGTGGATGGTTTGCACCGTCCGATACAGCGAAGTCGTGGCCTCCACCTGCACCTCGATCAATGTCGCTCCCGATTTGACGAACGCCTCCAGAAATTCCTCCGGTCGCTCGACCATCAGGTGCGCCTCGATGGGTAGGGACGTCGCCGCGCGCACCGCGGCTACGATGCCAGGCCCAAAAGTGAGGTTGGGCACGAAATGCCCATCCATCACGTCGACCTGGATGCGCTCCGCTCCGGCCGCCGCCGCCTCTTCCACCTGTGCCGCCAGCCGCCCCAGGTCGGCGGACAGAATCGACGGGACTACTTCGATCCGTTTGCCGCCCGGTCGACCAGCCATCGTGCGGAAGCAATCATCCCGGAAGGCGTCTCGCCGCGGCGCGCGGCGGCTACGGCCGAAGCTTTGCCGGCACCCGTCGCGATGATCAGGACGCGCCCTGCGTCACGCAGCGCCTCGAACGTCATCGTCACCCGTTCGGGCGGCGGCTTGGGCGAGTCGTGGATGCCCAGCGTCAGGGCCGAAGACCGCAAAGAAGGATGACCAGGGAACAGCGAGTTCACGTGCCCGTCCTCCCCCACTCCCAGCAGCACGAAATCGAATGGGGCCACCGAAGCAACCACCGATGCATACTCATCCGCGCCGCGTTCAGGACCAAGCTCGCCCGGGATCCTGTAGACCGTCGCCGGGTTGACACGGTCCAGCAGCGATTCCTTCGCCATCCGGTAGTTGCTCTCGGGATCGAGCGGCGGCACGCAGCGTTCATCGCCGAACAACACTGACACCCGGCCCCATGGCACCGGCAATTCCGAGAGCAATTCGTAACAGCGACGTGGCGACGTCCCGCCGGTCAGCACCAGCGACCCGCCTGAACCAAGCGCCTCCGCGATCTCCGCCGCCGCTGCTTCAGCCACCTCTTCTGCCGAAGCCAGAACGACGAACTCCGCCAACGATCTAGAACTTCTCCATCAGCTCGGCCGCCGCGCCGAGCGAGCGGTTGTACACCTCATCGTGCGTCCCCGTCGACAGCAGATCGAGCAGCAGCGACACCTCGTTCTCTTCCTCGAGCTGCTGCACGTGCCGCAGCGTCTCGCCCTCCCCTATCTCGATCATCGTCAGCAGCACCCGCGCCGTGTCCTGGCGCCGGCGCTCGGGAAAATCGACCGAAGACGAGCGTGACCGCTCGGGGTTGTGATGGACCTCGAGCCGAAACGTCGTGCCACCGGACACCCCCGCGATGCGCACCGCGGAAAGCTCGCCGGACACCAAACCTTCCTTGGGCACCGATCGAAATTCGACCTCCACGGATTTATCGCCCGCCGCGTACAGAGCCACGACCACGCCTCCCGTCCCACCAGTGGCGCGCTGAAGCTTCCAGCCCAATGCCGACGCCATCCACCCGGTCAGCAGCGAAGCCACGATCCGGTTGCCCCGGCCCTCACCGGCGTAGTCCACACCGACCTCGGAGATGCCGGCCAGAAACGCCCGGCGCTCACGCGGCGTGAAGAATTGCGCGATCGACTCCCGCCACGGCCGGAGCCGCGCCCACTGCAGGTCGCCCATGCCCAGGCGGTGATGCGCCACTTTGAGCATCCCCGACATGCGGCTGAAGGCATGGAAGGGCGAATCGAACGACGCCGAGTCGACCACCAGCCCGTCGCAGATGCGCAACGCCTCGAGCAGCTCCTTCGTGCCGAACGGCGGCGTGCCCAACCACCACAGATAAGTCGGCACTCCGCTGACGAGCAGGGGATCCAGCAACGCAGCGAGGTGATCCGCGGCCGGACCCCGCACGCGCAACGTGATCAGCTCGCACTCCACTGCGCACGCGGTCTCTGGCCTGCGCACGTCAGTGGTGATGACCGCGTCGAGGTTGCCGGTGCGCAGCGGCGCCTGCTCCCGGATGACGATCGCCTGCGCCGGATGCTGCATGCCGATCGCCTGCGTCGTGCGCATCGCGATCGTCTCGCCATGGTCGTTGGGCGCGATTCCGATCAGCGTCATGACGCAGTTGCGCGGATGCAGGTGCTCCTGGTCTCCCGCCTCGGCCTTCGCGAACTTGTAGCGGATGTCGGCGAGCGCATTGATCACCTCACCGATGGTCGTGCCCTCGGCCTGCCAGGCGCTTACGGTCTGTGCCATTCGCGTCCATCCGCCTGGAGCAGCCGCGTGGCTGCGTCCGGGCCCCACGTGCCGGCGGCGTACGTCTCCAGCGGCGGCCGGCCGGCGCGCCACGCCGCCTCGATCGGATCGATCAGCGACCACGCGGCCTCGACCTCGTCCGCACGGGTGAAGAGTGTCGGGTCGCCGATCATGCAGTCGAGCAGCAGCCGCTCGTACGCCTCCGGCGCCTCGATGAGAAAGGACGTCATGTACTGGAAGTCCATCGTCACGCTGCGGATGCGCAGCCCCGCCGACGGCACCTTCGCGCCGAACTTCAAGGAGATCCCTTCCTCCGGCTGGATGCGCAAGGTGATCGCGTTCGGGTCGACCTCTTTCATCGCGTCGCGGCCGAAGGTCAGGTGCGGCGGCCGTTTGAACTGGATGCGGATCTCCGTCACACGCTTGGGCAGGCGCTTACCGGCGCGGATGTAGAACGGGACGCCGGCCCATCGCCAGTTGTCGACGAACAGCCGCAGCGCCGCGAACGTCTCGGTCGTCGAGTCGGACGCGACGTTCGGCTCTTCGCGGTAGCCCGCGACCTGCTCCCCCAGCACCCACCCCTTCGTGTACTGGCCGCGGACGGTCGACTCCTCGATGTTCTCTCCGATCAAAGGCCTGATCGAACGCAGCACCTTGACCTTCTCGTCGCGCACCGCGTTGGCCTCGAATGCCAGCGGCGGCTCCATCGCCGTCAAGGTCACCAGCTGCAGCCCGTGGTTCTGGATGATGTCGCGCATCGCACCCGCGTGGTCGTAGTACGCGCCGCGGTTTTCGATGCCGATCTCCTCCGCGACGGTGATCTGCACCGAGTCGATGAGATTCGTGTTCCACACGGGCTCGAAGATCGAGTTGGCAAAGCGAAACGCGAGGATGTTCTGCACGGTCTCTTTGCCGAGGTAGTGGTCGATGCGATACACCGAGTCCTCGTTGAAGACCTTCTGCAGCGTCTGCGTCAGCTCTCGCGCCGACTGCAGGTCGGTGCCGAACGGCTTCTCCACGACGATGCGGTGGAATCCGTCGCCCGCGTTCAAGGCCGACGCCTGCAGCTGCTGCGCGATCGTCTGGTACGTCGGTGGCGGCGTGGCGCAGTAGAAGATGCGGTTGCCAGGGATGTGGTTGCTGGCATCGAGCTCGTGCAGCTTCTTGCCCAGGTTGCGAAAGTCCTCGACCTTGCCAAAGTTCACGGTCACGTAGAAGAGCTGAGACAGCAGCGCATCCAGAACGCGATCGTCGATCGGCTGCGTGCGCGAGAACTGGTGGATCTTCTGCGACGCCATCTGCCGGAACGTGTCGTCGTTCATCTGCGTCATCGCGGCGCCGACGACGGCGAATCCCGCGGGCAGCGATCGCTGCTTGGCCAGGTTGTAGAGCGCCGGCAGCAGCTTGCGGCCGCTCAGGTCACCGGTGGCGCCGAAGATCACCATGACCGCCGGGTCGGCGATCCGGTAATCGTGCAGCCCCTGCGCTAGCGGATTAGGTGCGGGCTCTTCGATCGTTGCGGGGACGCGCTTCACTTTTCGTGAGCGGCGTCCTTGACGACGGAGTGGCCGCCGAACTGCTGCCGCATCATCGCAAGCATGCGGTCGCCGAACGTGTTCTCCATGCGGCTGCGGAAGCGCGCAAACAGCGACTCGGCGATCACGGGCGTGGGCACGGCCTCGTCGATCGCGACCTCCACGGTCCATCGGCCTTCGCCCGTGTCCTCGACCCAGCCCTTGATGTCGTCGAGCTCGGGATCCTGCTCGAGCCCCCGCGCGATCAGGTCGAGAAGCCACGACCGCACCACGCTCCCCTCGCGCCACGCCTCGGCGATGGCATGCATGTCCATACCGGGGAACGACTTGGACAGCTTCATGACCTGGAAGCCCTCGGCGTAGGCCTGCATCAGGCCGTACTCGACGCCGTTGTGCACCATCTTCACAAAGTGGCCGGACCCCTCCGGTCCGGTGTGCACCAAACCGCCGCCGTCGGGCGCAAGGTCGCGCAAGAGCGGCAGGATGTGCTCGTAGATCTGCGGCTCGGCGCCAACCATCAGGCTGTAGCCGTAGTCGAGCCCCCAGATGCCGCCCGACACACCCGCGTCGACGTAGTGCATGCCCTTTGCCCGAACCCGCGCGCAGTCGTCGAGCGCCACCTTCCAGTTGGTGTTGCCCCCGTCGACGATGATGTCGCCCGGGTCACCGAGCGAGATCAGCGTGTTGATCGCATCGGTCGTGGGACCGCCTGCGGGGACCATGACCCACATCACGCGCGGCTTGTTCTGGAACTGCTTGACGAAATCCGCCCAGTCTTTCGCGGGCGTGGTGCCTTTCGATGCGTATGACTTCACGGCGTCCGCTGACAGGTCGAAGCCGATGACGCGGTGGCCCTTCTTGAGCAGGCGCAAGGACATGTTGCCGCCCATGCGGCCGAGTCCGACGAATCCGATCTCCATCGCTAGCGTCGACCTCCGCGGTTTGTCCCCGATATCAGGCTTTCCGGCTGCCCGCAACCCCGGATAGGCGCGCCAATCCGGGTCATTTGACCGCCGACTTGACTGCCGCCGTCAACTCGCGCCAGCCCTTCGCCGGCTGAGAGCCGAGCGTCACGCGCAGGACCGGCAGCTTGCGCGACTGCAGTGACTGCAGGTCGCCGATCGCCTGCGCCTGCTTCAAGACGGAAAAGCCGTAAGGCTGCCCCGGTATGGGCACGTCGCGGGTGTCGTCCTGCACGATCTGCAGGAACAACCCGGTCTTCGGCCCCCCCTTGTGCAGCTGCCCGGTCGAGTGCAGAAACCGCGGGCCGTAGCCGGAGGTGGTGGCGATCTTCGTGCGATCGCGCACCGCGGTGCGAATCGCGGCGATGGCCGCCTCCGACTGAGGCGTGCGCGTCGTGTACGCCATGATCGCGAAGTAGGCGCCCTTCCTCGCCTTTGCCAACAAAGACGCGACCCCGGCCTTTGCTTTCGCCGCCGGCACCGATTCCGCTGCCGGCAGCTTGCCCTTCGACTTGAAAGTCGCGAGGACCTTCTTCGTGTTGTCCTTCGATTCCTGCACGTTCGGCTGGTCGAATGCGTCGATGCCGAGGATCGCTCCCGCGATCGCGACAGCGACCTCCCAGCGGAAGAACTCGCCACCGAGATCGAGCTTGTCGCGCAATGTCAGGGTGACGACCGGATGTCCAAAGCGCTCCAGGGCCTGCACCGCGCGGTTCGGCGGATCGGCGTCCATCCGGATGTAGACGAACAGCCGGTCGTCTCCGTAGACCACCGGCTTGCCCACCGGCTCACCTTCGATGGGCACGATGCCCTTGCCTTCCTTGCCCGTGCTCTCGGCGATCAACTGCTCCACCCAGTAGCCGAACGTCGCGACCTTGGGCGAGCAAATCAACGTCACCTTGTTGCGGCCCTGCGTCGCCAGCCGTCCCGTCACCGCCCCGAGCCACACGCCGGGGTTGGATTCAACGGGTACAGAGTCGGCGCACGAGTGCTCCATCTCGATCGCGCGGTCGAGCATCTTCAGGTCGTCGACGCCCATCAGCGCGCCGGGAACCAGTCCGAAGTACGACAGCGCGGAGTAGCGGCCGCCGATGTCCGGCGGGTTCGGAAACACCCATCGGAACTTGTGCTCGTGGGCGAGCTTCTCCAAAGACGTGCCGGGGTCGGTGATCGCCGCGAACTGCCGGCCCTTGCCTCCGGACTTCTGCCAGAAGTGCGCGAAATGCGACAGCGTCTCGGTCGTCTCGCCGGATTTCGAGGCGACGATGAAGAGCGTCGACGCGAGCTTGATCTTCGACTGCACCGCCAGGATCGTGGCCGGATCGGTCGTGTCCAGCACCTGCAGGCGCGGATGGCCCTTGACGGTCGGGCCGAAAGTGTTGCGCAGCACATCGGGGCAGAGCGAGGAGCCGCCCATGCCGAGCAGCACGACGTCCGTGTACTCGCGGCCCTCCTTGCGCAGTGCCGTGAATTGATGCGACTTCTCCAGCATCTTGTCGGAGACGTTGAGCCAGCCGAGGCGGTCGCGGATCTCCTGGCGCTTGGCAGGATCCGCCGTCCAGAGCGTCGAGTCCTTCGCCCACAAGCGTCGCGGGGCGTCGTCCTTCTGCAGCTTCGCCACCTGCGCGTCCACCGACGGCTGAAGGCCACCCAGCGAGTGCCACTGGCGCGGGCCCTTGCCGGCGCGGATCTCCTTCGACGTCTTGGTGATCGTCCCGAGCAGGCTCTCGAACGATTTGACGAACGCCTCGACGCCTTCGATCTCGAGCTCCTGCGTCACCTGCTCGAGTGAGATTCCGGCGTCCGCCAGCTGCCGGAGCTGCCGCTTGGCCAGGTCGACGTTGTCATCCAGGCTTCGTCGAACCTCGCCGTGCTCGCGGAACGCGGCCAGGGTCGCCGGCGGCACCGTATCGACGGTGTCGGGACCGATGAGCTCCTCGACGTAATAGGTGTCGGGATAGCGTGGATCCTTGGTTGAGGTCGAAGCCCACAGGCAGCGCTGCGTGCGCGCGCCGGCCTTCTGCAACTTCTCCCATCGCGGTCCGCTGAAGAGCTGCTTCCAGCGCTCGTACGCCAGTTTCGAGTTGGCGATCGCCGCCTTGCCGTAAAGGCGCTCGAGCTCCTGCTTCTGGCGTGAATCGTCGGTGCCCGTGACCTTCTCGGCCAGCATCTTGTCGACCTTGGTGTCGACGCGGCTGACGAAAAAGCTCGCGACGCTCGCGACCTTGCGCAGATCTCCACCGCTCTTGTGCAGCTTCTCGAGGCCGGAAAGGAACGCCTCCACCACCTCGGCGTAGCGGTCGACGGAGAAGATCAGCGTGATGTTGATGTTGTTGCCCTTCGAGATCTGATCCTCGATCGCCGGCAATCCTTCTTTCGTCGCCGGGATCTTGACCATGACGTTCGGCCGGCGGCAGCGGTCGTGCAGGTACTCCGCGAACTTGATCGTCTGCTTGGTGCTGTTGGCGATCGTCGGTCCGACCTCGATGCTGACGAAGCCATCCTTGCCCTTTGAGCGGTCGTAGACCGGACGGAAAACGTCGGCCGCCGCCTGGACGTCCTCCACCATCAGGTCCCAGAGCATGTCCGACGGCTTTGTCTTCGCACGTACGAGCTGCACCATCGCCTCGTCGTAGTCGCTCGAGCCGCTGACCGCCTTCTCGAAGATCGTCGGGTTGGAGGTCACGCCGGTCAGGCCCTCGTCGCGCAGCCTCGCGAGCTCGCCCGACGTGATCAGCTGACGGCGGATGTTGTCGAGCCACAGCGACTGGCCCTGCTCGCGCAGCTCCTTGATCGCGCCCGGCATTACTTGGTTCCCACCAGCTTGGTCGCGGCCGCGACGATCTGCCGGGCCGAGATGCCGGCGGCGTTCTCGAGCTCCTCGGGCTTGCCCGACGTGGGCAGACCCTTGACGGCGAGGTGCGCGACTCGTGGCGCGGGATCCATCGCCATCGCCTCGAGCACCGCTGCGCCGATGCCGCCCTCGGGGTAGTGGTCCTCGACGATGACGAAGCGCCCCTTGGTCACGCGCGCCGCCTCGCGCAGCGTGCGAAGGTCCACCGGCTTGACCGAGTAGAGGTCGATCACTCGAGCCGGGATCTTCTTCGCGGCGAGCGTGTCGGCCGCGGTCAGGCAGTTGTGCAGCGTCACGCCGGCGCCGATCAGCGTGACCTTGTCCTTCGGGCTCTGGCGTACGACCTTGCTGCCGCCGACCTTGAAGGTCTCGTTGGCGCCGTAGATGGTCGGATACGCGCCGCGCGTCGTGCGCATGAAGACGATGCCGGGCGTGTCCGCCATGATCCGCGTCAGCTTCGCGGTCTGGTTCGGATCGCACGGGTAGAGCACGGTCGAGCTGTGGATCGCTCGCATCGACGCGAGATCTTCGAGGGCCATCTGTGACGGTCCGTCCTGGCCGATCTCGACTCCTGCATGCGAGCCGGCGAGGCTGATGTTGACCTCTGAGATTCCGGCCATGCGGATGAAGTCGTACGCGCGGGAGAAGAACGCCGCGAACGTAGAAGCGAACGGCTTGTAGCCGCGCACCGCCATTCCCACCGCCGTGGAGACCAGCTGCTGCTCGGAGATCCACACCTCGAAGAAACGGTCGGGGTGCGCCTTGGCGAACTCGTCCGAATGCGTCGAGTTCGACACCTCACCGTCCATCGCCACGACATCGGGAATCGACGCCAGCGCGAGCAGCGCGTCACCGTACGCCTTGCGAGTCGCGACCTTGTCCTCTTTCTTGTAGGTCGGCAGAACCGGTTCGGTGGCGGCCGGTCGCTTCGGCGCCGCCCCGCGCTCTGGCTTCTGCGTCTTGACCTTCAGGTTGCGGATCCCGCCGAGCTCTTTGATCGCCCGCTCCGCCATGTCGGGCGGCAGCGGCTTGCCGTGCCAGCCTTCCTTGTTCTCGATCTCCGAGAAACCTTTCCCCTTGATCGTCTTGGCGATGATCACGGTCGGCTTGTCGGTGTTGGACAGCGCCTCGCCGTAAGCGCGGTCGATGGCGCCGACGTCGTGTCCGTCGATCACGATCGGGAAGCACCCGAACGCTTCCACGCGCCGTCGATACGCATCCAGATTCCACTGGTATTCCGTCGGACCGCGCTGGCCCAAGCGGTTGATGTCCCAGATCGCGGTGAGGTTGGCCAGGTTGTAGTGACCGGCCTTGTCGAGCGCCTCCCAGATCGAGCCCTCGGCGAGCTCGGAGTCGCCGCACAGCACCCACACGTGGTAGGGCAGCTTGTCGAGGTACTTGCCCGCGAGCGCGACGCCCACGCCAATCGGCAGGCCCTGTCCCAGCGAGCCGGTCGCGACGTCGACCCACGGGATCGCCGGCGTCGGATGTCCCTGCAGCCGTGACCCGAACTTCCGGAACGTCATCATCTCCTGGTCGCTGATCGCACCAACGGCCTTGAACTCCGCGTAGCAAAGCGGCGACGCGTGCCCCTTGGAGTAGATCAGGTGGTCGTTGTTCGGGTCGTCGGGTTTGCTCCAGTCGTACTGGAGGTGGCGCGCGATGAGCACCGCGATGAGGTCCGCCGCCGACATCGAGGACGTCGGATGGCCGGATCCGGCGGCCGTGCTGCAGCGGATGGAATCGACCCGAAGCTGCTGCCCCAGCTGCCGCGCAAAGTCGAGGTCGGTGGTCGCAATGGTTTCCGTGACGGCCATGTCACTCCTTGCGAAAGTCCCCCGCGAGGAACAGATACTTTCTTAAAAGTCTATCGAGCGTCGGCCAAGCGCTCGACTTCGGTCACCATGCCGTCGAGGATCTTCAGCCCCGCATCCCAGAATCCAGGGTCGGTGATGTCCATGCCGATGCGCTTCACCAGCTCATCGGGACGCGTCGATCCGCCCGCGGCGAGGAAGTTGAGGTAATCCTCGACCGACAGCTTGCCTTCGCGGTAGCGCTGATAGACCGACAACGCCAGCAGGTTGCCGAAGGCGTAGGCGTAGACGTAACCCGGCGTGTGCATGAAGTGACTGACGTAGCTCCACCACACCTTGTGGTCGTCGGTCAGCGTCAGGGCGTCCCCGAACATCGCCTGCAGCTTCTCCTGGAACAGCTCACCCAGCTGCTCGACCGAGAGCTCGCCTTCCGACCGGCGCGCCGTGTGCATCGCGTCCTCGTAGCGGTTGAACGCGACCTGGCGGAACACCGTCGAGAACGCGTCCTCGCACTGGCTGCACAGCATTGCGAGCCGGATCTTCGGATCCTTCTCCTCGGCCATGATCCGGTCGAACGTCAGGGCCTCGCCAAACACCGACGCGGTCTCCGCCAGCGTCAGCGGCGGGTGGTAGTCGAAGACGTGCTGACCGGACGCCAGGCGGTCGTGCAGGCCGTGCCCGAGCTCGTGCGCAAGCGTGAGCGCATCGCGCAGCTTGCCCGTGAAGTTCATCAACACATACGGATGGTGGTGCGGCGTCACCGGCATGCAGTACGCGCCGCCCTGCTTGCCCGGCGTGACGGCGGCATCGATCCACCTCTTGTCGAAGAACTGCTCCACGAGCTCGCCCGCGCGTTTCGAGAACCGGTTGTAAGAGCCGAGCACGAGCTCGCGGGCGTCGTCCCAGCTCAGGTCGCGCGTCGCACCTGCGATCGGTGCGTAGCGGTCCCACTCATGAAGATCGCCGACGTCCAGGAGCTTGCGCTTGACGCGGTAGTACCGGATCGAGACGTCGTATCGCGACGTGACGGCATCGACGAGCGCCTGCACAGCGGCGTCCGACGTTTCGTTCGCCAGGTTGCGTGAGCTGATCCAGCTCGGGAAATGGCGCAGCCGATCGTCGATCGACTTCTCCTGCAGGATCACGTTGAAGACATAGCCGCGGGTGCGGATGTCGTCCTGCAGCGCCTTCGTGACCGCACTGCTCGCGCGGCGGCGAACTTCGCGGTCCGGCTCGCGAAGGAACGTCAACGCCTGGTCGAGCGACATCTCGCCACCGTCGATCTCTACGCGGATGCGCGCGCACAGCTCGTCGAACAGCCGCACCCACGCGCTGTTCCCTACCGGGCCGTAATCGGTGAGGACCCGCTCCTCCGGTTCGGAGAGCTGGTGCGGCCGGAACTTGCGCGCCTCCTCGACGAAGTGCCGGTACTTCACCGCCTCGTCGTCCGCGTAGAGCTTCGCCGCCTGCTCGTCGCTGACCTGCGCCAGCTCGAGCGTGAAGAACACCATGTGGCTGCTGCGCTCGGCGCTCGCCTCGCGCACACGGGCGAGCAGCCGGCCGGCCGCGTGGTCCTGGGTGTTCTGGCTGTGCAGCATGTACGCGTAGACCTCGGGCTTGGCCGCCGACTCTTCCTGGTCGCCGAGCTCGCGCATCATCGCGGCGAAGTCCGCCGGTGCGAGGGTCGCCACCTTGCCCCGGTACTTCTTCTCGAACTCCCTCGCGGTATCTAGGTCGTGGGCCAGCCAGGACTCGATCTCCGGGTCATCCGGCGCAGCGAAGAGATCGGCGAGGTTCCAGCGAATCTGTTCAGCGCCCGTGGATTTGGCTGCTTGGACCATCACCGTGAGGATATCTGCTCTACGAGCTCGCGCACCCGTTGCGGCGTGGGCCACCGCCCGGCATAGACGCCTTCGTTGACAGCGTCCGTCAGCTCATCGAGCAGACCGGTCTGCATAGCCTCCTCGTACTCGCGCGGAGTCTCGGGCGGCGCGCGGCGGCGTCGCATGCGGCGCTGGACGCGCTCGTACAGACGGAGCAATTCCGATTCGCCCGGTTCGGGCTTGCGCGACGGCCGTCGCCTCCGCAGCCAGATGAAGCCGAGCGCGATCAACACCACCAGTCCGATCGCCGCGGGGATGGCGGCCACAACGCCGATCGATCCCACTGCCGTCATCGGCGCCCCGACGGTCAGGTGCGGCAGCAGCCGTGCCATCCCGCTTGCCGCCCAGTGCTGGGGAAACTGCGTCACCGCCAGTGGCGCGACTCCAGGCGTCGGGTCGACGGGTACCCATCCGTAGCCCGGAAACCACACCTCGACCCACGCGTGCGCATCGCGTTCGCGTACGACGGCCTGGTTGAGAACCGGGTCGTAGTCGCCCGTGGAGTAGCCCGTCGCGAGCCGCGCAGCGATGTTCAGCGAGCGCAGCAGCAGAACCTCAGTGGTCGCGAACTGCTCGCAGTAACCGGTCCTGGCGCTGAACAGAAACCAGTCGACCGGATCCTGCCCGGCGGGCACGCGTGGGAGATCGAGCGTGTAGCGGTAGTTGCGCTGGAGATACGCGGTGACCGCCATGACCTTGTCGTACTGGTCACCAGACGGGGCGATGCCCGCGGCGAGCTGGCGCGCGCGACTCGACAGACCGGTGACGTCGAGGTATGGCCCGCTCGCATAGCCGAAAACGGGCCTGTCACCGTTCGCGCGCAGGTTCGCGGCGGAGAGATCGGGTATGTAGGAGACGACCGAGTACGTCTGGCCCGGCGTCAGCTGCTGCGGCGTGTGAAACGTGCCGTAAGCGTCCTCGCGGAGCGCCGAAACCGGTGCGTAGAGGCTCTCGATCGGATAGGCAGCGTCGATCACGCCGGGCATCGGTCGCAGGACGCGAAAGGTCTGCACGAACGTGCCCAGGTTGTGGTCCGGCGCCGGCGGCAGCAGCCGCGGGGGCACGTATGGCTCCGTCTCTCGGTAGTAGTGATCGGACGCGGTCCATACGCCGTCGCGGTACGTGTCGAAGACGAGTCCGCGCCAGTAACCGGGCGCCCCGGTGCGGACGTACATCACGGGTGAGTCGCCGAGACGTCCGCGAAAGTGCAGGTCGACGCTCGTCGTCGCGCCGGCCGAGTCGCCGGTGACCTGAACCAGAGGCAGCGCCGCGCTCTCCATGTCGCCATGGAATGCGGTGAAGTTCGGCAGCGAGATGACGAGCGGCGAGATCGGCACGCCCGAGGGCTGCGGGATGACGGAGAACGACACCAGACCAACCGCGAATGCGGCGGCTGCCGCGAGCGCCACCGGGCGCGGTGGGAGCAGCGGCACACCGCCGATCCGTCGAATGTGCGAGCAGAACCAGAAACCCGCGAGACACGCGACCCACAACGCGCAGAAAACGATGAAGAGGTAATCCCACGCATAGACCGCGGCGAGATAGAGGATCGCGAGGCTGATCCACAGGCTCGAGTAGAGGTTGCGGCGCGTCTTCAGGTCGAAGCTCGTGATCGCGACCAGCAGGATCGCGAAGTTCGCCTGCGGAAGGACCCCGCCGAACAGAGCGAGCGTCGAGTCGGCGATGACGTAGAACAGCGCGGCAAAGATCAGCGACGCGAGAAACACCTGGCGCCAGAACTCGCGCCGCTGGTTGTGCTCGCGGAAGCTGACGACGTGGCCGATGGCGGCGGCCGCGATTCCCACCAGCGGGACGATGTAGTCCTGCCCGTAGATTGCGACCGCAATCGCGGCGGCGGCAAACGCCAGCCACACGAACGCGCGCGCTTCGGGTGAATGCTCGACAGGCGACGCCGGCAGGCGAAGACGCGTCACAGAGGCCACGCGAGCCCCACGCGTTCGTGATCGACGTCGGGGACGCCTTCTGCGCCGCCGACGAGCCAGTTGCGACGCGCCCTGGAATCGAGAACCGACGGATCGGCGGTGACGATGATCATGTCAGCGGCTCGCGTCTCATCCGGCATCTCGTCGTCTGGATAGCGCGCCAGCCACTCGAGCACCTCCCAGATGTCGCGCGACACCAACGATCCGATCTCGACCCGGCCGCCTTCGCGAATGCAGTCCCACGCCTCGGACGCGGCGATCCGCGAGATCTGGTCGGCGATCTCGCGTGTCGCCGGCTTTGGGTCGAGGACGATGCTCACCGTTTGCACGCCGGG
>DASTIX010000056.1:0-6737 GCA_035717165.1 Candidatus Dormiibacterota bacterium
GCGGCCGGCGGGATCGCGCGGTACACCGACGACTACTACTTCAAGGTCGAACCCGACACGCGCAAGGTGCCGGGCAACCCATGGTTCATGTGCACCATGTGGCTCGCGCAGTGGTACATCGCGACGGCGAAGACGCCGGCCAATCTGAAACCGGCTAGCGACATCATCGATTGGGTCGTCAAGCATCAGTTGCCGGGTGGATTGCTTTCGGAGCAGCTCGATCCCAACACCGGCGCGCCCCTGTCGGTTTCGCCGCTGACGTGGTCCCACGCGGAGTTCATCGTCACGGTCGACGACTACTGCCGAAAGTCCGATGTGCTGAAGAAGGCCTCGACCCCCGGATAGGCGCGCCTATCCGAGGTTCTGGTGGCTCGTGATGCCTGATTACGCGGACGAAGCCGCGGTCTAGAGCGGGATGTTCCCGTGCTTGCGCGGCGGGCGTTCGACGGTCTTGCGCAAGAGCACCTGCAGCCCGCGCACCAGCTCTCGTCGGGTGTCCCGCGGCTCGATGACGTCGTCGATGTAACCGCGCTCGGCCGCGACGTACGGATTGGCGAAGCGCGTCATGTACTCGCTCACCAGCTCCTTCCGTCGCGCATCCCGATTCCGCGCCGCGGAGAGGTCGCGCTTGTAGATGATGTTGACCGCCGCTTCCGGTCCCATGACGGCAATCTCTGCGGTCGGCCACGCGAGGTTCAGGTCCGCGCCCATCTGCTTCGGCGACATCACGCAGTAGGCGCCGCCGTAGTCCTTGCGCGTGATGACGGTCAGCTTCGGCACAGTCGCCTCGGCGTACGCGTAGAGCAGCTTTGCGCCATGCCGGATGATCCCGCCGTGCTCCTGGTCGCGGCCGGGTAGATAACCCGGAACGTCGACGAACGAGATGATCGGAATTCCAAACGCGTCGCAGAAGCGGATGAAGCGCGCGGCCTTGACCGAGGCGTTGATGTCGATCGCGCCCGCAAGCACCTTCGGCTGGTTGCCGACGATGCCGACCACGTGCCCACCGAGCCGGCCGAGGCCGACGACGATGTTCTGCGCGAAGAACGGCTGCACCTCGAGAAACTCGCGACCGTCGAGGACGCGCGACACGAGCTCGCGCATGTCATAAGGCTTGTTCGGCGACTCGGGGACGATGGTCTGCAGCTCGACGTCGGCGCGCTCCAGGTCGTCTGTGGTCGGGACGAACGGCGGCCGCTCGAGGTTCGACGACGGCAGATAGGAAAGCAGCCGCCGCACGCCGGCGGCGCATTCCTGCTCGGTCTTCGGAAGAAAGTGCGCGACGCCAGATGTCGCGTTGTGCACCTGACCGCCACCGAGCTCGTCGAAGTTGATCGATTCGCCGGTGACGACCTTGATGACCTCGGGTCCGGTGATGAACATGAATCCCTGGCCGGCCACGATGAAGATGAAGTCGGTGATCGCAGGCGAGTACACCGCGCCGCCTGTGCACGGCCCCGCGATGACGCTGAGCTGCGGGATCACGCCAGACGATCGGACGTTGCGATAGAAGATGTCGGCGTAGCCCGCAAGCGCGACCACGCCTTCCTGGATGCGCGCGCCACCCGAATCGTTGATGCCGATGATCGGCACGCGGTCGCGAAGCGCGAGCTCCTGGACCTTGACGATCTTCTCCGCCGTGACCTCGCCGAGAGAGCCACCGAATACCGTGGCGTCATACGCGTAAACCGCGACCGGGCGGCGATCGATCTCGCCGAATCCCGCCACGACGCCATCACCGGCGATGCGGCGCTCCTCCATGCCGAAGCCGTGCGCGCGATGTGTCGCGAAGACGTCGAGCTCGACGAATGAGCCCGGATCGAGAAGCATCTCGATGCGGTCGCGCGCCGTCGCTTTCCCCGCGGCTCGCCGCTTGTTGGCCGCATCCGTCTCCGAATGGAGCGCCTGATAGCGGCGCTTGCGGTACTGGTTGATCTTCTGCTCGGAGACCGTCGCGGCCTCGCGCTGCGGCGCCTCCACGCCCTCGAGAGAGGGCGTTGTGCGGCGAACAGGCGAGAGCGAGCGCGGCTTGCGCTGGGCCATTGCGCTTATATCGTAGGCGCGGTGCCCCGGACCAACCCTCAGCTCGACCTCGAACGTGCGGTGACGTTGCGGCAGCTCCGCACGTTCAAAACCGTCGCCGACATGAGCAGCTTCAGCCTCGCCGCGAGCAGGTTGAAGCTCAGCCAGCCGTCCGTGTCATATCAGGTCAAAGAGCTCGAGGAAGCGCTCGGGCTGCCACTGCTCGACCGCCTCGGCAAACGCGTGCAGCTCACGGAGGCGGGCACGCTGCTCTACGGCTACGCGCGCCGGATGCTCGAGGTTCTGGACGACGCGACCGTCGCGCTCGAAGAGATGCGTGGCATCAAGCGCGGCACGCTGCGGGTCGGCGCCAGCACGACCGTTGGCATCTATCTGCTTCCGGCCGCCCTCGGCGCCTTCAAGAAGCTGCACCCCGGACTGGTGATCTCGCTCGAGATCGGGACGCGCGCCCGCGTGCAGGAGCAGGTGCTGGAGAACGAGCTCGACCTTGCGGTGGTCGGCCCGGCGCTGAAAGATCCGGACCTGGCGATCATTCCGTTCCTGGCCGACGAGCTCGTCGTGGTTGCGCCGGCGGCCCACCCGCTGTCCGGCCGCAGCAACCTGACGCTGAAGGATCTCGCCGACCAGCCTTTCGTCATGCGCGAGGCGGCGTCGGGGAGCCGCTGGTCGCTGGAGAAGGAGGCGCGCAAGTCCGGCGTGAAATTGACCGTCGCGATGGAGCTCGGCTCCAACGGCGCGATCAAGCACGCGGTCGAGTCAGGGCTCGGCCTGGCGGTGTTGTCGCGCTACGCGTGCGCGCTCGAGCTGTCGAGCGGGCGTCTGGTCGAGCTCGACGTGCGCGGCTTTCCGATCAAGCGCGACTGGCACATCGTTCACCTCAAGCGTCGCAAGCTCCCGACCTCCGTGACGGAGTTCATCGATTTCTTGAAGAAGGCGTCGTGGCTGGCGCGGGTGCAACCGGCGGCGGACTAGCGCTCAAAGGTTCTGTGCGGAACTGGCGCGCGGCGACCACGCACGTCGTAAAGAGGATCAAGGCTCCGATGGTCCATAGATTTGGAAACGGCAGGTAACAGGGCTGCCGCCACCACGCGAGCAAGCCGGCGGCGATTGCGACGACGTACCACCAGCGCCGGTTGCGAATCGTGATGACCAGCACCATCAAAACCAGGGGCAGAAGCGGCAGGTACTGGTAGGGGTTCATCTCGCCCGGGATGATGCCGCCGAGCGCGAGGCCGAGCGCCATTCCGTAGCCGGGGTTCCAGCCGCTCGCGCGCGCGGCCACAACGGCGCCGACTATGACCGCGATCAGCGTGATCACGGTGAGGATCGACGCCGCGGCGGTGAGATGGAGCGGCGACTGGATCATGTCGATCGCCCCGCTCGGGTTGACGATCGGGTACAGCTGGCCGCCGACCGATCGGCCCCACAGCGTCGACACCGACGTCTGGGCGCAATCGGAGTTGGGAGCGCGCAACGACGGAATCAGCACGGCCGTGACGTAGTTCCACGCGCCCGCGAATCCCATCGGGATGCAGGCAACGACCGTGATGACGACGCCCGCGACCAGCGCGCCGAGCAGGAACGGACGAAGATTTCGACGCGCACCGATCACCATCAGCGCCGGGTAGAGCTTCAGCGAAGCCGCGGCGGCCACGAGAACGCCCGACAGCGCCGGCCTCGTCCGAAATGCCACGAGCCCTGCGCATGCGAAGAGCAGGAGCCAGCCGCCGACCTGGCCGGCGTCGACCTCGGCGTAGAGCGGCGGTGAGTACAGCGCGACCGCCCAGAACACCGCGGTTTCGAGTGGACCGCGGGCGATGTACCGCTGGATCAGCAGCAGCGCGATGACCGCCGCCAGGGCGTCGCTGGTGGTCCACACCGGCGCCTGCCATGACGGCGGCAGCAGCACAAACGGTGCGGCGAGCATTGCGGCGGCGGGCGGCTTGATGAAGCCGAAAACCGGCACGAATCCGGTCTCGGCGAGAGCGTGGGCCGCGCCGGCGTAGATGGCCGCCGGATCGTGCAGCCATGCCGATCCCGCCGCCAGCAGCGCGCGAGCGTCAGGTCGGTCGGGGGCGAGCAGGTTGCCGTAGACATCACGGACGAGCCACACGGCCGCCAGCGCCCACCAGAGAAATGGCCGGCTGAGCGCTCTCTTGAGCAGATCTGGCACGCGCGCATGGTAGGTTGCCGCGCTGATGGCGACTCCCTCGCTAGCAATGCGGCGAACCGCGCTGGACAACCGCAGCTTTCGAACTTTGCTGCTTGTCATCGCCGGTGTCCCGGTCGCGGTCCAGTACCTCTGGCAGGCACTGATCCAGCCGCTCGCCCTCGGCGCCTACCTGGGCGATTTCCAGGAGAGCTACATGCTGGCGGCGCGGACGCTAGCCCGCGGCGGTGACCCGTACGACTTCTGCCGCACGGCCGGATGTCTCGAGCCCACCGGGCCGCAGTACGTGATGCCTCCGACGCTGGCGTGGGCGCTCCAGCCGCTGATCGGGGTCGACAGCCGCGCGATCACCGTGGCCGCGATCCTGTTGCTCAACGCATCCCTATTCCTTTTTCTGTGGTGCGTCCTGCGAGCGCTCAAGGTCAGCGACTGGCAGGTGGCCGCGCTTCTCCTCCTCATCGCGCTCGGCTTCGAGCCGGTGATCGGCAACATCGACGAGGGCCAGGTCAACCTGGTGCTGCTCGGGCTGTCCGGGGTCTGGCTGCTCGCGTGGGTTCGCGACCGATGGTGGGGTGGACTGGCGATGGGCGTCGCGGTCGCGCTCAAGGTGATCCAGGGCCCTATTGGCCTGCTGATCCTGTGGGGCCGCCGGTGGTCGATGCTGGCCGCCGCCGCGGCCGCCGGACTGATCTTCTGGCTCGTGCCGGGTCCGCGGTACACGCTCGAGTACCTCACCTTCATCCTGCCTCAGTCGAGCCAGGGCACCGGCCTTTACGAGAACCACTCGCCGGGCGGGACGATCACAAGGCTCTTCGATCCGAACACGTTCCTCGGGGCGGTGCATGGGAGCCCACCTCCGGCCCGGATCATCACGCTCGTCATCGCGCTGGCGGCGCTGGTGATCACATTCGCTGTCCTGCGCCGGCCGTCGACAACAGTCGAGGGGCGAGTCCTGGAGGCGGCGGCCGTGGTCGCCGTCACGCCGATCGTGACGAGCTACTCCTGGGGTACGCATCTCGTTTTGCTGCTGCTGCCGATGCTCGTTTTGACCGCGTGGTCGATCCGGCGTCGCGACTGGGCGGTGCTCGCGCTTATCGCGATCGGATACGTGCTCATCGGTCCCGCGCACAAGGGCATGCAGATCCTGCTCGTCAGCGGCTATTCAAACCTTGTAGTCCTCCGCCTGCTGGCAGAGCTCGGCGTGGTTGGAGTCATGGCGGTCTGGGTCGCGTCCTTGCTCGCGGTGCGCCGCGTGGGAGAATCAATCTCTTCTATCGCGTCGTAAGTGAGGGGGTTTAAAGAGATGGCGCTGAACAGCGACGTCAGCTTCACGTGGATCGGCCATGGCACCTGGAAAGCGCGCAGCGCCAAAGGCAAAGAGGTCCTCATCGATCCGTGGGTGATGAACAATCCCGCGGCGCCCGAAACGTTGAAGACCGTCGACCGCTGCGACCTGATGCTGATCACGCACGGACACTTCGACCACATCCACGATGCGCTCGAGATCGCGCGCCGCACCAAGCCCACGATCGTTTGCATCGCTGAGACCGGCGGCTGGCTGCAGTCGAAGGGAATCTCCGGAGACTCGCTCATCGCCAGCAACAAGGGCGGAACGATCGACGTCGACGGCATCAAGGTCACGCTTGTCCACGCGGAGCACTCCTGCGGCATCACAGACGACGACGGATCGACCGTCTATGGCGGCGAGGCTTGCGGCCTGGTGATCGAATTCGAGAATGGCTTCACCGTCTATTTCGCCGGCGATACCGACGTCTTCGGCGACATGAAGCTCATTGCCGAGCTCAACAGTCTCGACGCGGCGTTTCTGCCCATCGGCGGCTTCTACACCATGGGTCCGGAACGCGCCGCCAAGGCCGTGGAGCTGCTCGGGGTCAAGACCGTGGTCCCGATGCACTTCGCCACCTTCCCGATCCTTGCCGGCCGGCCGGACCAGCTGCAGGAGCTCGTGGGTAACAAGGTGAGGGTGCTCGACATCAAACCTGGGGATTCGGTCTAACCGAGTTCAAATCGGGCGCTGAGCGGCTAATCTCGGCGCCGTGCGAGACGTCATCGGGGCCCCGGCGGGCTGGCTGGCGCGCGCCATCGCCGACAAAAGGCTTTCCTCGGTCGAGGTGGTCCGCGCGCACCTCGAGCACATCCATACCGTCAATCCGCGACTCAACGCCGTCGTCTTCGCGACCGCCGAGAGCGCGATCAAAGAAGCCCGCGCCGCCGACCGCCGCGCCAAGAGCCGCCACGCGGTGCTCGGACCGCTGCACGGCGTCCCGTTCACGGTCAAAGACATCTTCAACACTGCGGGCCTGCCGACCACGACCGGTCTGCGCATGATGCGCAGCCGCGTGTCCGACCACGACGCCACCGTCGTCGCGCGAATGCGGCGAGCCGGCGCGATCCACATCGGCAAGACCAACTGCCCGCCCGGCGGCGCCGAGGACGACGGCTGGACGCCGTCTCGCACGGCGACGCGCAACCCGTACGACATCAACCGCTCGCCTGGCGCGAC
>DASTIX010000057.1:0-3788 GCA_035717165.1 Candidatus Dormiibacterota bacterium
TGAGTACTACAACCAGCAGCGGCCACACCGTTCGCTGGCCGATGCCACGCCGGCGAGTCGTTTCCAGAGCGGCGAGCGTCGGGCCGGGCCGGAGTCATTGCCCACCAACGACTACTGGGTGGCCAGGAAGGTGGCAAGCAATGGAATCGTTTGCGTGGGATATCAGAAGGTGAACGTCGGTCTGAGGAACGCGGGCAGCGCCTGCGACATCCTCGTCAAGGATGGCCTGCTCCAGTTTTGGGTGGGAAGTGAACTGGTCAAGACTGAGGTGCGGGCCACCCAGGGAGTGGTTCGCAAGAAGAATGCCGAGGGTCATGCCCCACGGCGCTAGTTTTAGGACTGGAGTGACAAGTAGCTACCGAATGATCCGAGTCAAGGAGCTACCGAAGGCCTGCAGGCCCACCACCGGCTTTGCCCACTACCGACTTCAGGTCGGGACTCCGAGACTCAGGTTCGCGCGAGCTTCGATGTAGAAGACTCGGACCATTTGTCCTGAAGTCTCTTGCTTGCGACATATCGGACAGACCGTCCACCCCCCTCTTGATCGAGCCAGCCGTCGCGGCGGAGGCGCTGGAGATCCTGGACGGCGGTCGGGCTTGCGATGGAGCTTTCTTGCCGATAATCAGAATTTGTAACAGGCAAACCAAGCAGTGCTTGATCTAGCGCCGTGACGAATCGCTGGGGATAACCTTCGTTTCGAGCTAGCTCCTCGCAAAAGTCATGTCGTGAGTATGCGAGCTCAAGCCAACGCCGTCGTTCGGTGGCTTCAAAGATATGTGCCTCAACGCAGAACTCGACCCACGGCAATGCGTTTCGCGCTGGGTCGTACTCGACTCCTTGTACGTCTTCAAGAATCGCGTAGTACTCGCGTGTGTGACGACTCAAATAGGGCTCAATGGAGACCAGTTCTGGCCGAAGCAAGCCTTCTCGCGCAAGGACAAGCGACTGAACTACGCGCGCGACTCGTCCATTGCCATCTCGAAATGGGTGAATTGAGACGAGATTCAAGTGAGCCATCGCCGCGCGAATCACTGGATGCCGTGTCGAGTCACCTGAGCCGAGCCACTCCGAGAGTTCATTGACAAGGCCAGGAACGGCGCTGGCCGGTGGAGGGCGATACGGTTCGCGACCGGCTCCGCGTGTGACGATGACGGATCCATCACGCAATCGCCCAGGCTTGGCTTGTGACTGAGGGAAGCAGACGAGGAAGTGAAGCTCCAGGATCGTTTGCGAAGTCCACTCAAAATGTGGATCGTCAGCTAGGGCTGTCACCCGATCCATTGCCTGTCCGTAGGCGGCAATGATTCGCTGAGTTTCCTCGCTAGCCTTGGCGGCAGGACGACCCGCGAGGATCTCTACCGTGTCCTCGATGCTTGCCCCGTAACCCTCAATGGAGGTCGAGCCGACCGTGGCTTCGGCCGCGGCGAGGCGTCGAAGTGCTCCGGTCCAAGGTTGCGCCGATTCACCCAAGTGCTGCGCAAGGTAGCGGCGCTGTTGGTCCAGTTTGGTTAGGCGGCTTTCGAGCGTCTGGGACTTCGGGGGGGTCCTATACAACGACACGTATAGGAGTATAGGCGAATAGACGAATATTCGTTTATATGCCTAATCGCTCCTGTTTCTATCGGGCTAAGCCTTAGGTCACATACCCTCAGCTCCTTCAGGCCTGCTAACACCCCGCTTACGCTCAGACGTCCCACTCGTGGAGCACAGCGCTCAGAGCGAATTACCGCGGAGGTAGGTGGTTCGCGCCCCCCGCGGCCCACCATAACCAGCGGTCAGCAACCAGCGGTCAGCTCTGTGGGGCTAATTCCGCAATCCCTAAGAGATTGCCTTCAGAGTCCTTGAACCAAGCTGCCCGTGCGTATCCAAGATCCGCGATCCCACCAACTGTTTTGAGGTTCGGATAGTCGTACTCCTCGAATGTCAGGCCGCGTTCGCGAAGTGCCTGAACCTGGGCTCCGATATCGCGAACCATCAGCGCCAGTTGAGTGTGCGAACCGGAGGCAGACCCACCACTCCGAAAAAGGCGGAATCGAGTGCCGCCCACTACGAAGTGAACTCCCTGCCTATCCTCTGACGTCGCAACAAGGTTCAGGCGCTCGGCGTAGAAAGTCTTGGCGCGCTCCAGGTCTTGTGCCGGCAGGGTCGCCTCGGCGGTGGCGGTTTCCCAGAGATTCAATCCGTGTCCTTCCTTGCCGGTGATTGTATGCACCGTTTCTTTCTCAATACCGCATAGCCGGCTGGCCAGAGCTGATAACACCCCTCTCACGCTCGCGGTTTCCACGCTTGCAGGATCTCGAGCTTGATGCTGCTGGCAATGGATCACCTCCCCGCTATTGCGGCGAGCCACTGCGGGGGATGGGGCGAGCTCTGAATAGCGGTGAGGATCGCCGGCCCGATCTGCAAGGGGTCGATCCGAAAGGCCTCGAAGGCGTCGTCGCCGCTTGGCCTACCGCGGAACTCGAATATCTCTCTGCCGCTTTCGGTGATGTGATAGGCCAGACGGTTGAAGTCGGGACTGCGAATGAGCCACATGGTCTCAATACGAACGGCGTCGAGCAGCACGACGGCATACAGAAAATTGTTGTCGTCGCGAACATGCCCCACTGGGTACGAAGCCCTGGCTTCAACCACCCCAGAACGGTCGACGCTCGGCGCTGTCTTGACCTGAATGCCCAGAGTTGGATCACCGCCGCGGATTCCGGCGACGAGATCGACATGGTCGTCGTCCACGACGGGCGCATAGATGTCGACCTCGCCCCCAGACGTGACCAGCGCGTACAGCTCGATCGCCAGCTCACCGGCTCGGCCAGTCTGAGACTTGTCCATCATGCGGGTGCTGCGCGCAGCAACTCGAGGATCTCATCGCCGTATTTGCGGAGTTTGGATTCTCCGACTCCCGATACCCGCAGAAGCTCGGCCGCGCTCGCCGGTCTTGCCGACGCGATAGCCGCGAGCGTCGAATCGTGGAACACGATGTAGGCGGGTACGCCTGCGGATCGGGCGGTCTCGCTCCGCCAGCGTCGCAATCGATCAAGGGTCTCGACCGAGACCTCCCCGGACTGGACTTTCACTGACTCGGCCGGCAGCGTCAGCAATGGCGTGGTCTTTGCGGCCAGCGCACTACGGCCTGAGGAGGTGATCTCCACCACCGGGTATTCCCCCGAGCTCTGGCGCGCAAGGCCGGCGTGAATCAGCCCTGACAGAAGAAGCCTGATCCGCTCCTCCTTCCATCTGCTCAACGCGCCGTGGAAGGGCAACTCCTGCACCCAGGGCTGGGCGGTCGAAAATCTGGTTCGCCGGCCGCCGAGGACCGCTGCAACGTTGGCCAGCCCGACCCGCCCACTGAACCTGGCCGTCGCCTCGAGCGCTGACTGCACCGCCTCGGGTGCGACCGGCTCCTCGGGTGGAGAGGCAGTGAGGCAGTTGTCGCAGGCTTGGCACCGGCGCGCCACCCCTTCCTCGCCGAAGTAGTCCGCGATGCGGGCGTGCCGGCATTCGCGCATCTCCGCGTAGGCCAGCATTTGCGCCAGGCGAGCGTACGCGTGCTCCTTGAGCGGTGATCCTTCCTCCAGGCCGGACTGCTCGATGAAGAACGCCTGGAGGTCGCGATCAGAGGGGCTGTACAGGAGCGTGCATTCCGCCGGCAGGCCATCGCGCCCTGCGCGTCCTGCCTCCTGGTAGTACGCCTCCAGGCTGCCGGGCACGTGGTAGTGGACGACGCGACGAATACCGGCGATGTCGACTCCCATACCGAACGCCGAAGTCGCCACCACGACCTGAGTGCG
>DASTIX010000058.1:0-3537 GCA_035717165.1 Candidatus Dormiibacterota bacterium
AGCCCCTCGAGCACGTCGCTCGGCCAGTGCGCACCGGTGTCAACGCGATCGATGACGTTGCCGGCGATCACGGCGGCGCCGGCGATCCACGCGAAGACTCTGCCCCATCCCCGCAAGAAGCGATATCCGAGGCAGACGACCAGCACGACCACGAGCGTGCAGATAAAGATCGTGTGGCCGCTGGGAAAGCTCGATGCGCCGGGATGTTCGGTCACGCGGAGCACCGTTGCTGTGGTCGGGCGTGGCCGCAGCACGATGTGACTCAAGGCGATGTACCAGAGCGCGCTGAACGCCGCCCCGGCGGCGACGAGCCACGCGCGACGGTTGATCAGCAGGATCGCCACGAAGGCGAGGAGCTCCACGAAGAAGCCCTTCGCGTCGCCGATCCAGCTGTATACGGGGAAGGTGACGGCGAGTGGCCCCCACGCCACGCTCTGCACGTCGCGCTCGACGGCCGCGTCCTGCGGGATGAACGGGTGCATCGAGACGTACACCGCAACGACTGCAGCTCCAATCGCTGCCGCGATTCCGAACGTAAAGAGCGGGCGGTTCACGGTTGCGAGGTTCACGTTGGCCGGTGACGTCGGGCTGCGTTCCGCCGCCTGTTGGTCCTGCTCAGCCACTTGCGCGACGGTGTAGGCAACCAGCGCTCCGGGATCCAGATCACGAAGGCCGACCACCCAAGCCCAAGCAGCACCCCGCCGGCAACGTCGCTGGGCCAGTGCGCGCCCGCCCAGACACGCGCGAAGCAGGTGAGCACGATGACGAGCGCGGCGGCGCTCCAGAGCAGCACGCGAAAGCGCGGCCGCACGTGCGGCGCAAGCGCGAACACCAGCATGAAGCTGAGCCAGGTGAAGAAAACAGCGTGGCCGCTCGGGTAGCTGTAGCCCGGAGCGGGCGTGATGATGTGAACGAGGTCAGCGGCGGGTCGCTGACGCGCCATCACGACCTTGATCTCATTGTCGATGAGGCTCGAGACGGCTCCCAGCGCCATCAGGTAGCCGGCACGCCGCTCGTAAATGAAAAGGGTGATGACGGCAATCACGCCAACTGCGCCCTGGGGGTAGCCGGCGGTCTCGTTGATCAGCCGGAAGATCCAGGTAACCGGTCCCCATGGGAACGACTGGACGAACATCGCGATCGGAACGTCGAACGGCAGCAGCGGGCGTGTTGCCACCAAATAGGTGTCGAGCGCGAACATGATCGCGACGGCGACCGTGAGCGGCCCGAGCCACTGACGTGCGTCGGCGTGCGGGTCGCCGGCGGCGACCTGGCGGACCGCCTCTTCCGCCGGCGCGGGTCTGCTCATTGCGGAAGAAGGACCCGCAGCGCGCTTGTTTCTGCCGTGACGGTGGCTGGAGTGCGGCCTACGAGGAAGTTGTCCGCGTAGATGCGCACGCGCGGCCGCGTCTCGACGATGAGGCGATCGAACTTGAAGACCTGGTCGGCGCTTGCGCTGTCTCCGCGCCGCCGTGCCACCGCGGCGAGCAAAGCCCGGCGGGCGATGTCGAGACGGGAGCGTCCGGCGTGCACCGAGAATTCGAGGTAGGGGTGGATCGGCGACTTGTCCGCAATGGCGAGCTGGCTTCCGATCGAGCCGGTGTTGCTGAACACAAGGGACATGGCCGAACCGGAGCCCTCGAAGTCGCCCCTGAGGTCGTAGCGAAAACGGCGCGCGCCGATCACGTTCTTCAGGTGACCGGTGAGCTCACCGAACGCAAGGTCTTTGGCCGCGTCGCCAAGTGCGATCGTTTCGCCGAACAGGCCGATCGCGCACGCCTCGACGAATATGTGGTCGTTCACGCGACCGAGGGTGATTGCCCTCGTCCTTCCCTCACGTGCGACCTCGATGGCCTTGTCGATGTCGTCGGGCAGGCCGAGCGCGTGCGCGAGGTTGTTGAACGTACCGAGCGGCACGATGCCGACGGGATGCTGAGTGTCGGCAAGCTTGCGAACGACGAACTCCACTGACCCGTCGCCGCCCGCGACGACGATTCGCGCTTGAGGCGACACGAGCCTGGACAGATCTTCTTTGGGATCGAACTCGACGATCTGATGGTCGGCGAAGGCTCTTCTCAGCTTGCGCTCGACGTCGTCGTTCATACCGCCTGCGCCAGGACTGATGACGAGGAGGCGTGTGACGCGAGGGTCGGCGCGAGCGGCGCTTCCGCTCATCGCTCCTCGCTCAGAAGACGAATCCAGCGCGCGCAAGCGAATGAGTGCAGGCCGAGCGCGATGAATCCGATGGCGACCGCGCCGAGCAGGACATGGCCGAGGGGCTGGCCGAGCAAAAACACGAACGCGCCGCCGTAACCATGCACCCTCGTCGCATCCTGGTAGAGGCCGCCCTGGATGACGAACCAGCCGACGAGCGAGAACGTGACGCCTCGAGCGATCATGCCGATTCGGCCGAGATTGTCGACGACCTTCTTCTCCGCCTTATTCATCTCGCCGCGCTTGAGATCCTTCTTGAACGTCGCCTTGTAGGCGACGACGAACTGGCCGATGCCCACGCCGAGTGCGACGAAGCCAATGCCGATCGCCACCCACCGCCCCGCCGGTAGGGTGAGCACCGACGCGATCGTCGACTGCGTGCTGTCGCGGCTACTACGTGAGTTGCCGGCGAGAAGCCTTAGCGCGAAAACGACGATCGATGAGTACGCGATGCCGCTCCACGCGAAGCCAAGTCGCTCGGCGAGGCCGTGCGGGTTGTCGCCGCGGTGGAGCGGGTCGAACACGGCCCGAACGAATCCCCAGCATGCATAAGCTGCCAGGCCGGCGACGACGCCGATCAGGACGACTTTTCCAGCGCCGTTCTGGGTGATCAGGACAAGGCTGCCGGACGGGTCCGTCGCGCGACCGCCAACGCCCAGCGCGAGCTCGAACGCGAGCACGCCCATCACGGCGTAGAGCACGCCACGCACGAGGTAGCCGGCACGTTCGAGGGCTTCGAGCGCCGGATTGGCAGCGGTCTTCTTGGTCGCGTGCTCCGCCCGGCTCGCGACCGTATGTGCGCTGGCCATATGCAGTTAAGAAACGTCTGGGTTGCGGTCTGTAGCGAGGAATTTGGCGGTTCTTTCGCGAACCGATCTGGAGACGGGGGACGGCCTATTTAAACGCCCGAAACCAGGTCTTCACGCACCATAGGCATTACGTGGCGCGTTCAATCGGGCCGCTGCCGCCTGGTGTCGGCGGTTGATCGACGGTGATCCGGGCCAGTGAGGGCACAAGCGTGGCGAAGACCGCCGGCAGCGCCATGTTGATGAGCAATGCGCCGAAAGGAACGACAAAGCCCACCACGAGCCCGACCAAGGCGAGCACCAGAGACGCAACAAAGTAGGTCAGCGCGACCGACAGGCTCGCGCTGCTGTTGGATCGTGCGATGGCCCAAAGGCGACGTGGGTTCAGGGCGCGCCCAATTCCGATCCGCTCTGAGCCGACGAGGATCGCGCCGAACAGATACAGCATCAGCAACCACCATGCGATCAACAGCGGCAGCACCAATGCGCCGATCACGATCGCGATGCCGACCCGACT
>DASTIX010000059.1:0-16342 GCA_035717165.1 Candidatus Dormiibacterota bacterium
GGCAACCTGCGCGAAGGCGCGAGCCTGCGTCCCTGGTTTCTGGCGATCGTGGCGAACCAGTGCCGCGGGGTGAGTCAGAGCAGATGGTGGTCGGTGACAAAGAAGGACGAACTCGAGGGCGAAGCCAATCCAATCGACATCGCGGCCGCGGTCGACCTGCGCCGAGCCCTTCTCCGTTTGAGCCATGACGAAAGACTGATCGTGGTTCTTCGCTACTACCTCGACATGCCGTTCGAGGAGATCGCGATGACTCTGAGCATCACGCCCAAGGCGGCGAGGAACCGCGTCGAGAGGGCCGTGCACCGGTTGCGGCCCATTGTGCAGATCCAAGGAGCGGCGGTGTGATGGAAGAGCAGCTCATGTTCACGCGCGTTCACGACGCACTCGACATACCGACGCCGCCGGGCGCCTACGAGCGCCTCCGCACACAACTGATCAAAAAGCCGGTCCGCCCGTTCCGGTGGCCGGCGTTGCAGATGAGGGTTTCCAGCATGGGATTCAGATTGGCCGCCGGGCTGGTGGTCGTGGCGATCGCGGTCGCCGCGGCGGCGGCAGCCCTGGCGATTCACAACTCGACCAACAACGTCTCACCCGCGGGTTCGCGGATGTCGATCCAGGCTTACCAGAAGATGATCGAGGCCGACTTTGCGGCCGCTGATGCCACCTACTCGGCGCCCTGCGGCTCCCCAGACAATGCGGGCTGCGGCGCTGATGCGACCCGTGGCATACCCGTCGTCCAAAAGTGGATAAAGGATGTGTCGCGTCCGGACATCCCACTGCGTTTTGTCGTGATCAACGCAGAGATGCGGCAGGTGCTCTTGCAGAACATCTCGGCGCAGGAGGACCTGCTCGCAGCGAGCAAGGCCAACGACAACCAAGGCATGGACCGCGCTCTTTGGACTGCGTCCTACGCAGCCGCTTGGACCTCCACCGTCACGCCAGGAATCACCGAGTCACGGCAGGTCGACGCGGTCACTTACGCGAACCACGTGAAGCAGCAGGTGTCGGAGATCAAGTACTGCCTGGTGAACAACTGCATTCTGCTGGTCAGCGCTGACGCACGGAGCTGCACTATCAACGGCGGCGTTCCGTGCCAGCAGCTTTTCGACATGGCCGCCATCGTCTACGCGACTTTCGCGGCAGCCCTTGTGCAGTACGCAGCACCGGATGCGCTCGCAGACAAGGATGCACGTCTGCAGAGCGACCTTGCTGCGACCACTTCCGCATTCATGAACCTGCGCGCTGCGATTGGCGCCAACAATCAGTCGGGCATCAACTCGGGAATTGACCAGTTGCAGCGGTTGACGGCGGTCATCGAAGCCGACGCCGCCAAGATCACCGGCTGATGATCGATGACTCTCGGCTTATGGAGGACTGCCATGCGTAATTCGCGCCGCGTCGTCTACTGCCTCGCCGCGGGAGCACTTGCCTTCCTCTTCGCAGCACCGGTTTCCGCCAGCACGCCGGCCGCTTCCGCCGGCACCGGCACCGTCGCGTTCATCCCGAACGGACCGCCGAGGTTCGCCGACGGCAACATCATTGTCCGCGCAACGCTGAGCGGCACGGTGACCGGCAGGCTGTCTGGTACGTGGACAGAACAAGCGATTGAAGTCATCCACGCCGACGGAAGCGCCACCACTCACGCCGCAGGCACGTTCTCCGTTACCACGCCATGCGGAGCGGGCAGCTTTCCATTTGAGCTCGAGGCGCAACAGGATTCGCCGACCAGCAACCTGAGCGGCCGGTTCAGGAGCATCGACGACAGCGCTGCGACCGTCGCCATTCACACCGTCGATGCATTCAGCACCGCGCCGAACTCTGGCGTGTTCACCTACGTCGGCACGTATAGCTGTTAGAGATCGAAGAGCGGAGCCGGCGCGAATGCCGGCTCCGCAAATGTGCACGTTGGGGTGGCTTCTAAACGACGGTGCGACGGCCTTCGAAGGACTCGAGCATCTCGCGGTAGCTGCGCATCGCCAGGCGCAGGTGCTCGGTGTCGTCGTTCTTCTCGATGTCGCGATGCGTGTTGTGCACCCGCTCGCGCATCTTGTTGAACATGTCTTCGATCAGCTTCTCGGCGTTCTTGACGGCGCTCTTCGGATCGTCGATGAACTCCGACTGGCACTTCTCGAAGCGCATCCAGATGTCGCTCATCTCCGACGACATCTCGCGGTGGCGGGGAGCGGTCACTGCCTGAGGCTCAGACCGGCCCATCACCTCGGGGTTCGAGCGCGTCGCAGCGACGTCGTTGCGCTCCATCACCTCTGGATTGGACCGCAACGCGTCCGGACCTCGTCGCCTTTCCTCACCTTGTATCGGCCCCCTCTGGGCGACTCTGCGGTCGTTGTTGCGTTGTTCCATGTCGCTCATGAGGCCATCTCCCTACGTCCGTGCTCGGGTTCGAGCCGTGAACTGCCAACGGCGTCGTCGACGATCGCCTTGTAGTGCTGCATCGCCCGACGCAGACCTTCCGTGTCGTTCGTCGATCCACGCTCATCGCGCAACGCTGCACGCGCCTTGCGCAATTCGTCGGGCATGTGGTTCTCGTCGCTGACGTTCCCACCACGCTCACCCAGGATCATCACGGCTGTCTTGTCCGCTTCCTGCACCGCGCCTCGTGGATCATCGATGAAGCGCGTTTCGATCGCGCGCCACGAATGCGCGTAACGGTCTTTCGACTCGTCCGGCAAGGCACGCAAACGTTGCTTACCCGCAGTACGTGCGAGTACGGCGACGATCGCGATGACCACGATCGCCACGATCACGATCAGCGCGATCAATAGACTCTGACTCATTTTCTCGACACCTCCAAGGGGAAAACGGGAGGGGCGGCGCGCTTACTCGCACGAGAGTCCTACGGTTAAGGGATGTCGAGCAATCCCGAACGAGCGCAGGTTCCATCGGACATGAAAGCGTTCAACGCGAAGTTGATCGAGGAATTCCGCGCGAACGATGGAAAGTTGGTTTCTGGGCCTTTAGCCGGGACAAACCCGATGTTGCTGACCACGACCGGCGCCAAATCGTTTGCCGAGCGCACCGTGGTGATCGGCTGGCGTCCGTATGGCGAACGCTACGTGGCGATCGCCTCGAACAATGCCGCCGCGACGCATCCGCATTGGTTCCACAACCTCATGGCCAATCCAGTCGCCACCGTCGAGATAGGCACGGGGAAGTTCTCCGTAAAGGCTAGAGTCGCGGAGGGCGCCGAACGAGCCCAGGTGGCGAAGTTGATCGATTACTACGAGCGCCAGCAGGCGCTCACTTCACGCGAGATCCCGATCGTCATCTTCGAGAGGGTCTAGCGCGAGCGGGCCCACGGTCCGTGGCCGCCATAGCGCAGCGGCCGGATTCGAATCACATAGCCGGGCGGCGGATTGTCCATGGGCGGGAATTTGACGCCGGCGCCCAGATAGACGTAGGCGAGGCGCTGCAGCACCTCGGGAGCGCCGCCCGGGACCACCCGAGCACGTCCATGGATGACGAGGTACTCGTCAAGGCCGGTGCGGCCTTTGCGACCCGTCTCCATCGACAGCACGACCCGCGGATCCCGCTCGAGGTTCTGCACCTTGCGGTTCCGGGGCATCGACGCGATCACGATCTCGTCGTTGTCGACGCCCACCCAGACGCCTGAAGCCTGCGGGCTGCCGTCGGGGTTCAGAGTCGTCACATGCGCAAGCCGTCCTGACTCGAGGACGGCACGGACGTCATCCGGGATCACAGGAGTTCAACCACCGGGGCCATCCGTGATTTCGCCATGTTCGACTTCATCACCCAGGCGACGTCCTTGTCGCTTGACCGCATCCACTTCTGCAGGTACGGGACGGCGTTTTTCGGCGCGGCTGCCGCAGCCACGCTCCAACCGTAGCCGAGAGCCTGGCGAAGGACGCGAAAGCTGTCGCTGCGCCGATCGTCGGACGCCGCCAGCGAGCTGGTGATCGCGTCGAGGATCTCCAGAACCTCGACGACCTCGGCGTTGCTCTTCAGAATCGCCGGTTCGCACAGGCCGGCGACGACCGCGCGCTGCACATACGGATTTCCGTGCGCCCATTCCCGCATCTCGCGTAGGAGCATCGGCATGTCCTCCCGCCCGATGCGCTGGAGCGCCATCGCGACGCCTTCGCGCACCCGCCAGCGGCCGTCGGCGGCGCGCTCGCGCAGCCACGAGAGGACTGTTTCCGGCTCGAGCAGGGCGATCCGGCCGAGGCCCGCGGTCCCGCATAGCGCGAGGTACTCATCGGGCGACGCGCTGAGCTTCCAGAGCGTGTCGGCGTCGCCTTCCTCGACCACTGCGGAGACGAGCTCCAGGTTGGCGCGGGGGCCGGGAAGGCCGGAGTGCTTCTTCAGGTAAGGCTCCCAATCGCGAAGCTGGCGCAGGTCCTGGCGGTAGCCCTCGGCTTTGGTACCCAATCCGGAAGCGATCCTAGCCTCGTCCTTATATATGTGTGTGCAGGGCGGTGGGCATAATGAGGCCAACCATGGGGGTAAGGGCATAGATGACTGATGACCGCGGCCTGGAAGTGACCGGCAGGCACCACGACGAGAAACGGCGGCTGATGGTGACGCAGGTCCTGCACGCCCCGGTGCTCAACCCGGCGGGCACCGAGGTGGGGCGCGTCGAGGATCTGATCGTGAAGCTCAGCGACGGCAGCTACCCGCCGGTGACAGGTCTGAAGGTCCGCGTCGGCGCGCAGGACGTGTTCATCAGCAAAGACGTCATCGAGGCGATGGAGCCCAACGGCGTCCGGCTCACCACGCCGACCATCCGCACCGAACCGTTCCAGCGCCGCCCCGGCGAGGTGCTTCTGGCAGCCGACGTGCTCGGACGTCACCTCATGGACGTGAACAAAGGCCGGATCGTGCAGGCCCACGACCTCGTGCTGGCACCGGCCTACGAGGGCTGGCACCTTGCCGGTATCGATCGCAGCCCGCAGGCGATGATTCGCCGCCTCGTGCCGCGGCGCGGCCGGCCCGATCTGCGCCGGCACGCCATTCTCGACTGGAAGGACGTTCAACCTTTCGTGTCCCACGTCCCCACCGCCCGATTGGCCCTGCCGCTTCACCGTCTTCGCCGGCTGCACCCCGCGCAGATCGCGGACATCGTCGAGGGCGCATCTCACGAGGAAGGGCAGGAGATCATCGAGGCCGTCGAGGGCGACCCCGCGCTCACGGCCGACGTTTTCGAAGAGCTCGATTCCGAGCACCAGGTCGAGTTCATCCGCTCCAAGTCCAACGAGGATGCCGCGCGCATTCTCGAACGCATGGCTCCGGACGACGCCGCCGACCTTCTCGGCGAGCTCGACCAGGACCGCCGCAAGCCGGTGTTCGAGATGATGTCGCCGTCGCAGCAGCACAAGCTGCGCAAGCTGCTTCAGTACCACCCGACGACGGCCGGCGGGATGATGAGCCCGGATTACATCTGGGTCATCCGCGGGTCGACCGTCGACATGGCCATCGAGGCGATACGGATCGACGACAAGACCCCGCGCCCGCTGCAGAACACGGTCTTCATCACCGAGCCCGATGGGAGGTTCGTCGGCAGCGTGGGCATCGTCGAGCTGCTGCGCGCCGAGCGAGTGCTCAAGGTCGAGGAGCTCGAGCTCACGACCCTATCCGTGCGCGGCAACGCGGATTTCGCCGACCTGAGCGTGATGATGGCCGACTACAACCTCACCGCCCTGGCGGTGACCGACGCGGCGGACAACCTTATCGGCGCGATCTCATCCGACGATGTCATCGAAGCGCTCGTGCCCGAAGACTGGCGCGCGCGCATCGAGGCGTCGACCGGCGTATAGACCGTCATGTCCGTGCGCGAGCCAAACCGCAAGGACTCGCGCTTGAAGTCAACGTCGACGATGCTCGACGAATCGCACCACGGCGACATTCACGGCGCCTTCGGCACGATTCGCGTCAGCGACCTCTCGCCTCGCCGCACGTGGCGCCGGCGTGTGCTGACGCTGCTCGCGATCATCGGTCCCGGCCTGATCGTCATGGTCGGCGACAACGACGCAGGTGGCGTCTCGACCTACGCGCAGGCCGGCCAGGACTTCGGCTATTCGCTGCTGTGGACGCTCCTCCTTCTGATTCCGGTTCTGATCGTCAACCAGGAGATGGTCGTGCGCCTGGGCGCGGTGACGGGCGTGGGCTACGCCCGGCTCATCAGCGAGCGCTTTGGTCGCTTGTGGGGTTGGTTCTCGGTAGCCGGGATCTTCCTGCTCAACTTCCTGACGATCAGCACGGAGTTCATGGGCATCAGCCTCGCCGGCGAGTACTTCGGATTGAAAACGGTGGTCGTGGTACCAATCGCGGCGCTGATCCTGATCGGCATCACGATCAGCGGCAACTTCCGGCGTTGGGAGCGCGCCATGTTCGCGTTCCTTTTCGCGAGCCTGCTCGTCCTTCCGCTGGCGGTCATCAGCCATCCGGCCGGCGACGCCGTCCTCAGGGGCTTTCTCGTCCCCGGCGTCGAGGGCGGATTCACGTCCAACTCGGTGCTGCTGGTCGTGGCCGTGGTGGGGACGACCGTCGCGCCGTGGCAGCTGTTCTTTCAGCAATCGAACGTGATCGACAAGCGGATCACCCCACGCTGGCTCGAGTACGAGAAGGCGGACACCGTGCTCGGCGCGTTCGTGGTGGTCATCGGTGCGGCCGCGATCATGATGGCGACCGCGTCGGCGTTCACCGGCACGGCCGAGTTCGGCCATTACGTCGACGGATTGCACGTCGCCCAGGGGTTGCATCGCTACATCTCGCCCGCGGCGGGAGCGATCTTCGCTCTGCTTCTCGCCGACGCGTCGATCGTGGGCGCGTCGGCGGTCACACTCGCGACGTCGTACGCCTTCGGCGACATGTTCGGTCTGCGCCATTCCCTGCACCGCGGCATCCGCGAGGCGAAGGGCTTCTACGCCTCCTACACCGGCATGGTCGCGGTCGCGGCGGCGATCGTCCTGATCCCACACGCGCCGCTCGGCCTGATCACGACGGCGGTGCAGGCGCTGGCAGGCATCATGCTGCCGAGCTCGACAGTGTTCGCGGTGCTGCTCTGCAACGACCGCGCGGTGTTGGGACCGTGGGTCAACCGGCCGTGGCTCAACATCGTCGCGGCTGTCATCGTCGGGACGCTGCTCGTGCTGTCGCTGATCCTGGTGATCTCGACGGTATTTCCCTCGATCGACGTCACGCAGCTGCTCTTTGTTCTCGGCGCAGCCGCCGCTGTCGCGTTGACGGTGGGTGGGACGTGGATGTGGTTCACGAGTCGCGGACGGCCCCCGCAGCCGGAGGTTTCGCGCGAGGAGCGTGAGAACTGGCGCATGCCCGCACTGGCGTTGATCGAAAGACCGACCTGGTCGCTCGGCCGCCGCATCGCAATCTACGCACTTGGTGCCCAGCTGGTCGTGTCGATAGTCATGCTCGGCGTGAAGGCGATCGAACTCGCGACCCATGGCTGAGTCGGCGTTCCTTGAGGAGCGTTAACAGGCCGCTTACATTGATGTACCGAACCCGCGCGTAGAATGCTGGCCCGTGCCGCTCGGTTTCAAACCCGGGCACCGCGTCAGAGCATCTCGCCGGCGGCTTAGCCCCTTACGCACCTCGCTCATCGTCCTGTTTGCCATCGTCATGTCGGCGATGGCGGGCGGCATCGCGTACTTCATCCCCGCGGCGCAGCTGGCGATCGAATCGACGGGGCAGGTGCTTCACGTCACGCCGCCAGCGAGCGCGGGTTCGCCTCTGGCCTCGACGTCGCCGTCGGCCAGCGCGGCGCCCATCACCGGAGCATTCACGGTCTTGCTCCTCGGGTCGGACGACGACTCCAAGTTCACGGCCGACCACGTCCTGACGCAGTCGATGATCCTCGTGCGCGTCGTGCCTTCGACCAAGCAGGTGACGATGCTCTCCATCCCGCGTGACCTGTGGGTGCCGCTGTCCACCGGCGGATCGGGAAAGATCGACGGCGCCTATTCGTATGGAGGTGCGGGGGCGGCGGTCGCGACGGTCGAGCGCGATTTCGGCGTGCACGTCGACGACTACATCTGGATCGGGCTGCTCGGTCTCGTGAAGCTGATCGACGCGATCGGTGGGATCGACGTCGTCACGAGCAATCCCGTCCTGGACGACTACTACCCGCAGGACATCTACGGCAACTCGCCGTATGGATATGAGCGCGTCGCCGTGCTCGGTGGGCCGCAGCATCTCGACGGCCTGCACGCCATGCAGTACGTGCGCTCGCGGCACGGAGACCTGCAGAGCGACCTCGGACGATCGCAGCGTCAGCAGCAGGTGCTGATCGCGATCCGGCAGAAGGCGAAGGAGCTGTCGCCCGAGGACCTGCCGGTGATCTCGCAAGCGCTGGGCGGTGAGCTGAAGACGAGCATGGGCCTGTCAAAGGTCGCGGAGCTGTTACCGCTCGCCTCGAGCTTCGACAACCCGGACGCGATCAACCAGATCGTCCTCGCGCCGCCATACACGCACGGTTGCGGCTGTCCGGAGACTTACCTGAACGGCGACTGGGGAGCCATTCTCCCGCTGGTGCACCAGTACTTCCCGTGATCTCACGCATCGTCCTCGCCGTCGTGCTTGCGGTCGTGATGGTCGTCGTCGGCGTGTCCACGTTCCTGTACCTCGGCTCGCGCCAGTCGAAGGTCGCGACGCCGGCGGAGAAACCCACCGTCGCGGCGCCACGTCCGGAGGCGCTGGTCCTGCCTGGCAGGCTGTACATCGCGCAGTCCGGTGCGCTGTACAGCCTGAGCTCGGGTCGCTTCCACGAGCTGACACCCGAGGCGGGGTGGACGATGCCTTCGTTGACGCCGGACGGCAACAACCTGCTGGCCGTCAAGATGAGTGGCTTCTACTCCGACGTGTACGTGCTCACTCGATTCGGCACGCCGACGCAGCAGCTGACCAACAACAAGTACCGCTTCGGCATGGCGAACCCGAGCCTCAACCACTGGTCGTTCTATCCGCGGCTTTCGGCGGATGGCAAGACGCTCTGGATGACCTATGACGGCCTCAAGTGCGATGGCTGCTACGACGTCTCACCTGCCGTCTACTCGATGCCGTTCGGCGGCACGATCCGGCAGGCGCGCGCGTGGACGAGCGGCGGCTATTACTCGGGCGGCGATCAGCAGCCGATACCGGTGCCGGGCGGCGTGATCTACACGAAGTACGACTACGCGTCGACGTACGACGCGAACCAGCCGAACAAGCTGGTCGGAATGCTGTGGTTCACGAACCGCGCGGGCGCCTACGGTCGCGAGCTGACCACGCCCGGTGAAGACTGCCGCACGCCGTCGCTGTCACCGGCCGGGAACATGATCGCGATGGTCTGCACGTATCAGAAGCAGATTTCGTATCTGACGATCGCGTCGTGGAACGGGTCGACGATGGGTCCTCGGCAGAACATAGTCACGGATCAGCTCGTGGCCGAACCGACGTGGGCGCCCGACGGATCGGGCATCGCGTTCCTCGCGCCGGGTGTTGCCGCCGGGCCGTTCCAGCTGTGGTGGCTGCCGAAAGCGGCGTACACGGCACCGCCGCCGCCACCGCCACCGACGCCGACTCCGGGCGGTCCTCACAACGGGCCGCTGCCGTCGCCCTCGCCGACGCCGGCCGCTCCGCCGGTCAAGGCGATCGAGGTGACGACGAACAACGGGTTTGACGCGACGTCGCCGATGGCGTGGTTGGGGTAGGCGGCACCGCGCGGCGGCGGCGATAGTCCGGACTATCGGCTGGTATCGGCGCGCAGGATGTGGTGTTAGTCCGGACCATCGCGAGTTTTGGGGGCGGCGGTCGGGGAGCGCTCACGCGGTCGAGGCCGCGAGCGCGCTGACGCGGTTCGGCCGGGAAATCAGGCTGTCGGCGCCGCGAAAACCCCGGATAGGCGCGCCTATCCGGGCTTGTGTGTGTTTGGCGAGTCAGCAGCCGGGGCGGCCGGGACCGCGGGCCATGACCGGTTCGGCGTTGGCGGCCTCGGCGTCGCCGGAGCTGATGTAGTGGTCGGCAACCATCTGCGCGAGCACCTCTGACCGCCGCTCCTGAGCCGCGGCGGGATTGACGGTCGGGTCGTAAAGCGAGGGCGCCTGCGTCACGCCGGCGAGCAGCGCGTACTGACCGAGGGTGAGATCGCTCAAGGGTGCGCGAAAGTAGGAACAGGCCGCCGCAGTCACGCCGTAGATGCCATAACCCGTCGTGATCTCGCTCAGGTAGTCGGCCATGATCTGCGACTTGCTGAGGACCCGCTCGGCCTTGAGCGCGAGCACCATGTCCAACAGCTTGTTCCGGCCGCGGTCGGAGCCCCCGAGGTAGAGGTCCTTCACGAGCTGCTCGGTGATGGTCGATCCGCCCTGGCACAGGCACACGTTGACGACGTCGTAGAGGACCGCACGTCCCAGCCCGATCGAGTCGATCCCATGGTGCTGGTAAAAGCGCTCGTCCTCGGTCGCGACCACGGCTTCGGAGAGCTGCTTCGGCACCTGGTCCTCGGTGAGCATCGGCACGTTCCGCTGTGTGGTGACGGTCTCGACCCGCTGCTGGATGTCTGAGACATCCGGTGTGATCACCCACAACGTGGCGGCGGAGGGTCCGGCCAGGGCGACCACGGCGGCCACGGCAAGCGCCAGCCGGCGCGCTACGCCCACAGACTCAGGAACGTGCGATCAAGTTCACCAGTTACTCGCGAGACAGTAACTTAGCGCCATGGCCATGATCGTCTGCCCACAACCGCAGGCGGCGGAGATCGGGCTCGAGGTCCTGCGGCGCGGGGGCAATGCGGTCGACGCGGCGGTCAGCTGTGCCTTCGTGCAGGGCGTGGTCGATCCGCAGATGTGCGGGATCGGCGGTGGAGGGGCGATGCTCGTCCACAGTCCCCAGGCGGGGGACGCCCTCATCGAGTTCTACCCCGTCGCCGGCGCGGGCGTGCGCGAGGACATGTGGGAGCGGTTGTTCATCCGCGAGGCGGCGGACCGCTACGGATACGTGCTCGAGGGGTGGGTGAACGACGTCGGCTACCAGTCGGTGGCGGTGCCGGGGACGGTCGCCGGTCTGTCGGAAGCGCTGACGCGGTTTGGGTCGATCTCGTGGGAAGAGGCGATCGAGCCGTCCATCGGAATCGCGCGCGACGGTTTCGCGGTGAGCGGGTTCATGCACGGCTACTGGACGACCGACTACGGGCCTGACGTCGTGCCCAACAAGCAGCGCATCCAGGCGACGCCGGCGGCGCGCGCTCTGTACACGCACGATGGCGAGCTCTACGCGATCGGCGAGCGGATGGTGCAGGCGGAGCTGGCGCAAACGCTGGAGCGTCTGGCCGCGGGCGGCGCCGACGAGTACTACCGCGGCTCGATCGCGTCCGAGATCGCCGCGGACTTCGCCGCCAACGGCGGCTTCATCACGCGTGACGACCTGGCCGCGTATCGCGTCAATGTCACCGAACCGATTCGCGGCACGTATCGAGGGCTTCGCGTCATGGCCGCGGGCCCGCCCGCGGGCGGGCTGACGCTGCTGCAGCTGCTGAACTTCCTCGAGGGCTTCGATCTGCGCGCGCAAGGCTGGCCGTCGACGGCGGCGGCGCGAATGCTCGTCGAGGCGATGGGGTGGGCGGTCGCCGACCGCGAGCTGCACGTGGCCGACCCGAGATTCGTCGACATCCCGACCGGTGCGCTGACGGACAAGAAGTACGCGGCCACGGCGCGCTCGACTGTCGCCGATCGCGCGGACACGACGCACGTGTGCGTCGTCGATGACGGCGGCAACGCGGTTTCGTTGACGCACACGTTGGGCTCCGCCTCCGGCGTGGTCACGCCCGGGCTCGGGTTTGGCTACAACGACTACATGAACTGCTTCGACCCGCGGCCCGGCCGCCCGAATTCGATCGCGCCGGGCAAGACGCGGGTGACGATGATGACGCCGACGATGGTGTTCGACGGCACGCGGTTGCGCATGGTCGTCGGCGCGCCGGGCGGCACCAAGATCGTGAGCGGGGTCCTGCAGGTGATCGTCAACGTGCTCGATCACGAGATGTCGGCCATCGAAGCTGTTTCCGCGCCGCGCATCGATTTTCAGGGCGACGTCGTGCAGGCGGAGGCACGCGTCCCGCGCGTGGTCTGCGATGGTTTGTCTCGGCTCGGCTACACGGTCAACCGGCGGACGCTCAACTACGACTCCTACTTCGCAAAGCCGCAGGTGATCGTGGTCGAGCGCGACGGTTATCTGTCCGGCGGCTCCGACCCACGCAAAGATGGGGGCGCCGCGTTCGACACGGAGACGAAATGAGTGGATTGAAAGATCGCGTGGCATTGATCACGGGCGGCGGACGGGGGATAGGCGCGGCGACCGCGGCACGATTCGCTTCAGAAGGCGCGCGTGTGGTTGTGTCCGACATGGACTCGGCGCCGGCAGAGGAGGTCGCGAAGCCATTCGGCGGGCTGGCGATCGCTTGCGACGTCACCGATCGCTCGCAGGTCCGCTCGATGTTCGACCGCGTCGCCCACGAGCTCGGCCGCGTGGACATCCTCGTCACCTGTGCGGGCGTCATCCGCGACAACCTGCTGTTCAAGATGACGGACGACGACTGGGACCTTGTCATCGACACGCATCTCAAGGGCACGTTCTTCTGCGCGCGCGAGGCGCAGAAGTCGATGGTCACGGCCAAGTACGGAAAGATGGTTTTCCTGTCGTCGACATCGGCGCTCGGCAACCGCGGGCAGACGAACTACTCGACGGCAAAGGCCGGGCTGCAGGGCATGGCGCGCACGCTCGCCATCGAGCTCGGGCCGTTCAACGTCAACGTCAACGCGGTTGCGCCCGGATTCGTGGAGACGCGGATGACGCAAGCGACGGCCGAGCGCATGGGGATCGACTTCGAGGCGTTCAAGCTCGGCGCGGCCTCGCAGATTCCGCTGCGGCGCGTCGGCCAGCCCGACGACATCGCCTCGGTGATCGCGTTCCTGTGCAGCGACGCGTCGAGCTACATCTCGGGGCAGACGATCTACGTGCGAGGTGGGCCCTAGCAAGGTCTGCGGCCGCTCTCCGTTCTGTGTTCTTGATGGGGCGGCTACTCGGACAGGTCAGGCGACGCTACGGAGTACGAACTGCTGTTCGTCGACGAAGCCTTTGGAGGCCAAGTCCTCGAATACGAATTGAACTTGGACCCGATGGGCGGTTTGTACCGGTATCGCTTCCAATTAGTAGCCATGCTGGGTTGACCCAGCCGACGAAGGTCTGTTAGGGTGCCTAAGTCTTCTGGGGGATTCGTCCGACGCGGGCGGATTCACGAACTTTAGGGGTAGGCATTGCGAGTTAATCGTTACCTGACCCATGCCGTCGTACTCGGAATAGCGGTAGCGATGTCGAGCTATGCGGCAATGGATCGGCACTTTCCGACGACCCTGACGGCGCGATTGGGTCCGGTCAACGCGGAAGCGGTGGTCGTGGCGGAGGGTGGCGCGTACGGCGACGTGTCGCTCGGCCGCTACAGCACGATCATCAAGCCGGTCGCACTTCCGGCGTCGGCGCCAATCTCGCATTCGGCCATCTCGTACACGGTGTCGCCTGGCGAAACGCTCACGTCGATCGCGGCGAAGTACCACGTGACGGTTGCTGAGATCCGGTGGTCGAACAGCAACCTCTACTCGTCGGACACGGTCGCAACGGGAGACCAGATCGTGATCCCGCCGGTGCATGGCGTCGTGGTCACGACCAAGGCGACGGACACCGTCGACACGCTGGCGACGAAGTACTCGGTCGATCCGCAGGCCATCATCGATTTCAACCGCCTGCGCTCGTCTGCTCTCGTGGGTGGCATGACGCTGGTGATTCCGGGCGGAGTCGGTGGCGCGTTCCCACCGCCGCCCGCGCTCAACCAGATCATGCACACGGGAATCTCGTCGAACTTCCCGGTCGTGGTGCTGAACTGCTGCCTCGGTCCCTACGTGAACAACAAGTTCCCGGTTGGCTGGTGTACGTACTACGTCGCGACCAAACGCAACGTGACGTGGAATGGCGACGCGGGGTACTGGTACCAGAACGCTTCGTACCAGGGCTACCAGGTCGGGCCGACGCCGAAGCCGGGCGCGATCATGGTGACGTGGGAGTCATGGGCGGGGCACGTCGCGTACGTGGAGTCCGTAAATCCAGATGGGTCGTGGGTGGTCACGGAGATGAACTGGGTGGCGTTTGACGTGATCGACCAGCGCACCATCAAGCCCGGGCAGCTCGGCTCGAAGCTCGTGGGGTTTATCTACTAACTCCGCACTAGCTCGGCCGCCGTTTCGGTTTCTACTCGCCTCGCCCAGTCTCCTTCCATCTTGTCGACGTCGCGCTTGACCGTTCGTAGCCCGGTGGCGGCGGCGATGGCGGCGGCGATCAGCAGTGTCGGGCTCGTGATCAGCAGCGCAGCCTGAAGGTTGTGGTTGAGGTGGTCGGACAGCAGGCCGACGTCGAAGGGCGAGTGCGAATCGCCGGCGACATGCGAGATCAGGAGCAGCAGCGTGACCGAGCTCGCTCGGAGCGCAGGGCTCACCACGTTCTGCGCGACCGCAGTGAACGGGCCCTGGTAGAGGTAAAGACAGACCACGGTCAGGAAGAAGAAGGGGACGAACACCGCGAGCTGCGGGCTGACGATGGCGATCGTTATGAGGATGGCGCCGGCGATGAACCCGACGATGCCAACTTCCAGATGCGCTCTTGGGTTGTGTCTCGCGCGGCGGTCGGCGATCCATCCGCCCGCGAGGATTCCCACGAGTCCGCCCGCGACGATGACCCCACCTGCGAGCAGACCCGCGGTTCCGGAGGACATTGCGAACCTTCGCTGCAGGTAGGTGGGCAGCCAGAACGCGTTCGAGGCGAGGACGAAGTAGAGGATCGTCTGGGCGATGATCGTGGCGCGGAGCGTGGGGATCTTGAGGAGCTCGACGAATTTGCTCAGCGTTGCGTCGGCCGTCTTGGCGACGGCCTTGCCGGTTTGCTCGACGGCTCCTCGCAGCGGCTCGCGCATGGTGAAGGCGAGGAGGGCGAAGATCAGGCCGGGCACGGCCGCGAAGAAGAACGCCGCGCGCCAGCCGAGCTTCTCCGCGACGATGCCGCCGCCCGCATAGCCGACCGCGATGCCGACCGTCGCGCCTGCGCCCCAGATGGCCATCACGCGCGAGCGCCGGTCCTTGGGGTAGTAGTCGCTGAGCAGGCTCGTGCCGGCGGGGTAGTAGCTGGCCTCGCCGATGCCGACGACTGCTCTCGTGAGGAAGAGCTGCGCGTAGTTCCTCGCGAATCCCGTGAGGAGGGTGGCGACGCTCCAGATCGCGACGCCCACCCCGATCACGGACTTTCGTGGTCCGCGGTCGCCCCAGATCCCGAACGGCACCGCGGCGAGGGCGTAGACCAGGAGGAAGGCAGTGCCGAGGAATCCGATGGCGGCGTCGGAGACGTGCAGCTCCCTCTGGATGCTGGGAGCGACGGAGGCGGCGACGTAGCGGTCCATGTAGTTGAGGAAGTTGATCCCGACCATGACTGCTAGGACGTAGCGGGCGTAGCGTCTGGTGCTCCCCATATCGGGGGGAATTATGAGGTTGGCCTAAACTAGGCCTCTCACTCAGCGTTCCGTCCGCTTACTCGTTTTTCGGGTGAGGCGCTTCCTGGGTCGGCAAAGGGCACGTGGCGAGCCCAACGGTCTGTAAAACCGCCGCGAAAGCTTTGGGGGTTCGACTCCCTCCCGGCCCACCAGAACTGGAAGTCGTCAGCTATTCCTTGACACAGAGCAGCCGGGCCAGTGATTTGACTGGCAATTTGACTGGCAACTTTCCAAAGTCCTGCGCGTCGAGGTGTTCAACGACGGCATCTCCGTGGCTCATCAGGGCGAGGGTCACTTGGGCGGGAAGGCGTTGCTAAGAATTCCGGCAATGGCGTTCACGGCGACCGGGTTCAGTGCCTGCACGCTCGTTAGCAGCTTCTTTATCGAGCGCAGCCCTTCGAGGCGCACCCCCTTGTAGCTCGATGGGGTGAAGAACGCCCACTCGCCATCGACGAAGCAGAGCACCGGCTGGACAGGAACGCCGGCGTACTGGACATCCACAGACGCGAGAACCGAGCAGATCGCGGAGACCTGCCAGGTCATGTTCTCCGCCAGCCGAGAGCAATCCCTGCCGCCGACATACAGCCTGTCGTCCTTCTTAAACAGCGTGCCGCGGTCGCGCACGCGGATCACTCCTCGATAAAGCTTCGCATCGATGACGAAGACGCCCGCCGGGCTTACGACGATGTGGTCGATGTTGCCTCGCGTGCCGGGGACCCTCCGATCGTGGAGAACTCGGAGCCCTTCGACACCAGCCAGAGCCTCGGCCAGCTTCTGCTCTCCGAT
>DASTIX010000060.1:0-20674 GCA_035717165.1 Candidatus Dormiibacterota bacterium
GCCAGCACCTCGTCCGCGGCGACCTCGGCCACGAGCTGCACCTCGGGCTGCTGGACGACGTAGATCTCCTCCTGCCGGTCGTGGCCCTCCAGGCGCCGCTTGCCCACCGAGACCAGCCGGATGTCGTCGCGCAGGATGTCGGCGACGATCGAGTACGTCGTCTCCGACACGAGGATCTGGTTGCCCACGGCGCGCCTTCGGAGCTTCGCGCAGCGGTTCACGGCCGGAGAGCGGTAATCGCGGTCGGCCGCGTCCGCCTCGCCGGTCAGCACGGCCATGCGCACGGAAAGCGAGACCCGATCGGGCCACGGCTCGGACTGGATCGCCTGCTGGGCGTCGACCGCCGCGACGACGGCGTCCGTGGCGCGGGGAAACACGGCGAAGAACGAGTCGCCCTCGCCCCGCTCCTTGAGCACGATGCCGCCGTTCGCCTCGATCGCGCCCGTGAGCAGCTGGTCGTGGCGGCGCATCGCCTGATACATGCCGGCGCGGCTCTGGAGCCACATCGGGGTCGACTCGACAACGTCGGTCATCAGGAACGTGACGATGCCGTCAGGCAGCGTGGCGCCAGGCTCGAGCTTGAACGACGTCGATCCCGGCGACGTGGTGGTCGTACCGTCGCTCGCCGCGCGCGGCAGCAGCGACGAGGCCACGACCAGGAAATCGTCGATCGTGTGCACGCGGCGGAAGAAGTGGACGTTGTACGAAGGCCGGAAGTTCCAGGACTCGTAGTCGACCGAGAACTCGGCTTCGCCGCACACGTCAGGCGACTGGGCCAGCAGCCGCCCGAGCTTGGCGATGGCAAGCGCCTCGATACCGAGCGAGTCTCCGATCTCCTTCGAGGTCACACGCCGGTCGGCCTGATCGGCGACCACGGCGACCTGGACCATGCGGACGAAGTTGTCGAGATCTGCCTGCGGGTCGAGGAACCGCTGCAGCTGCTCCACCGAAAGGCGCATTTCGACGGCGTCGGCCGACGAACCGTTGGAACCGTTGGTTCCCGCAAGGTCCGGCTTCGGCCCCAGCAGCGCCAGGACGCTCTCGAAGCTGTCCGCCACGGCGTACTCGCGGGTCACCTTCCGGTACACCTCGCCGACGGGCGCCCATCTCGCCGTGCTGACGAACTGGACGGCCGCGGCGTGCTCGTAGAGCCACTGCGATCCCCCAAGCATGAGGTCGAGGTTGAGGGCGACCTGCAGGAAGTCGACCGCGGTCCGATACAGCTCGGTGACGAACGCCAGCGCGTCGATCTCGGCCACCCGGATGTCCTTGTCGAGGCCGGCGCTGCGGTTGGAGTGCGACGAGCCGTTGGCGTACGAGAACAGCTCGACCGAGATGAACTCGCCGTGGTTGCGGAGACGAATCCGGGATTGCGAAACCCGCGGTCCAGGCCCACCCACCTCGGGCGAATCGACCACGTGCACGTGGCCGCTCGGCCCCCAGGCGCGCTGGATCTGCGGCCGCAGGCTCGAGATGAGGCCATAGAACCGCTGCATGAACACCAGGGCCTCTCGCCCGCGACCCATGTCGAAGGCGTCCTGCCGCACTGCGCGGAGGTCGTCTTCCCAGGCGCCAATCAACGCGCCTCTCAGCCCGACTATGCCCGGCTGCATCTCTTCCTTCCCTTCAGGCAGCGGCCCCTGATACGAACCCCCCGGAAGCCCCGCCCGGATGAAAGAGTAGCGGCTCCGTCACGCGCTCGCGCGGCATTCGCGAATTGAGTGGGAGTCTCGAACGGAATAGGATTTGAAGCACGGTATTGGGGAAGGCCAGGGCCTTCGCTCCCTGGCGCATTTGGGGAGGTTCGCATGGCAGAAGTCAGGACCGCGCCACCGGTGGTGGCACTCGCAAACCCCGCCGCCCTTGGGCTGGGCGCCTTCGCCCTCACGACGTTTCTCTTGAGCGTGCACAACGCGATGGGCGTGAGCAGGGAACCACTTTTGGTCTTTTTCGGCTTCGCGATCTTCTACGGAGGCCTGGCTCAGTTCTGCGCCGGAATGTGGGAGTTCAAGACCGGCAACACGTTCGGCGCGACGGCGTTCTCGACGTACGGCGCGTTCTGGATGGGCGTAGCCGCGACGGTCGTATTGGTGCTGTGGGGAAAGCTCGACGCGAAGGACGTCACCTCCACGCTCGCCTGGATCCTCACCGCGTTCGCGATCTTCAACACCTACATGCTGCTCATCAGCGCGCGGACCCAGAACACCGCGGTTTTCCTCGTGTTCCTGACGCTTGAGATCACCGAGATCCTGCTCGCGTGGGGCAACTTCAACGGCGACGCGGCGGGGAGCGGGCTTGTGTCGATCGGGGGCTGGATGGGAATCGTCACCGCTTTCGTCGCCTGGTACACGTCGGCGGCGATCGTGGCCAACGCCACACGTCCGATGCTGCCGGTCGGACGCCCTCTCATGCCCTAAAACCCAAGGAGGTCATACATGAGCGTCAGCGAAGTCCAGGTCTCCGAGGCGGAGATCGCGGTTCACTGGAAAGAAGAGGAGTACTTCTACCCGTCTGCGAAGTTCATCGGCCAGGCGAACGCCAACGACCCCGCAATCCGCGAGCGTTTCCGCGAGGAGAACTTTCCTGAGTGCTTCAAGGAATACGCGGACCTGCTGACGTGGGACCAGTACTGGCACACGACGCTCGACACGAGCAACGCGCCGTTCTGGAAGTGGTTTGTCGGCGGGAAGTTGAACGCGAGCTTCAACTGCGTCGACCGCCACCTCGCCAAATACCGCAACAAGGCCGCGTTCATCTGGGTCCCCGAACCTGAGGACCAGGTCACGCAGGCCATCACGTATCAGGAGCTCTATCGCCGCGTCAACGAGATGGCGGCGCTCTTGCGCGACTACTGCGGACTGAAGGCGGGTGACCGCGTGACGCTGCACCTGCCGATGGTTCCCGACTTGCCGGTAACGATGCTCGCGTGCGCGCGACTCGGCGTCATTCACTCCGAGGTTTTCGGCGGATTCAGCGGCGCTGCGTGCGGCGGTCGCATCGCCGACTCGGGCAGCGAATACCTGATCACGATGGACGCCTACTATCGCAACGGCGAGCTCCTCGACCACAAGGCGAAGGCCGAAGAGGCCCTGAAGATGGCCGAGGAGCAGGGCCAGAAGGTCAAGAAGGTCTTGATCTGGCAGCGCCATCACGGCACCTACTCGGCGAAGACCCCTCTGGTCAAAGGCCGCGACGTCATCGTCAACGAGCTGCTGAACGACTACAAGGGCAAGATCGTCGAGCCCGTCTCCATGCCGGCCGAAGCGCCGCTCTTCCTCATGTACACGAGTGGCACGACGGCCAAGCCAAAGGGCGCGCAGCACAGCACCGGCGGTTATCTCGCATACGTCGCAGGGACTTCGAAGTACTACCAGGACATACACCCCGAGGACACCTACTGGTGCTTCGCCGACATCGGCTGGATCACCGGACACTCCTACATCGTTTACGGCCCGCTCGCGCTTGCCGCGACGAGCGTGATGTACGAAGGCGTTCCGACCTATCCCGACCCAGGTCGCCCGTGGCGAATCGCGGAGCGACTCGGCGTCAACATCTTCCACACCGCGCCGACCACGATTCGGATGCTGCGCAAGCTCGGGCCGGAAGAGCCCAAGAAGTACAACTTCCACTTCAAGCACATGACCACGGTCGGCGAGCCGATCGAGCCGGAGGTGTGGCGCTGGTACTACCACACGGTCGGCAAAGACGAGGCGGTCATCGTCGACACGTGGTGGCAAACCGAGAACGGCGGCTTTCTGTGTTCGACCCTGCCCGCGTTCGACAAGATGAAACCCGGCAGCGCGGGCCCTCCCGTGCTCGGCGTTTTCCCGACGATCCTCGACGAGCAGGGCAATGAGATTCCGAAGGGAAGCGGCAAGGCGGGCAACATCTGCATCCGCAATCCATGGCCGGGCATCTTCCAGACGATCTGGGGAGACCCGGACCGGTTCGTCGCGACGTACTACGCGAAGTACAACAAGAAGAAGGGCAGCAAGGACTGGCACGACTGGCCGTATTTCGCCGGCGACGGAGCGCTTTACGCCGACGACGGCTACTTCCGAATTCTCGGCCGGGTCGACGATGTGATCAACGTCGCCGGCCATCGTCTCGGCACCAAAGAGCTCGAATCCGCCGCGCTGACCGTCGACGACATCGCGGAGGCCGCGGCAGTCCCCGTCGTGGACGAGGTGCGAGGCCGCGCGGTCGAGATGTACGTGGCGCTCAAGCCGGGACTCAAGCCGAGCAAGCAGATCGAGGACAAGGTGTCGGGCGCGATCGAGCAGCTCATCGGCAAGATCGCGCGACCCAAGAACGTGTGGATCGTCGCCGACATGCCCAAGACCAGGTCGGGCAAGATCATGCGCCGGGTCATTGCGGGCATCTCCAACTTCACCAGCCCGGGAGACATCACCACGCTCGCCAACCCCGAGGTCGTGGAGGGCATCAAGCACCATGTTCAGTCGGAGAAGGTCAGCCGCGGCCAGTCGCCACGCGAGCTGACGGCGGCCGAACTGGAGGAGATAAAGGCGTTCGGTAAAGCGGAATAGCGCACACTTGCGGACGTGACCGCAACGGCCGTTAAGGAACGACCGGCGGTGGTCACGTCCGCGGCGCCCCGCCGCCGGCGGATGCGCGTCCGTTCTGTTCTCAACGTCGTCGCGGCCCTGATCGTGTCGGGCGCAGTTCTGTACGTGGCCTTCTTCCCCACCGGCCCGTTGCCCGCGCTCGGGCCGGCCTTCAACCCCACGACCGGCGCCTGGACCATGGCCGCGGACGCCGTGATCACCGATCGCTCGCTCTCGCTGCCAGGTCTGCAGCAGCCCGTGAGCGTGGTGTTCGAGTCCAACGGCACGGCGCACATCACGGCACAGACCGATAGCGACCTCTTCATCGCGACCGGATACGTGCACGCGAGATTCCGGCTGTTCCAGATGGACCTGATGCGCCGCCAGGGCGCCGGCCGCCTCTCGGAGATCGTGGGCAAGGCCGCGCTCGACTCCGACACGTTCGAGCTTCAGCTCGGACTGCTGCGAACCGCGCAAGCGGAATGGAACGCGCTGCCGGCCGGTGATCCGACGCGCGACGCGCTCGTGGCCTACGCGCGGGGGGTCAACGACTGGATCAAAGAGGCGGAGTCGGCGCATCAGCTCGACGCGATGTTCACGCTGCTCGGATACCAGCCGCAGCCGTGGACGCCGATCGACTCGCTGGTCATCAAAGGCGACATGACGCAGACCCTCAACTTCACGGACACGCCGCTCGTGATGGCGTTGCTCAACAAGTCGCTGGGCGCCGACCTCGCGTCGGAGTGGTTCCCGATCCTTCCGCCCAATCAGCAGTCCCCGTATGACCCCGGCCCATATTCGAAAGAAGCGCCCGCGCCGATCCAGACGGCGAGCGCAGTGAGCGCACTCGACGACCAGGGCGCGTCGGCGCTCTATGCAAGGCTCGCGGCGCTTCCGCAGGGCCTGATCGCGCAGGGCGGCGACAGCAACAACTGGGCGGTGGCAGGCACGAAGAGCGCGAGTGGCGGCGCGATGCTCGCGGGCGATCCCCACCTCCACCTCACTCTTCCGGCCATCTGGTTTCAGATGACGCAGGACTCGCCGTCGTATCACTCGAGCGGAGTCGCGATCCCGGGGACGCCTGGCGTGCTGATCGGTCACAACGAGCACATCGCGTGGAGCCTCACCGACGCGCAGAACCAGCAGACGTTCTTCTACGTCGAGAAGGAGGACGCCGCGCGTCCCGGCATGTACTTCTGGAACGGGACGTGGACCCCATACACGACCGTCTCGTACGACATACCCGTCCTGGGCGAGGCGCCCCGTCACCTGACGGTCAAGATGAGCGTGCACGGACCGGTCATCTCCGAGCGCGGACAGACGACGTCGGTGTGGTGGGCCGGCAACATCCCGTCGCAAGACCTGACGGTCCTCCTGAACATCAACCGCGCAAGCAGCTGGACCGCGTTTCGCGACGCGCTGCGCGGCTGGTTCTCGCCGACGCACAACTTCGTCTACGCCGACGACAAAGGCAACATCGGTCTGATCTCCGCCGGCTACTACCCGCAGCTGCCGGCGGCGGCGCAACCGTGGCTGCCGATGCCAGGCACCGGCGAAGACGACGTCACGGGCACGATCCCCTACGACGACATCCCGCAGGCCTACGACCCGCCTGACGGCATCATCTGGTCGGCCAACCAGCGGCAGGTGACCGCGAGTTATCCGTACTACATCGGCACGGCGTCGAACTTCTTCGACCCGGGCTACCGCGCCAACGAGATCCACCGCGTGCTCAGCCAGCCGGGCAAGCTGACCGCGCAGGACATGCAGCACCTGCAGACGGACACGCGCGACTTCCTGGCTTCGGAGATCGTGCCGGTGCTGCTGCACTCACTCTCGACCCGGCAGCTGAACAGCAAAGAATCCGCGGCGGTCGCGCTGCTGCAGGCTTGGGACTACAACATGGGTGTCGATTCGAAGGCGGCGACGGTGTGGTGGTTCTTCTGGCAGGAGTATCTGCACGAGACCTTCGCCCCCTGGTGGACGTCGCGGCACGTCAAAGTGTCCATCGGCGAGGTGCTCGACACGCTTGGCCAGGACCTCGAAGCCTGGACGCTCAACGATCCTGCCAACCGCACGTTCAGCGCGCCGGGCGTAGGCGCACGCACGGCGGCCGAGACGATGCTGGCGGCATTCCGCTTGACGGTCTCGAAGCTCGCCGCCAATCACATGAACGTCGCCTGGGGCCAGGTGCATGGGCGCGTGCTCGACAACCTCGCCGACATCAGCGGGCTGAGCTACGGACCGCGCGCCGAGCGGGGCGATGCGAACACGCCGCTCGCCGCGGGTGGCATGCCCTCGGACCACGGTCCGAGCTGGCGCATGGTCGTCGATTGGGGAACGAAGACCTTCGAAGGCGTCTACCCCGGAGGTCAGAGCGGGAACCCGGCTTCGAGCTGGTACACCAACCGCGTCGACACCTGGTGGGCCGGCGGCCTTGACCCCATGCTCACCGCACAGGCGGCGGCCTCGTCGACCGGCGCAAGGACCTGGAGCCTCAAGCCGTGAGGACGGCCATGCTCGTCGCCACCGCGTTCATCGTCGCGCTCGTCGGCGTGCTGCTGGGCGTGTGGTGGACTCCGTTTCTTGCCGGCGCGGCGATCGGCATCGTCGTCGGCCGTCCCGCGGCGGCCATTCCGCTCGGCGGACTGAGCGGCGTCATGTCGTGGTTGCTCCCGCTCGCCGCCATCGACGTCCGCTACGGCCTCGGCCCGACGGCGACGAGCGTTGCGGCGATCATGGGCTTCGACCACCAGGGGGCCCTCCCGGTCGTGGTCAGCCTTGTCGTCGGCGGCCTGCTGGGTTTGACCGGCGCCTGGGTCGCCTGCGCCGGCCGCGCTCTCGTGCGGCCAGAGCCTCGTTGACGGGTTAGTTACCTGGTGATAGCTTTCGACCCCAACTGAACATCCCGTTTCAGTGATTTGGGGAGGGGAAGCCCTTGGACACGACTCACGATCAAGACGTCCACGATCTCGCGCGCTTTGGCTACAAGCAGGAGCTCCGCCGCGCGCTCGGCGTGTACTCGAGCTTCGCGGTGGCCTTCTCTTACATCTCGCCGTCGACAGGCATCTTCACTCTGTTCATCCTCGGCATCTCGCTCGCGGGCGGTTTCTTCTACTGGAGCTGGCCCATCGTCGTCGTCGGCCAGCTGCTCATCGCCCTGAACTTCGCGGAGGTCAGCTCGCACTTCCCGGTCGCCGGGTCTGTGTATCAGTGGACCAAGTACCTCGCGGGTCGCACCTATGCGTGGTTCTCCGGATGGATCTATCTCTTCGCCGGAGTGCTGACCGTCTCCGCGGTGGTCGCAACAGTTCCCCTGGTGCTCGTTCCGCTGATCAACAACGTGTTTGGCACCAGCATCGGGACGGACGCCGACACGCTGCGCAACGTCGCGATCCTCGTGCTGATCAGCACCACGCTGCTCAGCATCTTCGGGGTGAGACTCGTCGCGATCGTCAACAACACCGGCGTCGTGTTCGAGATTCTCGGCATGGTCGTGTTCGCCGTGATCCTCGTGCTGGTGTATCACCACCAGTCGCTGTCGGCGTTCACCGACACGAGCTACCTCGGCTCGGGCTTCGGCAACCAGGCCGGCACATTCCTGGCGGCGATGTTCATGTCCCTCTTCGTGATCTACGGCTTCGACACCGCGAGCACGCTGGCTGAGGAGACCAAGAATCCGCGCCGCGAGGCGCCACGCGCGGTGATCATGGCCGTGATCGGAGCGGCGATCATCGGCGCGATCTTCCTGTTCGCGGTCGTGATCGCGGTTCCTGGCGACATGAGCAAGTTCATCGCCGACATCAACGCGGGCAAGGATCCGTTCCCGCTGGTGACGATCATCCAGTCCAACTTCCCGGGCTGGGCCGCCAACCTCTACCTGTTCGTCGTCTTCGCCGCGATCTACGTCTGCTGCCTTGCCATCCAGACTTCGACGATCCGCCTGGCGTTCGGTATGGCGCGCGACCGCAAGCTGCCGCTTGCCGGCGCGCTCAGCAACGTGCATCACTCGCTTCACACACCGATCGGCGCCTGCGTCGCGGTCGGCGTCCTGGCGCTGCTGCCACTGCTCTACTACGCGGGCGCCGGCACGATCGCGATCGGCGCGACCGGCATGATCTACCTCTCGTACATCCTCGGCAACCTCGCAATCCTCCGCGCTCGGACAAACGGATGGCCGAAGGAGTCGGCGCCGTTCAAGCTCGGGAGCTGGGGCCTGCCCATCACGATCCTCGGCCTCGTCTGGGGAATCGCGATGGAGATCAACTTCCTGTGGCCGCGAAACGCCGCGGTCGGCGGCCAGAACCCTCCGCTCAGCGCGCTGCCGAACATCACCGTCCCTGGCTTCCTGAGCAACATCCCCATCTACGAGTTCACCCTCGGCGTCATCCTCGTCGTGGGGGTCGTGTACTGGGCCGCCGCCCAGCGCCACGCGCCGCAGACCGAACCGGTGCAGCCCGCAGAAGCGCCTGCCTAGCGACTCGTATTAGTTGAGGACCCACGCGCGCGCCTTCCTCCCCATTCATGGGGAGGTGGCGCGCAGCACCGGTGGGGTAATGCCCGAAGAATGAGGACGCACGCCCGGGCTGTCGTGATCGGGGGAGGCGTGGGCGGCGCGTCCATCCTCTACTGGCTCGCGCGCCTCGGCTGGAAGGACGTCGTCCTGGTCGAGCGCGCACGCGTCACGAGCGGTTCGACGTTCCACTCCGCGGGTCTCGTCGGACAGCTGCGCGGCTCGCTGAGCCTGACCGAGATGATGATCAACTCGGTCGACCTCTACCGGACCCTGAAGGACGAGGTCGGGCTCGAGACCGGATGGCGCGAGGTTGGGTCGCTGCGACTTGCCTCGAGCCAGGAACGGATGGAAGAGCTCACGCGCCAGGCGGCGTGGGCCAAGACGTTCGGTCTTCCCCTCGAGCTGGTCTCGGCGCAAGAGGCGCAGCGCATGTTCCCGCCGATGACGGCCGACGGCGTGCTGGGTGCGGCATTTCTTCCGACCGACGGCTACATCGACCCAAGCCAGCTGACGTTCGCGCTCGTGGAAGGCGCGCGCCGCCGGGGCGCGGAGGTCTGCGAGGAGACTCGCGTGACCGCCATCGAGGTCGAAGATGGGCGCGTCCGGCGCGTCGTCACGGACAAGGGCGACATAACCACCGAGCTCGTGGTCAACGCCGGCGGCATGTTTGCGCCGGAGATCGGAAGGATGGCCGGCGTCAACGTGCCCCTGATCCCGTTCGCCCACGAATACCTGATCACGCGACCGTCCGGACTGCCGCTCGACATGCCGACGATGCGAGATCCGTCGCTGCTCGTCTATTACCGGCCGGAATCGGGCGGCCTGATCATGGGCGGCTACGAGCGCGACCCCGCGCCATGGGGGCTCGACGGCATTCCTCCGGACTTCAACGGCCGCCTGCTCGAGCCGGACTGGGACCGCTTCGAGCCGCTGATGACGAACGCCATCGCGCGGACTCCGTCGTTGAAGGATGCCGAAGTCGTGCGGCTCGTCAACGGCCCTGAGGCTTTCACTCCTGACGGCGAGTTCATCCTCGGACCGTCCGAGGTGCGCGGTTTCTGGGTCGCGGCGGGCTTCTGCGCGCACGGCCTGGCGGGCGCCGGTGGCATGGGCAGGCTCGTCGCCGAGTGGATCGTCAACGGCCAGCCGAGCCTCGACGTCTGGGAGATGGACTCGCGCCGGTTCGGACGGGCGTATACGAGCCGCGAGTACACGCTGGTTCGCACGCGCGAGGTGTACTCGACGTACTACGACGTCAAGTACCCCGGGCACGAGCGGAGCGCGGGACGGCCCCTTCGCGTCTCGCCCCTCTACGCACGCCTCACGCAGATGCACGCGGCGTTCGGCGAGAAATCGGGGTGGGAGCGGGTCAACTGGTTCGAGCCCAACATCGAGCGCGGCACGGAATCGCTTCGTCCGCGCGGGTGGGCAGGGCGGTTGTGGTCACCGGCCATCGGCGCCGAGCATCTCGCGTGCCGGAAATCCGCGGCGGTCTTCGACTTCACGTCCTTCGCCAAGATCGAGGTGCGAGGACGCGGCGCCGCCGACTTCCTCGAAGGCCTGTGCGACAACCGCGTCGCACGCGGCGCCGGCGCACTGACCTACACCCAGATGCTCAACGAGGCCGGCGGCATCGAATGCGACTTCACCGTCACGCGCCTCGACGACCGTCGGTTTCGCATCATCACCGGCACCGCGTTCGGCATGCACGACCTCTCGTGGATCCGCGACCACGCGCCGTCGGACGGATCCGTCGAGGTCGAAGACGTTACCTCCGCATACGCGTGCGTCGGGCTGTGGGGTCCGAACGCTCGCGCGATCCTTCAGCCTTTGACGCCGGACGACATCGGCAACGCCGCCTTCCCTTTCATGACGGCGCGCGAGCTGGCGATCGGATCCGTGCCGTGTTTTGCTTTGCGCGTCACGTATGTGGGCGAGCTCGGTTGGGAGCTCTACTGTCCGGCCGAATTCGGGGTGAGACTGTGGGACACGATCTGGGAAGCGGGCCAGCGCTTTGGGCTTGTCGCCGGCGGTTACAAGGCGGTCGACTCGATGCGTCTGGAAAAGGGCTACCGCGTGTGGGGAGCCGACATCACGCCAGACGTCGATCCGTACCAGGCGGGGCTCGGGTTCGCCGTCAAGCTGGACAAGGGCGATTTCATCGGGCGTGAAGCGCTGCGGAAGAAACGCGATTCGCCGGCCGCGACGAAGCTCGCATGTTTGGTGCTCGACGAACCGCGCGCCGTTGCGCTTGGCTCTGAGCCCGTGCGCATCGGCACTGACGTGGTGGGGCGTGTAACGAGCGGGGGCTATGGCTACGCCGTTGAGAAGTCCATCGCTTACGCGTACATCCCGGCTTCGTGCCCTATCGACACGCCGGTCGAGGTCGACATCTTCGGCACCTGGGTCGCAGGCCGCGTCTCGCAGGAACCGCTGTACGACCCGACGGGCGCCCGCGTCCGTGCCTAGCCGCCCCGCATTAACCATCTAGTCAACGCGGCCGGATGGAGGTAACGTGAAAGGCGGTTCCGCTGGGCTCTTGTTGCGTAAGGAGGTACCGCCATGTACTTGCGCGTAACGGCCTTCAAGTCCGAGCCAGGCAAGCTGGACGAGGGGATCGCGTTCTTGAAGAACAAGATCATTCCCTCGTTGAGCAAAGCACCGGGATACCTCGGGACGACGTGCATCGTCGATCGCGAGAAAGGCGAAGGTGCGGCGAGCACGTTGTGGGAGTCGCTCGAGGCTCTCAACAACGCCGAGGTGCTCGCTCAGCAGGCGCGCTCCCAGTCGAGTGAGGCGACGGGCCTCCAGGTCGTGGACGTCGACCGCTTCGAGATCACGGTGCTGGAAATGACCTCCCCGACGCCGCAGGTACCCGCCTACACCCGACTCATCACGGCGTACGGCGACCCGAAGAAGACCGACAAGGTCATCGAGATGGTGCGCGAGGCGTCAGCCAAGATCAAGCAGCAGCCTGGATTCAGGTCTTTCGCCGCCGGTGTCAACCGGGCGACGGGACGCGGGTTCACAAGCAGCAGCTGGACGACAGCCGAGCTTCGAGACGCGAGCGACAAAGCGACCTCGGCGCAGCGGCAGCCTGTCGCCGAGGCCGGCGCCATGTACGGCCTCCAGATCCAGAACTTCGAGACGGTCATAGCCGACATCAAGGTGCCGGTCCGCACGTAAGCGAAACCTTTGCCGTCGGGGACGCGACCGATGAGTTTCATCTCACGGTCGCGTCCAATAGTGTGATGGGCAAAGTCATCTGTCACCAAGCGGTCTCGCTCGACGGGTTCAGCGCCGGGCCCAATCAGAGCCTCGAGAATCCGCTCGGCGAAGGGGCCATGCGGCTGCATGAGTGGATGTTCGAGACGGCGGCGTTTCGGAAGATGCAGGGCCAGGAAGGCGGGACGGCCGGCGCGGATTCGGCGGTCGTCGAGGAGCTGTCAGCGAACCCCAACGTCGGCGCCCACATCATGGGCCGCAACATGTTCAGCCCCGGTCGCGGCGATTGGGACCTCGACTGGAAGGGCTGGTGGGGTCCCAACCCGCCCTACCACCACCCGACGTTCGTGCTCACGCATTTTCCGCGCGAGCCGCTGGAGATGGAGGGCGGGACGACGTTTTACTTCGTCAGCGACGGAATCGATGCGGCGCTGGGGCTGGCGCGCGACGCCGCCGGCGAGAAGGACGTGCAGATCGCCGGCGGCGCGGCGACCGTGCGGCAGTTCCTATCCGCGGGCTACCTCGACGAGCTGCACCTCCACCTCGCGCCGATCTTGCTCGGAAGTGGCGAGCGCCTGCTCGAGAACGTCGGCGACGTCAAGCTCACGCCGCTGAGGGTGGTGGCCGCCCCTTCGGTAACCCATATCAGCTATCGCGTCGGTCGATGATCTGGCTGTCCCTGTAGAACGCCAGTAGATGTCCCGCTCGCATGCCCTTGCCAATCCGAATGTGGTTCCGTAGCTCGAGGCCGGACGTGCGAGCGGATTCGATGATCTCGTCGACGCGCCGAAGTCTGAATCCGTAGCGCGTCATCGGCATGCGCGCCATGCCGTCAGGGTCACCGATCCCTACTACCACGCGACCGCTCGGCTTCAGGACGCGAGCGAACTCCTCGAACGCCGACGTCAGCTCAGCGACGAAGTAGACCGTGTTGACGGTGATCGCGCCGTCCACGGTGGCGTCCTCTAGCGGAAGTTTCATCAAGGAACCCTCGTTGAGGACGAGCTGACCTCTCGCCACCGCAGCGCGAAACCGTCGCGCCGCTCGACCAACCATGTCGGCGGAGACGTCGATTCCATGCACCGTGCCGGATGGGCCGACTCTCTTGAGCATCAGCCGCAGCCCAAGCCCGCCACCGAAGCCGACGTCCGCCGCAACGTCGCCCGCGCTCAAGCTGACAGCGTCGACAGCGCGCTCGATCTGGCGGGCGTTGGACCGGTTGAGCATATTGGCGACGAGGGCGCCTCCCACCCCATGTGGGTGCCCAAGCTGGGACGCAAACCATGTCATCACCACGGCGCGCGGGCTAGCCAACGGCTTGAAGATATTCGGAGAACTCCGGCTCCGACGCGGTCGCCTCCAGGCGGTCAAAGTGCTTGGCCGCGTATTCGCCGAACGCGAAGTCGAGCTCTGAGATCCCGCTCTGCAGCACTCCCCACATCGCCTCGCGGAAGTCCGACATGAAGCGCATCAGGCGCAGCGACGCGAGGTCGGAATCTCGAGCCTCGCCGAAGTACACCTCGAGCAGGCGCCGGTCATCCTCGATCGACAGCTCGTGGTTGACCGAGAAGTTCGCGAGGTCGAAGAACCTGTCCCCCATCCCCGCGTACTCCCAATCGACGATCCGGATCTCGCCGTCGTCCAGAAAATTCGCGTTGAGCAGGTCGTTGTGGCAGGGCACGGTCGCCTGCTCGCCGCGCGCCGCGCGGATGCGCACCGATACCGCGTGCGCGTCGTCGTACTCGGGCGGAATGTCGACACCGTGCGCCGCCGCCTTGTCTCGGTAATCCTCGACCACCGCGTGCGCGTCGAAGCCCCTCGGGATGGGGGCGGCCTCATGGAACTTCCGCAGCGCGGTGATGGCTCGCCCCAGCATGTCGGGCTCGCGCATCCGCTCGGGCGAGATCGCCTGGCCGTCGATGAATCGCGCCACGAGCCAGCCTTGTGACGGCACGAACGCCACGACCTCGGGCCCCACGCCCACCTCGAAAGCTCGCTTGCCCGCGACGTGCTCGGCCGACCGATCGATGCCGAGAAGCGCCGTCTTGGCGCCGCCCATGCGCAGCACGAACACGCCGTCGTCGACCTCGACCTTGAAGTTGTGATTCGTGATTCCACCGCCGAGCTCGGTGATCCGGGCGGGCCGGTCGGGCCACAGCCGGTCGACCGCGGCGCGTGCGGCGTGCGTGCTCAACGGATTCGGATCGTATCTGGAAGAATGGCCCCGTGACCGTCCGCCAGGGCACCACCGAAACCGAGTTCGCCGAGCTTCGGTCCAGATACGTCCCGCGCGGCATCACGAGCTCGCATCCGATCACGGCAGATCGGGCGAAAGGCTCGGAGCTCTGGGACGTCAGCGGCAAGCGTTACGTCGACTTCGCCGGCGGCATCGGGGTGATGAACGTCGGCCACGCGCACCCACGGGTCATGGAGGCGGTCGAAGAGCAGCTCCGCCGGGCCACCCACACGTCTTTTCAGGTCACTCAGTACGAGTCTTACCTGCGCCTCGCCGAGCGCCTGTGCGAGGTCGCGCCGATCCGGGGTGCCAGGAAGGCGATCTTCTTCTCCACCGGCGCCGAGGCGATCGAGAACGCGGTCAAGATCGCGCGCGCCGCGACCGGCCGGCAGGCGATCATCAGCTTCCGCGGCGCCTTCCACGGGCGCACGCTGCTGGCTCTCAGCCTGACCGGCAGCGTCCAGCCCTACAAGCAGGACTTCGGCCCCTACGCCGCCGAGGTGTACCAGTCGCCGTTTCCGTATGAATATCGCGGCTGGAACACGGCCGCCGCGCTCGCCGACCTCAACAACCTGCTCGAGTCGGAGGTCGGCCCGAAACGTGTGGCCGCGATCGTAATCGAACCCGAGCTCGGCGAAGGCGGCTTCGTGCCCGCTCCGTTGGATTTCATGCGTCAGCTCCGCGAGCTGTGTGACCGCAACGGGATCCTCCTCATCGCGGACGAGATCCAGACCGGCTTCGGGCGCACCGGCAAGTTCTTCGCGATCGAGCATTCGGGCGTCGAACCGGATCTCATCACCGTCGCCAAGAGCCTGGCGGCCGGATTCCCGTTGAGCGGCGTGGTGGGCAAGGCGGCGGTGATGGACGCTCCCGACCCCGGCGGACTCGGCGGAACGTACGGCGGCAACCCGATCGCCTGCGCGGCGGGGCTCGCGGTCATGGACGTCATGCGCGACGAACGCCTGTCCGAGCGCGCCGCGCGCATCGGCTCCGTCGTCGAGGAGCGGATGCGCACGTGGGCCGCCGAAAGCGAGCTCGTCGGTGACGTGCGCGGCCTCGGCGCCATGATGGGCATGGAGCTCGTGCGTAACCGCAAGGCCAAAGAGCCCGCGGACAAAGAGACCGCGAAGATCATCGCGACGGCGCGGGAAAACGGCTTGATCGCGTTGCGCTGCGGCGTGCACCACAACGTCATCCGCACGCTGATGCCGTTGACCATCCCAGACGACCAGCTGGAGGAAGGGCTCGACATCCTCGGCGCTGCTTTGAACTCATAAGGAGAGGCAGGGAATGAGTACGACGCTGCGACGGCACGAGATGTTCATCGGCGGCGAATGGACGCCGGGCGAAGGCGGCGAGGCGCAGGAGATCGTCAATCCGGCCACCGGCAAGGTGATCGCGCACGTACCCAAGGGCACCGCTGCGGACGTCGACCGCGCGGTCGCGGCGGCGCGCAAGGCATTCGACGACGGCTGGTCCGACAGCACGCCGCGCATGCGCAGCGAGGCCCTCCTCAAGCTCGCACAGGCGATCGAGGACAACGGCGACGAGCTCGCACGCGTCGAGTCGGAGAACGTGGGCAAGCCGCTGGCGGCGACGAAGTCAGAGGAGATTCCGCCCATTGTCGACTGCTTCCGATTCTTCGCCGGTGCGGCGCGCACGCTCGAAGGCCGCGCGACCGGCGAGTACATGCAGGGCTTCACCAGCATGCTGCGCCGCGAGCCGATCGGAGTCGTCGGCTCGATCGCGCCGTGGAACTACCCGCTGATGATGGCCGCGTGGAAGATCGGTCCCGCGCTGGCCGCGGGCAACGCGGTCGTGCTGAAACCGTCGGAGTGGACGCCGCTCACGGCGCTCAAGCTCGCCGAGCTCGCGGCCGAGATCTTTCCGGCCGGCGTGTTCAACGTCATCACCGGTGACGGCGAGCCGGTCGGCGCGGGCCTCGTCCGCCATCCGGGTGTCGGCATGGTGTCGCTGACGGGCGACGTCGCCACCGGCAAGGAGGTCGCGAAGGCCGCGTCGCAAACCCTCAAGCGCGTGCACCTCGAGCTCGGCGGCAAGGCACCGGTCATCGTGTTCGACGACGCCGACCTGGAGAAGGTCGTGGAGTGGATCAAGATCGGCGGCTACTTCAACGCCGGGCAGGACTGCACCGCGGCGACCCGTGTCATCGCCGGGCCGAAGATCGAAGAGAAGCTGCTCGGTGACCTCGTGCCCGCGATCAAGGCGCTCAAGGTCGGCGACCCGATGTCGGACGACACCGAGATGGGTCCGCTCGTCACCGAAGAACACCTTGCGCGGGTTTCGGGCTTCGTCGACCGCGCACGGAAGGCGGGGGCTGAGGTCTTGACCGGAGGAGCGCGCATCAAAAAGGCCGGCTCGTGGTACGAGCCGACGGTCGTCGTGGCCAAGAGTCCCGACGCCGAGATCGTGAAGAAGGAAGTCTTCGGACCGGTCGTCACGGTGCAGCGCTTCGACGACGAGGAGCAGGCGCTTGCCTGGGCAAACGGCGTCGACTACGGCCTCGCCGCATCCGTCTGGACGCGGGATGTCGGGCGCGCGCTGCGCATGGCGCGCAAGCTGCAGTTCGGCACGGTGTGGATCAACACCCACATCCCGTTGGTCAACGAGATGCCGCACGGCGGATACAAGCAGAGCGGCTACGGCAAGGACATGTCGATCTATTCGCTCGAGGAGTACACGCAGATCAAGCACGTGATGGCATCGCTTGACTGAGGCAGCGCGCTCGGCGCTGCGACTCAAGGGCGTTCGGAAAAACTACGGTCCGGTCGTCGCCGTCGACGGCATCGACCTCGAGGTCGTCGAGGGCGAGTTCTTCACGCTGCTCGGACCGTCGGGATCCGGAAAGACGACGCTCCTCCGTCTGGTCGCCGGATTCGAGCGCCCAGATGACGGGCGCATCGAGCTCGGCGGCCAGGACGTCACATATCTGCCGCCGTACGCACGCCAGACCAACACCGTGTTCCAGGACTACGCCCTCTTCCCCCACATGACGGTCGGGCGCAACATCGAGTACGGCCTGCGCATCAAACGTGTTCCGGCCGCCGAACGTCGGAAGCGCGTCGAGCGCGCGCTCAACATGGTGCGGCTGTCCGGTTTGCAGGACCGCCGGCCCAACCAGCTGTCCGGCGGACAGCGCCAGCGCGTCGCCCTTGCTCGCGCCGTGATCAACGAGCCGGAGGTGCTCCTGCTCGACGAGCCGCTCGGCGCCCTCGACCTCAAGCTGCGGCAGGAGATGCAGATCGAGCTCAAGCAGATCCAGAAGGAGGTCGGCATCACATTCGTCTACGTCACCCACGACCAGGAGGAGGCGCTGACGATGAGCGACCGCATCGCCGTCATGGCGAACGGGCGCATCGAGCAGGTCGGCTCGCCGGTCGAGGTGTACGAGCGGCCCGCGACCGAGTTCGTGGCCGGGTTCATCGGCATCTCGAATGTCCTTCTCCGCGATGGCGTGCGCTTCGTGGTGCGCCCGGAGAAGATCCGCATGCTCACCGACGAGGAGCCGGCGCCGGCGGGCATGACCGTCGAGCCCGGCAGAGTCGAAGAGGTCATCTACGTCGGCATGACGACGCGCTACGTCGTCCATCTGGACCGTGGAGAGCAGCTCGTCGCGATTCGTCAAAATATGGACGCCCTGGGCGACGCCAAGAAGTTCGAAGGACGTTCCGTGCGTCTCGCCTGGACCAAAGACCACACGTTCGTTCTCGACAAGGGGAGGTAGGAAGTCCATGAAGTTCGGAGCTCTGGCGGTGGCCGCAATGGTGATGGTGGTGGCGTGCGGATCGAGTACGAACCCCAACACCGGCACACCGACTCAACAGCCGCCGACAGCCAACATGAAGCCGCAGACGTCGATCGGATCCGGCGAAGGCCAGCTCAACCTCATCGCCTGGGAGGGTTACGTCGATCCGTCCTGGACGACACCGTTCACACAGCAGACAGGCTGCGTGGTCAACGCGAAGTACGCAGGATCGTCCGACGAGATGGTCAGCCTGATGAAGGACGGCGGCGGCGGACAGTGGGACATGGTCTCGGCTTCGGGTGACGCCGACCTGCGCCTGATCTATGGCGGCGACGTCAAGCCGATGAACGTCAACCTGATCCCGGACTTTCAGAACTTCCAGACGTTCTTCAAAGCGCCGCCGTACAACACCATCAACGGAGTTCACTACGGCGTGTCGCTGCAGTGGGGGCCGAACACGCTCCTCTACAGCACCAAGAAGTTTCCCAACAAGCCGACCAGCTGGAGCGTGATCTATGACCCGGCCAACAAAGGCCTGGTCACGGTTCCCGACAACCCGATCCAGATCGCGGACGCGGCGCTGTACCTCAGCAAGTCGCAGCCCAAGCTAGGGATCAAAGACCCGTATGAGCTGACCAAGTCACAGTTCGACGCCACGGTCTCGCTGCTGACCCAGCAGCGGCAGCTGGTCAAGCTCTACTGGGGGCTCGCCTCCGACGAGATCAACGCGTTCTCGAACGGAGACGTCGTCGTCGGAGCGGCATGGCCGTACCAGACCATCCAGCTGCAGCAGAACAACGGCGCCTTCGCGGACACGATCCCCCAGGAAGGCGCGACCGGATGGGGCGACACGTGGATGCTCGCGACCAAGGCGCCGCACCCCAACTGCGCGTACCTCTGGGACAAGTGGGTGAGCACGCCGCAGGTCCAGGCGGAGCAGGCGATCTCGTTCGGCGAGACGCCGGTCAACAGCAAGGCATGCGCCGAGATGGAGTCGCTCCAGGCCGGCTCGTGCGCGCAGTACCACGCCGACCAGACGGGTACGGCGTACTTCAACACCATCAAGTTCTGGAAGACTCCGCTCGCCACCTGCGACGACGGAAGCCAGAACTGCATCCCTTACGACCAGTGGGTTTCAGCCTGGACGACGATCAAGGGATAGAGCAAGTTTGTCGGTTGACATGATCGAGCGGCCCCACCCGCGGAAGGGCGGGGCCGTTCCCTTTTCCGGCCTCCTGTGGCGGCTGCCGTGGCTCCGCCCCGTCCTGCTGCTCACGCCGCCGCTCGCGTGGTTCGTGGTCATCTACCTGGCTTCGCTCGTCACGTTGCTGGTCACGGCTTTCTGGACGACCGATCCCTTCACGACTCAGATAGTCCAGTACTGGAACACCGACAACTTCCAGCGCATCTTCAACGAGCCCGTCTACCACACGATCATCGGTCGCACGGTAGGCATGGCCGCGCTCGTCACCGTCACCGACGCGGCGCTCGCATTTCCCTTCGCCTACTACATGGCCCGCATCGCGTCCCGGCGCGCGCAGACGCTGCTGTTTGCGGCCGTGCTGCTGCCGCTGTGGGCGAGCTACCTCGCGCGCGTCTATGCGTGGATCCTGATCCTGAGCCACGACGGGCTGCTCAACCGCAGCCTGCAGGCGATCGGGCTTCCGCCGGCGAACATCGGCTACACCAACATCGCGATGTGGCTCGTGTTCTCGTACATCTGGCTGCCCTTCATGATCATCCCCACCTACGCGGCGCTCGAGCGCGTTCCCGAATCGCTGCTCGAGGCTGCCGGCGATCTCGGCGCGCGGCGATCGCGTGCAGTGCGCGACGTGATGCTGCCGCTGGCGCTGCCCGGGATCGTCGCCGGCTCGATCTTCACCTTCTCGCTGACGCTCGGCGACTACATCACCCCGATCCTCGTCGGCGGCGCCGGGTCGAGCCTCATCGGCAACGTCGTCTACGCGAACGTCGGCATCGCGAACAACATCCCGTTCGCGGCCGCGCTCGCGATGGTCCCGGTCGCGATCATGGCCGTGTATCTGCTGATCGCACAGCGCTTGGGCGCGTTCGAGGCGCTGTAGCAGATGGAGGGATTCTGGACGCGGGTGCTCTTGCGTCTGTGGGTCGTTCTCGTCCTTCTGTTCCTCTTCGTCCCGATCGGCCTGATCTTCCTTTATGCATTCAACAAATCGAACATCGAGACCTGGCCGATTCCCGGCCTCACGCTCAAGTGGTTCAGCTCGAGCTGGAACGACCCCGACATCCGGCGCGCTCTGACGCTCTCGCTGCAGGCCGGCCTCGTGGCGACTGCACTGGCGCTCGTCCTCGGCTCATGCGCGGCTTTTGCGATTCACCGCACGACG
>DASTIX010000061.1:0-4154 GCA_035717165.1 Candidatus Dormiibacterota bacterium
CGATAGCACACCTGCAAGAGCTCGGTGAGCGGCCCGGCGCTCAGCCGGGGAAGCAGAGTGATAGATGGCTGCGCGCGCCAACGGATGGATGAACTCGAGCTCGTCGGCGCGTTGGAGGATGATCGATGAAGCGCCCTCCGCTTCCTCGACAGCGTCAAGCCCGAGCCCCATCGCCGCTGCCGCGCGGCGGACCAGGTTCAGATCGGAGCCGCCCGATGCAGCCACCAGCAGCAGCACCCGCCGTGCACGCTCGGATAGGCCGGCGGCCCGGCGCAGATATGCCCGCTCGACACTGGTCGCGACCGGCAGCGCATCGTGTGGCGCTGTAGGCACCCGGTGCGTCTCGGACCCCAGCTCCAGAAGGGCGAGTGGGTTGCCGCCTGTGGCGGCCACCAGCCGCTGCGCCGCCTCTTTGGTAACGGCGGCAGCACCCGCGCGCGACAGAAGTTCGATCGCCGCTGCCTGGTCCAGACCGCCCAGTCGAAGCTCGGCGATGCCGGCCGCGAGCAGCGGCGACTCGTCGCCCTCGCGTACCGCGATCAGGACTGCGACAGGGTCGGCGACCAGCCGGCGTGCGACAAAGCCGATCGCCTCCGCCGAGGCTCGGTCGAGCCACTGCGCATCGTCGACCGTGATCAGCAGGGGCGCCTCGTCGGCGAACGCAGAGATGAGGCCGAGCACCGCAGCGCCGACGATCAGACGATCGGCCTCGATCCTCGTACCGAGGCCGAGCGAGGACCTCAAGGCGGCCGCATGCAACGGCGGCAAGCCGTCGAGCCGGTCGAGCGCCGGCTGCAGCAGCTCGCTCAGGCCCGCGAACGGGACGTCTGCCTCGAACTCGACGCCGCGTGCCGAGAGCACGCGCATCGATGCCGAGTGCTCGACCGCATACTGGAGCAGCGCCGTCTTGCCGATTCCTGGCTCGCCACGTATCACCAGCCGGGCGCTTTTGCCCAGCCGAGCGGCGGCAAGGGCTTGATCGATCGCTAACAGGTCCTGCTGTCGTCCCAGTAGCACCGGATCTAGTGTCCTTGTTCCGGCCCTTCGCGCAAGGCGTCTGGCCATCTTTTAGGGGGCCCCCCTGATGCAAGCTTCCGCCGCCAAATCTACGTTCCGAGCATTCCATTTCTGGAGGTGTTCATCGATGGCGGTGCAGACCCAGGCGATCAACGAGGACAAGCTCAACGCCTTTCTCGGCCAGGTGATCGGGGAGCTCGGAGCGACAGTGAACGCAGGCCTGATAGTGATCGGCGACAAACTCGGGCTCTACCGAGCGATGGCCGACGGCAGGCCGCTGACTTCACAGGAGCTGGCCGAGAAGACGGGCACGGCGGAGCGCTACGTCCGCGAGTGGCTGAACGCGCAGGCGGCCGGCGGATTTGTGACCTACGACGCCCCCTCTCAGCGATTCACGCTCCCTGCCGAGCAGGCTCTCGCGCTGGCAAATGAGGACAGCCCGGCCTTCGTTTGCGGCGCCTTCGAACTGGCGACGGCGACCCTGCGCGCGGGCAAGGACATCGAGTCGGCGTTCAAGACAGGGCGTGGCTTCGGCTGGCACGAGCACGACCAGGGCGTTGCGACCGGCTGCGAGCGCTTCTTCCGGCCCGGCTACAACGCTAACCTCGTCTCAGCGTGGCTGCCCGCTCTGGATGGGGTCGAGGCCAAGCTGCGCGTGGGCGCGACGGTGGCGGACGTCGGGTGCGGCCTCGGCGCCTCCACCCGCCTCATGGCCCAGGCATACCCGCGTTCCCGGTTCGTCGGTTTCGACTACGACGCGGAGTCGATCGAACTTGCCCGGGGCAAGGCGCACAAGGCGGACCTGAAGAACGCGATATTCGAGGTTGCGGAGGCCGCGGCATACCCAGGCAGCGGATACGACCTCGTAGCCATGTTCGATTGCCTGCACGACATGGGTGACCCGATTGGCGCAGCCAAGCACGTGAGGCAGACCATGGCGCCGGATGGGACGTGGCTCATCGTCGAGCCGATAGCCGGCGACAAGGTCGAGCAGAACCTGAACCCCGTGGGGCGGGCTTACTACGCGTTCTCCAACTTCCTCTGCACGCCCAATTCGCTTTCGCAAGATGTAGGACTGGCGTTGGGAGCGCAGGCCGGCGAGGCACGGATCCGCGACGTGGTGACCGCCGGCGGGTTCACCCGGTTCCGCCGTGTGGCGGAGACGCCGTTCAACGCCGTTTACGAAGCCCGACCCTGATGGCCCGGCGGGCGGTTGCAAGACCGCCCGCCTTGCCAACATTTAGAGGCGCAGATGAGAGCGAAGCGACCAGACCAGCAGGGTGACATCGTGCGTGACGGCGTTCGCGTGCATTGGGAGGTCTACGGCGCTGGCGATCGAACCGTGTTCCTCCTACCGGCCTGGTCGATCGTCCACTCGCGACACTGGAAGTTCCAGATCGCTTACCTAGCTCGCCACTGTCGCGTCCTGGTGATGGATGGTCGCGGCAATGGCCTCTCCGACCGCCCTCTGGATCCAGACGCGTATGCGGACGAGGAATACGCGGCCGACGCCCTCGCCGTCATGGACGCCACCTCCACAGCGTCCGCGGCGGTGGTCTCGCTGTCAGCCGGTGGGCGCTGGGCATTGATGCTCGCGGCGCGACATCCGGAGCGCGTCACGCGCCTCGTGTTCATCGCGCCGGCTGTTCACCTGGAGCCCTGGAAGTTGCTTCGAGGAGCACTGAAGGCCACGTTCGAAGACATTCGAGAGGAATACGACGACTACCAGAAGTTCAACGCCAACTACTGGCTCAAGGATCATCGCGGCTTCCTTGAGTTCTTCTTCGGCCTCATGTTTCCCGAGCTTCACTCCACCAAGCAGATCGAGGATGCGGTCAACTGGGGACTCGAGTCGACGCCACAAGTCTTGGTGGCCACGGAACGCGCGTCCATGCTCGAGGAGGCAGAGTCGGTCGAGCTCGCCGAGGCCATCTCCTGCCCGGTGCTGGTCATCCACGGCGACGAAGACGCGATCGTCCTGCATGCCAACGGAGAAGCTCTCGCCGAGTTGACCCACGGCCGGCTGCTGACCATGGAGGGCTCAGGCCACGGGCCGCACCTTCGCGATCCCGTGGCGGTGAACCTGACGCTTCGAGACTTCCTCCTGCCCTCGGCGCCAGCGCGCGCGTGGCGTCGCGCCCCCACCAGGCGACGTCGCGCTGTCTACGTGTCGTCCCCCATCGGCCTCGGCCACGCTCGCCGTGATGTGGCCATCGCGCGGGAGCTGCGTCAGCTGGTGCCGAACATCGAGATCGAGTGGCTCGCGCAGGACCCGGTGACGCGATTCCTTGAGGCCAACGGCGAAACCATTCATCCAGCCAGCCGACTACTGGCCAGTGAATCGGGTCACATCGAGCACGAATCGAGCTCGCATCGACTCCATGTCTTCGAAGCCTGGCGGCGAATGGACGAGATCCTGCTCTCAAACTTCATGGTCTTCCTCGAGGCAGTCACCGAAAGCGAATACGACCTCTGGATCGGCGACGAAGCTTGGGAGGTCGACCACTACTTGCATGAGAATCCCGAACTAAAGCGCGCCGCCTATGTTTGGCTGACCGACTTCGTAGGGTGGTTGCCGATGCCGTCGCACGGCGAGCGCGACGTGATTCTGACGGCCGACTACAACGCCGAGATGATCGAGCACGTCGAGCGTTACCCATGGGTGCGCGACCTCGCGATCTTCATCGGGCGGCGGCAGGACGTGGTGCCGGGCAGATTCGGGCCTCAGCTTCCGGAAATGCCCGCATGGACCGACGAGCACTATGAGTTCAGCGGCGGTTACATCTTCGGACACAATCAACCGACCACCGCCGACCGCGAAGTGCTGCGCAGGCGATTTGGCTTTGAAGACGGCGAGACAGTCTGCATCGCCTCGGTCGGCGGCTCCGGAGTCGGCACGGAGCTGCTATCGAAGTTGATGCAGGCGTTTCCTGCGGCGCAGCTTCGAATCCCTGGCCTGCGAATGATCGCAGTCGCCGGTCCCAGGGTGGACGTCCGCACGTTGCCCGCGGTGGAAGGCGTCGAGGTCCACGGGTTTGTTCCCGAGCTGAACTTACAGCTGGCCGCATGCGACATCGCCCTCACCCAGGGCGGCCTCAGCACGACCATGGAGCTCACGGCGGCGAAGCGTCCGTTCA
>DASTIX010000062.1:0-20076 GCA_035717165.1 Candidatus Dormiibacterota bacterium
GTCGCCGCACGAGCCGCTGGACGGCAGGCGGTCGACGGCCCATTCAGCGACCTCCACGACGCGGCAGGCCTCGAACGCTCGGCGCGACGCGCCGCGCGTCTTGGCTGTGACGGAAAGTGGGCCATCCACCCCGACCAGGTCACCGCCATCAATCAGTCGTTCGCCCCGGAGGCGGCCGAGCTCGACCGCGCGAAGAGCGTCCTCCGCGCCTACGAGCGCGCTGTGGCCGAAGGTCGCGGCGCGATCGCGCTTGACGGCGAGATGCTGGACGAGGCGACGCGGCGCTGGGCCGAGAGCATCGTCGCCAGGGCCAGGTGATCCACTCATAATCTCCCGCCATGAGTGCGGGCCCGCCCGCGTCCGGACACGTCTCGCCCGACGGCAAGTGGTGGTGGGACGGCTCCAAATGGGTGCCGATGCCGCCATCCGGCACGCAAGCGCTGGCGCCTTCCTATCCGCAGACAGGCAGCCCTCCGCCTGCCGTCTTGGTGTACGGGCCTCAAACCAACAGCGCCGCCGTGGCCTCTCTGGTTTTCGGAATCATCTCCTGGTTTGTCTGCCCCTTTGTCGGCGGTGTTTTGGCGGTCATCTTTGGCCACGTCGCACGGAGCCAGATCAGCCGGTCAGGAGAGGGTGGCGGCGGACTGGCGATCGCCGGCCTGATCCTGGGTTACTTCCACCTGGCCGTCACGGTCATCGTGGGATTGATCTGGCTCGTGCTGGTCGCGGGGATGTTCGCAACACTTGGGACAATCGGGCATCTGCCGACGCCGACGCCATAACAGCCCGCGAAAGCCGCCAATCCTTAGAGTTAACCAAGACTTAAGCCCCGGCAACCAAAACTCATCCCCCACTCGTTGCTGTAACTGGGTACACTTGGTTTCCCTCAGGCGGAAAGTGGGTCTGCCCGCCCAATTCCCTGGGGGTTCACTGGAGGGATACGTTTTTGAGCCTGGGTTTTCCCAAGGTGGAAAGCAGCCAGGCTGTGGGGGACGAGGGATCTAGAGAGGCAATTCTTGCCGCTGTCGAGGCTTGGCCCGGACACCTGGCCCGCGAGCTGCATGACCTGGTCGCTCAGCCCCTGATCACCCTGGTTCTGGAACTCAACGACTTCCGCCTCAGCACAGCCAAAACCGACCCCGAGGCCGGCAGCGAAGTCGCGCGCCTCGAGGAATCCGCCCGGACCATCCTCCGCAACACCCGCGAGATGCTCGTCGATCTTCGCGGCCAGGGTGAGATCCGCCTCAACTTCCGCGAGGTCCTGAAAAACGAGCTGATAAGAAACGGCAACAAGGGCAAAACAGCGATCACGCCCAGCCTCCAGGTCTCCTCGACCTGGCCCGATCGCATCAACGGCTGGGCCGCATTCAACCTGCTCCGCATCGTTCAGGAAGCGATCGTCAACGCCACCCGGCACGGGCACGCCAGCCGCGTCGACATCATCCTCAGCACCAGCACAGATGACCACGCCGTGCTCGTCGTGCTCGACGACGGCGCGGGAGTCGGCGACGCCCCTCAAGGCATCGGCATCGCCGGCATGCAGGAGCGCGCCGTGATCCTCGGCGGCAAGTTCTCAGTCGAGCCGAGCATCACCGGCGGCACTCGGGTCGAAGTCCGCATACCGATCCAGCGCCTGTATTGAAATCAGCCCCGGCTCCAATCCGAGTCCTGGTCGCTGACGACCACCGCCTGTTTCGCGCGGGTCTCGCGAGGATGCTGTCCGCCGATCCGCGATTCGAAGTCGTTGGCGAGGCGAAAGACGGCGCCGAGGCCATCGACATGGCTCTCGAACGGAAACCTGACGTCGTGCTCATGGATCTGCAGATGCCACGCGTGACGGGCGTCGATGCGGTCAAGCGCCTGAAAACAGACGCACCCGAGGTCCGGAGCGTGGTCGTGAGCGCCTACGCCGAAGGCAGCATGATCGCCGAGGCGATGGCCAACGGCGCCACGGGTTACGTCAGCAAGGATGTCGAGCTGGAAGAGGTGGCCGCCAAGATCATGGAGGTCGCGTCGGTCAAGAAGGTGAAGAGCCTCGCGCGACACACCACGCTTTCGAGCCGCGAGACGTTCGTCCTGCGCCAGGTCGCGGTCGGCCTTTCCAACAAGCAGATCGCGCGCCGCCTCGGCATCAGCGAGAAGACCGTGCGCAATCATCTCAGCCGGGTGTTCGGCAAGCTTCGAGCGACCAATCGCACCGAAGCGGTCATGAACGCGATCCGGGTCGGGATCCAGGTCTTCTAGAAAGACCTCTGACAATCCCCGCGATTGGGAAGGGGCCCGCCTCCGGCAAGGCGGTCCCCCCTTCCCCTCACCGACGCACAGATCCACCCGATCAACGGGAGAACCTGCTCACGCCCGACCCTAACGGCCGACCGGCGCACGCTCAATAGGTCATTCGTCCCACTACCCACGTGGTCAACACGGGGATAGGGACAAATGTCACATTGCCGAGGGCCCCGGTCCTAACTAAGGTGACACCCAAGCCACATATGGGTGGTGGGAGGTGATCGCACGCCGGCAAGTGCTGTCGCGCCCGTATCCACGGATGCAAGGCAGCGTCTGATGTTTCCGCACGCCGCAACGGCAACGCAATCGGTGCTGAAGAGCGACGTGGCATACGCCGGTTTCTGGCGTCGCTTCCTCGCGTACCTGATCGACACGACATTTCTGCTCGGAGTCGAAAGCCTGATCGCCCTCGGCGTGCTGATGGTCGCGCCGTACGACCTTCAGTCGCTGCTGAACATCGCGCCGGTCACCGCAGCGGTGGCATGGGCCTACTTCGTGGTGATGGAGAGCTCCCCGGCGCGCGGAACCCTGGGCAAGATGGCCCTCAACCTGTACGTCGGCGACAAATACGGCGACCCGATCTCCTTCCGCCGAGCGCTTGCTCGCAACCTGCTCAAGGCCATTTCCTGGCTCTTGCTGGGGTTCGGATTCGTCGCCGCGGCGTTCAGCCCGAAGAAGCAAGCGGTGCACGATCTGCTCGCCGGCACGCTCGTGCTCCGGAAGGTCCGTTACTTCGCGATTGGCCCCGAGGCGCCGACCGAGCCCGGTGAGCACTGGGACGGCGCGCGCTGGGTTGCATCAGTACCACCGATGGAGAAGTCATAAGAGATGGCCGCTATCGCCCAGAGTCCGCCGAGACCCGTCCAGACCCCGACCCCGGCCGCAGGCCGGGTACGCACGCCGCTGTTCATCTTCGGCGTGGCGTTGTCACTGGTTGCGTTCCTGATCATGTTTGCCTTCGGCATCGTCTACGTCGGCAGATCGCAGTCCGGCGCGACGGTCAAGGTCGTCGCCGCAGCGCGCGACATCGGAGCGCGCGAGCCGATAACGCTCGACATGGTCACGATCGGCACGTTCCCGACCAGCGCCGCCCCGACTGGGAAGACATTCGCGAAGGTGACCGATCTCATCGGGTTCGCGGCCGTCGTGCCGATCTACAAGGGCCAGGCGATCACCGACAACATCGTCACCATCTCGGACCAGATCTCCACCAGCCAGTCTTCGTACCTGCCCATCCCCGCTGGATACGTCGTCATGACGATTCCCGACAGCGAGCTCGTCGGCGTGGCCGGCTACGTGGCGCAGGGCGATTACATCGACGTCATCGCCACCGTCAACACCGCTCAGTTCTCGCCGGCGAATCCACGCACCGTGACCAAAACGGTCTTCAGCAAGCTGTACGTGATGCGCGTCGGACCGCAATCGGTCGTTCCGCGGCAGGGCCAACCGCAGGGCGTGAGCAGCAGCATCACCGTGTTGTTGACCGAGTGCGACGCGCAGTACCTCGTCTGGCTCACGCAGAACGCGACGCTGAAGTACACGCTGCTCTCGTATCACGACTACGGCACACCGAACCTGCAGCCTGATCCGTCATGTCCCGGCAACGCCGCACCCGCGTTGATCGGGCCGGCCCAGGTCGACCAGAAGTGGGACTTCACGAAGGGCTAGAAGTGCGACCCCGGCTCCACGAGGGAGGGTTGGATTCGGTGGCGCCCCGTCCAGGGCAACGGACGGGGAAGCGCCACCATGTCGCGTGGCCAAGCTTCCACGACATGGTCTCGCGGCTGAGCGCGCTCGAGCGAGCGCCCGTGTTCTTCAGCTTCGAGGACACGACTCTGCGCGGCCTTGCCCGAAGACTCCGTCGCGTCCACGTGCCCGCGGGGGAGATGGTCGTCTTCCAGGGAGAACCCGGAGACACCATCTTCTTCATCGAGCGCGGACGCTGCCGCGTTGTGGTCGAGAAACCGCCGGGCGCAGTCACCGTCGCCGTGCTGACCGAAGGCGACTTCTTCGGCGAGGCCGCCTGTCTTCTCAACCGTCCACAGCTCGCGTCTGTCTACGCGCAGACCGACTGCTTTCTCCTTGCGCTCGATCGCCAGAGCCTCCACACCGTGCTTGCGGGCCGCGAACCGGGTGCGGTGGAAGAGCTGCAGAAGCTCGCCGAGCAGCGCACGACAGCATTCAGTGACACGAGCGTCCAGGCGACGTGGGGGATGCTGTTCCAGGAGGCCACCGTGGTCGGCGTGTACTCGCCGAAGGGCGGCTCGGGCGGCACCTGCATCTCCCTCAATCTCGTCGGATCGCTTGCGCGCCGATATCCCGGCGAAGTCCTGCTCCTCGACCTGGACTTTCCGTATTCGCATTCCGCGCTGCTCGCCGGGCTCGTGCCGTCGAGCTGCCTCGCGCGCATGGCCACGGTGCCGCCCGAGCCGTTCGAGGAAGTGCTGCTGAGCGCCGTGCTCTACCACCACGGCGGTTCGATGATCCTCCCCGGCGCGCTGCGCCCCGAGGAGGCGGATGAGGTGACGCCCGACCTCATCAACCGCGCCGTCGCCGTCTTGCGAAAGACGTTTCGCTACATCGTGGTCGACCTCGGGGTGACCATCACCGACGCCACCCTCGCGCTGTTCGACCTCACTCAGCATGTAGTGCTCGTCGCCGTGCCCGAGCTGTCGAGCGTGAAGAGCGCCGCGGATGCCCTCGACATCCTCATGCAGCTCGGCACGCCACACGACCGGGTGACCGTCGTCCTCAACAACCGGACACAGAAACCCGCGGTGACGAAGACGGCGGTCGAGCGCGCGCTCAAGCGCGAGGTCGACGTCGAGATCGCCTTCGACGAGAACCGCCCCGAGCAGGCGGCCGTCGCGGGAGAGATCCTCTCTCTCACCAACCCACGGAGCGAGATCACGCGCGGCACCGAGTTGCTGGCGGCGAAGCTCGATTCGGTGCACCACCGGGTGAAGAACGCGTGATCATCACCCGCCCATCGCGACCGGTCGACGCGATCCACCGCGCGCGCGGTGAATTTCGCAAAGCGGCGATTCGGCGTCAGCTCCAATCCGTCGCCGCGGGGAAAACGGACCACATCCCCGCCGACGCCGCCGAACCGAGTCACGACGCCGCGAGCACGATCAACGAGATCTCCAAGGGGCTGCGCGAGGACAGCCTGCCTCTTCAGCTCCTCCAGGTGGCGTTCAAGAATTCGCAGGTCGCCGACCGCGCGATCGAGAACCTCGCTGTCAAGAACATCCACGACCGCGTTGCAGGAGCGCGGCTCGTGGGGTCGTTGCGACTGTACGAGGCGACGCCCTGGCTCGTGCCCCTGCTCTTCGCCAAGGACCCTTCGGTCGCGGACGCGGGCGCGCGTGCGCTCGGCCGGATCGGCGGCGCAAGCAGCGCGTCGGCGCTGGTCGCCGCGATCCAGCGCCGCGGTCAGAACCGGCGCCGCATCTCCGAGCTGGCACGCAGCGCTCCGGATCTCTTCCTCGAGTCGGCGATCGACGGCTCGGACAGGCCGGTGACGCGGCCGGCACTGGCCATCGCCGCGGGGCTTCGGCGCAGGCGCACCGCCATCTCGCCCCTGCTCAAATTGCTCGAACGCGGCAGTCGCAAGGAGCGCGTGATCAGCTGCCGCGCGCTCGGCTGGATCGGGGCCGCCAACGCCATCCCCGCCATCGAGGAGCTGCTCACCGACCATGACTGGAAGCTGCGGATGTCCGCGGCCAAAGCACTTGGTGCTCTGCACGCGAAATCATCCGTGCAGGCGCTGCAAGGCCTCGCGTCCGACCGCAACCCGCGCGTCCGCAAAGCCGGAACACAGGCGTTGAGGCTCATCCAGCATGGCGCTTAAGGAGCGGCTCGAGTCGCGGCGCAGCCCCGTCGCCTCGCCGCTCGCGCCGAGTGAGGGGACTCTGAGCGTGATCGCCGGCACGAAAACCGAACCGCCGGCCCCCCCGACGCCTCAGCAGCCGCCGCCGGCGACCGATGGCGCGCAGAAGCCTGGGCGACTCTCTTCAACCCTCACCACCGCCAAAGCCGCCATCCACGCGCAGCTCGTCGAGCGCCACGCGCACGAGATCGACATCACCGACCGCGCGGGCGTGCGCTCGCGCATCACCAGCCTGGCCGAGGAATACGCCAAGACCTCGGGCGCCACTTTCAACCGGCTCGACTACGGCCATCTCATCGACGCGCTGCTCGACGAAGTGCTGGGCCTCGGTCCGCTGCAAACGCTGCTCGAGGATCCGGAGACGACGGAGATCATGGTCAACCAGCCGGGCCATATCTACATCGAGCGCAAGGGAAGAGTGAGTCTCAGCCCGGTCATCTTCGAGAGCGAGACGCAGATGCGGACGGTCATCGACCGGATCGTCGGCTCGGTCGGCCGGCGCGTCGACGAGAGCCAGCCGATGTGCGACGCAAGGTTGCGCGACGGCTCGCGCGTCAACGTCATCATTCCGCCCCTCGCCCTCGACGGGCCGTGCATGACCATCCGCAAGTTCTCCCGGGACAAGCTGCGTCCGGACGACCTCATCACGATGGCCAGCGCGACGCCGGAGATGGTCGAGTTCCTCCGCGCCGCCGTACGCAGCCGTTTCAGCATCCTCGTCTCCGGCGGCACGTCATCCGGCAAGACGACGCTGCTCAACATCCTTTCGGGCTTCATCCCCGCCGACGAGCGCATCGTCACCATCGAGGATTCCGCCGAGCTGCAGCTGCGCCAGGAGCACGTCATCCGTCTCGAGTCGAAGCCACCCAACGTCGAGGGCAAGGGCGCGATTCCGATCCGCGAGCTCGTGCGCAACGCGCTGCGAATGCGCCCCGATCGGGTGATCGTCGGCGAGTGCCGAGGTGGAGAGGCGCTCGACATGCTGCAGGCGATGAACACGGGTCACGAGGGCTCGATGAGCACGGTCCACGCCAACAGCGCGGTCGACGCGTTCGCAAGGATCGAGACCATGGTCTTGATGGGCGGATCCGACCTGCCCGCGCGCGCCATCCAGAAGCAGATCGCCTCGGCCATCGACCTCGTCGTGCACGCCGCGCGTGTGCGTGGTGGCGCGAGAAAGATCGTGAGCATCACCGAGGTCACCGGGCTCGTCAACAACGAGACGCAGACCCAGGAGCTGTTCCACTTTCATCAGACCGGTGTCGATGCGGACGGCAACGCCGTCGGCTTCCACTCCGCGACCGGAAGCCAGTCGGTCAACCTCGATCGGTTTGCTGAACGCGGCGAACGATTGCCGGCGGACATCTTCGAGCCGCGACAGCAATGACGCCGATCGTCATCGTCGCGATCCTGTCGGTCGTATGCGGACTCGGCGTCCTCGCCGCGGCAACCGCTGCAGCGCTGCCCGCCCCCGCGACAACCGGTGACCGTCCTGCGTGGGACGCCGGGATGCCGGCCCCGCCATCGTCGCTGCGCGACCGGATCAACGTTCCATTTCAGGCGCTCGCCGAGCGCTCGAGTCGCAATCGGAGACTGAACGGCGGCCTTTCGCTGACCGAGCACCTCGCCCGGGCCAACCTCAAGTGGCGCTCGTCCGAGTTCGTGATGATCCAGGTCGGCTTCATGGCGGCCTGGGCGCTTCTCGCGCTCATCCGATTTGGATTTTCGCCGCAATTCGTGATCTCCGGCGTTGTCGGTTACCTGCTGCCGATGCGCTACGTGTACTGGCGGCAGCGCCGGCGCCTGAGGGCGTTCAACGCCAAGCTGCCGGACACGCTCAGCCTGCTGTCCAACGCGATGAAAGCGGGTCTTTCGCTTCCCCAGGCCCTCGAAGCCGTCGCGGCGACCGCGTCGCAGCCGGTCAGCGAAGAGCTCGACCGCGTGATCCGTGAGACCAAGCTCGGCACCTCGACGACTTCCGCCCTCCAGAACATGGTTCGCCGCGTCGGCAGCGAGGACCTCGATCTCGTCGTCACGGCGATTGCCATCCAGTCATCGGTCGGCGGCAACCTGGCGCGGATCCTCGACGGCATCTCGCACACCATCCGTCAGCGCATCCAGATGAAAGCGCAGATCTCGGCGATGACCGCGCAGATGCGCGCGTCGGGCTGGATCATCACGCTCCTTCCGTTCATCGTGGCTGCGATCCTCAACGTGATCACGCCGAGCTATTTCGGCATCATGTTCAGCGACCCGGGCGGTCGAGTTCTGCTGGTCCTGGCCGGAATCTCGATTTTCATCGGCAACCTGTTCGTGCGCCGGATCACGAACTTCAAGGTTTAGAGATGGCAGCCCTATACGTCGCGCTCCTGCTCGGTGTGGTGGCGGCGATCGGCGTGTTCACGAGCGTGTGGAGCTTCGTCCCGTCGGCGCCCAGCAATGCCGACGTCGTCGAAGGACGGCTTCGCGTCTACGAAACGGGCGTGCCGCTCACGGTCGAACAGATGGAGCTGCGCGAGCCGTTCAACGAGCGCGTGATCCGGCCGCTCATGAAGCGCATCGCCCGGTTCATCGAGCAAAGCATGCCGGAGAAGGCGCGCCAGCAGATCAGCCTGACGCTGCAGGTCGCTGGACGCCCAGGCGGCATGTCCGCGGGCGACTTCATCGCGGTCCGCTACGCGCTGACGGCAGGCCTCTGCGTGCTCGGCATCCTCATCGGAGTGCTCACCCGCAACCCGATAGCGCTCGCGCTCCTCGCGGCGATCGGCGCGGTCGTCGGACTTTACGGACCCACCTTCTGGCTTCGCTCTCGTCTCAACCAGCGCCGCAACGAGATCCAGCTCGAGCTGCCCGACTGCATCGACGTGCTCGTGGTGTGCGTGGAAGCCGGCCTCACGTTCGAGTCGGCGATGGAGAAGGTCATCGAGAAGTACGACCACGCTCTATCCGCGGAATTCGCCCGGGTGATGCAGGAGATCCGCCTGGGCCGGCCGCGACTCGAAGCCCTCGAGGACATGGGGGAAAGGACGGGCGTCGATGAGCTGAACAACTTCGTGCAGGCGATCGTGCAGTCGGAGCAGCTCGGCTCGGGGATCAGCCGCATCCTCCGCATCCAGTCGGACGAGATCCGGATGAAGCGGATGCTCACCGCCCAAGAGCGAGGCGCGAGGGCGTCGTTGAAGATGCTGCTTCCGATGCTGGGCTGCATCTTCCCGACGCTGTGGGTGATCCTGCTCGGCCCGGCGGCCTTGCTTGCGATGCATTACCTGAGGGGCGGCTAGCGATGCAGCGCGGCCAGTCCACGGTCGAGTTCGGCGCGGCCGCGATCGTTCTCGTCCTCTTACTTTTCGGGCTGGTCGATCTCGGCCGCGTCTTCTACTTCGACGTCGGGCTCACCGGCGCGGTGCGCGAGGGCGCGCGTCAGGCGAGCTGGTTCGATCAGGGGACCGGCCTCAACCCGTACCTCTACGACGCCGCGATCAAGAGCTCGGTCGACGCGATCCTCACCCATGACGGTCTGCCTGCATCGACGCTTCAGAACGCGGGCGGCACGACATGCCCGTCGACCGCCGACGGCAACACCAGCTTCAACCCTCCGTATCAGGACACCGTCTATCCGGCTGCGCTGAACCAGCCGAACCTCTACATCTGTTACGCGAACACGCCCGGGCTCGACCTGACGTCCGCTCCCACGGACAACTCTTACAAGGCCAGCGACGTGAACGTCATCCTCGTCATGAGCTTCGGCTTCGCGACGGGCTTCCTCCAGGGCTTTCTCGGCAATTCCGTCCACATCGTGGCCAACGCCCACATGCTGGTCGGGGGCTACTGAGGTGCGCGGTCAGCGCTCCCAGGCCATAGTCGAGTTTGCGATCGTCGCGCCGGTTCTGCTGCTGCTGCTCTTCGGCATCGTCGACTTCGGCCGCGTCATCTACGTCTACGCGACGATCAACCAGGCGGTGAACGAAGGCGCTCGCGCCGCGATCCGCGACTCGGCGTTGCTGCCCACAAACGCCGACGTCGAGAACGCCGTCAAGCAGCACGCGGTGGACGTCTCGCTCGCGAACCCCTGCCCGAACGGACCGATCACGAGCTCGACGCCGCCCGCAAATCAGGGCTGGCTGTACATCACCGAGCAGAATCCACCGTCGACAGTCGAGACCCTGTCGCCGTCGCTCGAGAATGCGCCCGGCGGACAGGTGTGGGGCAACGACACCGGGACCTGCAGCGCGACGAATCCCGCCCACGACCACGCAGCGCTGCAGATAACGATTCGCTACAACTTCGTCCCGTTCACGCCCCTTCTCCAGCAGGTCACGGCGAACCACATCGTGATCACGGCCGCGGCCGTGTACAAGACCGAGTACTGAGATGCGCTCGCAGAGCGGTCAGTCGATCGTGCTCGTCGGTCTGATGATCGTCGTGCTGTTCGGATTCGTCGGCCTTGCCATGGACGGCGGCCGCGGATATCTGGACCGGCGCAGCATGCAGGCAGGCGTAGACGCGGCGGCGCTCGCGGCGGCCTACAACTACATGAACAACACCAGCTACGACCAGGCGGAGACCGCCGCGACGACCGTCTTTGCGAATAACCAGCGGTTGTACACCGCACCGACGTGCAGTGGGTACGGGTCGCTGAGCGCGACGTGCTCCTTCGGTGACAGCACCAACCAGGTGCTGACGATCACGGTCGTCAATCGCTCGATCGCGGGCGTCACCTTCACGGCCACCGCGACTCATTCGGTTCCCGTGACGATGATGCAGGTCGTCGGGGCCGGGCCGACGATGAGCGTCGGAGCCACAGCGACCGCGGTCGCACGAAGATCAGGAACCTTCGGCGCCGCCATCCAGACGTTGAGCCCGGGTACGTGCAACGGCGGCACGACGTCTCTTTCGTTCAACGGAACGTCGACCACCTTGGTGACCGGAGACGTCTGGTCGAACGGAAGCATCATCGACAGCGGCACGCCGGGCGGCTCGGTCACCGGCAACGTCATCGACGTGTGCCCGAACATGCCGCCCCTTCCACTGACCTCGCCGAACTGGACCGTCACGGGCAGCCAGACCAACGGTTTCAACAACCCGGATCCGGGCTACGCGATGCCGTCACTGAACCCGACGTCGCAAAGCTGGAACATGACCACCGGCAGCACCGAGTCGCCCGGTACATACGCCGCGGACCCGAAGCTCGCCGGCAGCGCGGGGTGCTACTTCCTGGCCGGAGGCGTCTACGACTTCGCCGCGGGCTTCAGCGACAACGGTGGATTCGTCAGCAACGAAATCCGGCCGCCGGACGAACCCCTTATGGCGTCAGTAGGAACGCCGGTGACTACAACCCTGAGCGCGAGCATCGCCCCGACAAACAATCAGACAACGCTGCCAGTCCCAGCTCTGACCGTACCCATACCGATCGGTGCCCAGGCGTACATCTCCAACACGGTGGGGCAGATTTTCACGCTCAAGCAGGCGGCGGCCGTCGGCGACACCGTCCTGCAGATCAATAAAGCGACCGTAACGGGCACGTTGGCCAGCGGTTCAATCGTCACATTCCGCTCGCCTAACCAGTTCTGGGACGCCAACAACGTCGGATGCAGCAGCACCTTCGCGCTGTCGTCGCCAGGCTCGGGCAGCCTTTCCGGCGGGACCTATTCGGTCGAGGTCACCGCCGTCCGCTGGGCACCCAACGGCGTCGCGAGCTGCACCGGGCCTGCGTCACCGACGTGCTTCAGGCGGGAAAGCGCGCCGTCGATGTGCAAGACGTTGACGGTGGCATCCAGCGGCAACCTCAAGGTCGATGTGACGGCCGATCCCGGCGTGACCGACTTCAACATCTATGTCGCCAACAACGCCAGCTGCAGCGGTCTGACTTATTGCGCCCACACCGGGAATGGAAGTCTCACCCAGACCATCCCAAGCTGCGCCGCCAGCACCGTCGTGCCGCCTGACGGTGAGGGGATGCCCCTTGCCCCCGGCCTGCCCAACGCCGATCCCGGCGCCGGCACGCCGCCACACGGCGACCTCGCAAATGAGAAACACTGCGTCGATCCGACCACCGGCAACGATGTCGCATGTCCGGGAGCCTGGACGCCAGGAGCGATCGAGATTTTCATCCCGGGTCCCGGCAGCAACCAGCAGTGCCTGAACCTGCAGGGCGGCGGCGACATGTACGTGTACAGCGGCTACCAGCTGCAGCGAGTCCTTTTCTTCGAGCCGGGGCCCGAACAATCGGGCAGCCCCAACAATTGCCCGAACAAGGTCGCCGGGCATGGGCTCACGAGCCTGATCGGAATCTTCTACATACCGGCCGCCAACGTCACGATCATCGGCAACAGCAGCTACCTGGCGACGATCGCGGGAGGCGTGGTCGCCTGGACCGCGAGCGTCCAGGGCAATGGCGGCGTCTCGATCACCGCGGATCCATCACTGCGCGCATTTCCATCGACTGTGAGGTTGACCCAATGAGCATCTCCGAGACCGTGACCCTGCCCGACGAGCATTGGCGTCTTGGCCCGCTTGCGCCGCTGATGGCGAACCCGCACGTGACCGAGATCATGGTCATGGGCTCGAGCAACGTCTACGTCGAGATGGGCGGCAAGATCGTCCTGACGCCCATCAGCTTCAACGACGACGACGAGCTCATGCACGTCATCAACTACATCGTCGAATCGGTCGGGCGCCACATCGGCGTGGACAACCCGCTCTGCGATGCAAGGCTTGCCGACGGCTCACGCGTGCACGTGGCCGTCCCGCCGGTGGCGGTGGATGGACCACTGCTGAATATCCGCCGCTTCGTCCGTGGTCCGCTGGACATGTCCGACCTCATCCGGCTCGGCAGCTGCAGCGAGAGCGCGTTCGGATTCTTGAAGGCTTGCGTGATGTCGCGCGCCAACATCCTCGTCAGCGGCGGTACGGGCAGCGGCAAGACGACCCTGCTCAACGTGCTCTCCGGATACATCCCCGACGACGAGCGCATCGTCACCATCGAGGATGCGGCCGAGCTCCAGCTCCGGCAGCGCCACGTCGCCCGACTCGAGTCGAGGCCCGCCGGTCCGGACGGCAAGGAAGTCAACATCCGTGACCTCGTCATCTCGTCGCTGCGCATGCGCCCCGACCGTCTGGTCGTCGGCGAGGTCCGCGGGCCCGAGGCTCTCGACATGCTCCAGGCGATGAACACCGGTCACGACGGTTCGATGACGACGCTGCACGCCAACAAGCCGCGCGATGCACTGTCTCGAATCGAAACGCTGGTACTCATGGCCGGCTACGACCTTCCGCTCCGGGCGATTCGCGCGCAGATCACCAGCGCCATCAACGTCGTGGTCCACCTCGAACGGCTCCGCGACGGCAGCCGGAAGGTTGTGCAGATCAGCGAGGTGAGCGGCATGGAGGAGGACATCGTCACCATGCAGGACGTGTTCCGCTTCGTCCAGACCGGCATTGACGGCGACGGCCGCGTGATGGGCCGGTTCACAACCACCGGCATCAGGCCGCGCGTGCTGGACCGGCTCGACGGACTTGGCCTGCAGATGCCGGCGGAGATCATCCCAATATTCCATGAGTCGGTGCGCTCGGCGCAGTAATCGCAGTAACGAGAGGAAGGAGGTATTTCGATGAAGGTAGCAGTGGACGAGAAACGCGGCGCCGTCAGGCGTGCGCTCGAGGATCGACGCCAGGGTGACCGGCGGGAGACGGCGGATCGCCGTGTGGCCCAGATCCCGGTTGAGGTCGAGCGCAGAGTGCAGGGACGCAGGTTCCTGGAGCGCCGCGCCGAGGTCCGCCGCCGGCTGAACGACCGCCGGCACTTACTTACGTAAAGCTTCTTACCCGTCGCGCTTTGGGACAAAGTTCCCAATCCACGAACAGGGCTGTGAAGGTAAGCTGAGCGCGGCTCGGCGTCGGCCGGAACGGTGGGCCGCCGCCGGACGAGAGGAAATTAGGGGGTCGCTTGGACGACTATTACGCCGGCGCGTATGGCGCAAGGCGCCTGATGGCGGAGCTCGACAACTTTCTTCAGCATGTCGTCGACAACGTCGAGCCCACCGAGACGCTGACCTGCGCGCTAAGGCTGCGCACGAAAGGCGGAGAGCTTGTGTCGCTGCGCAAGATCTACCGTCCCGCGCGGCCGAATACGGACCAGGAAGACTCGGCCTAGCCGCTCTCGATCGGCGTCTGGGCTTTGGCCAGTGGTCGGATACCACATGGCTTGGTACGAACGTCCTATTTCCCTCTTGATGAGTCGTTCATAGACTCGTAGCACGCCGCGGTTCGCGCTGTGCGCGCCGTGGCCATGCACATCGGAAGGGAGGGCCATCCGGCAATGGTCGTTCATGACTGCTCGCGCGCTCACGCGCGCCCAAACGAGAGGAACGGAGATTTCTCACGCGCTCATGCGCGTGTCGCCCGCATGGAGGGAACAGATCCGCGATGAGAAAGTGGTTCAACTGGCGATCGACGTTTGTCAGCACGGCGGTGGCGGCGGCCGGAGTCGTGCTCTTCGCGATCGGGGCTCAAGGAGTAAGCGGCGCTGGCGAGCTTGCGGCACCCGTGGGCAGCGACCCGGAAACCGGCCAGCAGTACAACCCGACCCACTGGGCGGTCGTGGCCGGCGACCCATTCACGGACACGATCATCAATGCCACCGACGCCGTGACAGGGGGCGGCACCTGTGGCACCGACCAGGTCGTCGTCACGATCCAGAGCAGCAGCTTCGGCAACCAGCCCCTGTGCGGCGACTTCGACTCCACGACCAAGACCATCACCTTCTCGTGGACGGCCACGTCGCCCAACGGCGTCTGCGGCACCACGATCGTCTCGTACAACACGACCGGCAACCTCGCCAACAACAAGCTTCTGAACGGCATCGGGCACTCGGCGGCCGGCCTGGCCATCGTCGACTCGAGCGGCAACGTGATCCAGGATTGCGTCGCCGAGAAAAGCGCGCTACCGCTCACGGTCTTCAAGAACGCGATCGGGACCGACACGAGGACGTACAAATGGACGATCGGTAAGGCCGTCGACCAACACGAGATCGACGGCGCGTCGACGACCGGCGCGTTCAACTACACGGTCAGCGTTCAGCACGACTCCGGAACCGTCAGCGACGTCAAGGTCAAGGGCACCATCACCGTCACCAACCCCAACCTCGACTCCGTGAACATCAACGCGATTGACGACCGGCTTTCCGACGGAACGATCTGCACCGTGGCCAACGGCGGCGCGCAGTCCTTTCTATCCGGTGGCCACCAGTTCAACTACGAATGCGACTTGAGCGGGCTGCCGTCGACGCCTCTGACCAACACGGTCACGATCTCCTGGCCGGACCAGCACATCGCCGACGGTGAGCTGATTGCCGGTGAGGCCCCGTTCACCACGCCGAATCCGATCACTTTCACGGAGACCGCCGTCGATGACTGCGTCAACGTCACCGACACGCTCGGTGGCAACCTCGGCAAGGTCTGTGTCGGTGGTGACAATCCGACGACCTTCACGTATTCGCACACGGTCCACGGAACGGCCGGAACGTGCGTGACTCAGGACAACACAGCCACCTATACGACAAACACGACGGGAACGACCCATTCAGCCAGCCAGAGCGTGAAGCTGTGCACGGGTGCGGACCTCCAGGTCAGCAAGACCGCTGCGACGTCCTTTACTCGGAAATTCGTGTGGGGCATCTCCAAGGCGGTCGACCACACGCTGATTCAGCAGAGCGGGACGAGCGCGACTTTCAACTACACGGTCAACGTCACGCACGACGCCGGCACCGACAGCGCATGGCTCGTCTCCGGAACCATCACTGTGAAGAACCCGAACGACTGGGAAACCATCACCGCCAACGTCTCCGATCTGATCGATAACAACGGAGTTTGCATCGTGGGGGCTGGATCCGGTGTTCCGATTGCGGCGGGCGCGTCTGAAGACTTCGCGTACACCTGCTCGTATGAATCCGCTCCCAATCCCACGAGCGGAACTAACACCGGTACCGCGACCTGGGATAGCGCAGCGGCATTCACTCCTCATGGGTCGGCGTCGGGAACGGCTCCATACGCGTTCACCGATCCGACCACTATCGTCGACGGCTCTGTTTCGGTAGTCGACAGCCTGGTCGGCGTCATCGGCACGGTCTCGTACACCGACCCGAGCCCGACAGCGCTTACCTATGCGTACATCGTGACGACACCTTCGGGGACCTGCAAATCGGTGGACAACACCGCGACTTTCACCACGAGCGACACGCATATCACTGGATCTGACAGCAAGACCGTGACGCTTTGTGTGGCAGCCGACCTGCAGGTCAGCAAGACGGCCGATACATCATTCACCCGCACCTTCACGTGGGGAATCACCAAGTCGGTAGACAACACCGTGATCCGGCAGAGCGGGACGACCGCGACGTTCAACTACATCGTCAGCGTCACGCACGACTCCGGAATCGACAGTGACTGGCAGGTGGCGGGAATGATCACGGTGTCCAACCCCAACACATGGGAGGACATAACGACCAACGTTGCGGACGCCATCGACAACGGTGGCAGCTGCTCCGTCATTGGTGGCTCGAACCTCACCGTGCCGCGGACGCAATCGGTAACCCTGCCCTATACCTGCACATACGCATCAGCGCCGACCAAGAGCTCGGGCCTGAACACGGCGACCGCCGCGTGGGACAGCGCGACCGCGTTCACACCGGACGCGTCGGCATCCGGCTCGGCCGGATACACGTTTGGCGCTCCGACCAAGATCGTCGACGGCAGCGTCACCGTCACGGACACGCTGGAAGGCGCACTCGGGACTGTTTCCTATGCCGACCCGAGCCCGACGACGCTCAAGTATTCGACAACCGTCACAGGCACGCCGGGCACGTGTGTCACGCAGAACAACACGGCGACGTTCGTCACGTCTGACAGTTCCACGAATGGCTCCGGCAGCCAGGGCGTGCAGCTCTGCGTCGGCGCCGACCCGCAGGTCTCCAAGACGGCGACGACCTCCTTCACGAGGACGTACACGTGGACCATCGTCAAGGCCGTCGACAAGACAACCCTCGAGGCGGGAGGCACCGCGCACTACACGGTGACTGCGTCCGAAATCGGCTACGCCGACTCGAACTTCCAGGTCATGGGCACGATCACAGTCGCGAACCCGAACGATTGGGAGTCCGTGACAGTTACTGGGATCACAGACAGCATCGACCACGGCGGCAGCTGTGCCGTCACCGGCGGTACCAACGTGACGATCGCTCCGAAGAGCAGCGCAAGCGTCAGCTACTCGTGCACGTTCGGGTCGAATCCGCTCCTCGGCACGAACACAGCGAGTGCCGTCTGGAACGCAACCACGTTCTTCACTCCGCATGCCACGGCGACGGGCACGGCAGCCTACGCCTTCGGCGCTCCGACGACGCGCGTCAATCAGACGATTCACGTTGTCGACAGCCTCCATGGCGCGCTTGGAACGGCAACCGCAGTCGACAGTCCACCGTTTACGGTGCAGCCGTTCAATTACACGATTCGTTTCAACCCGCCGTCCTCCGGCTGCGTGACGATCAACAACACGGCAACCATCGTCGAGACGGGGGCGAACTCGAGCGCGTCCGTGAAGGTCTGCAACACCGGCGCGCTGACGATGGGCTTCTGGCAGAACAAGAACGGCCAGGCAATCATCGCGGGAGGGACGTCGACAGGCGGAGTCTGTAACTCCGGTACCTGGCTCCGACAATTCGCATCGTTCCAGGACCTGAGCTCAACAGCGACCTGCTCGCAGGTTGCGGCTTACTTCACGAGCACATTTGCCGCGGCCAACGCAGGCGGTTCGACCATGAACCCCATGCTCAAGGCGCAGATGCTGGCGACCGCGCTAGATGTTTACTTCAGCGACCCGGCGCTTGGCGGCAACAAGATCGGAGCGCCTGCGCCGATCGGCGGCGTGGTCGTTGACCTGACGAAGATCTATGGCACCGAGAACGTGTCGGCGGCCTTCGGCGGCGCAACCTCAAAGACAGTGATGCAGCTCTTGCAGTACGCAGGCGGCCAATCGAATGTCGGGGGCTCAAGCTGGTACTCGCAGAACAAATCCCTGCAGGGCCTAGCCAAGGATACGTTCGATTCGATCAACAACCAGACGATCGTCTCGCCGTAGGGAGGAGGAGGGAGGCACGAGCAAGGCGCCTCGCCGCGAGGCGCCTTGCCATCCGATCTACTTGACGGTCGCGACCTTGCCCCGAGCGCGCGCCTTTGCCACGGAACGCCAGCTGAGCAAGGCGACGATCCCGAGGATCTGTCCCATCAGGATCATCCGGTTGGCGTCGACCGCCGGCACCCACCGCACGCTGTCGCCCTTGACAACGAATGCGCCGGCCGGCCGTGCCTGAACGCCCGCGCCACCGCCGCTGCCGGTGCCCGTGCCTTTTTCGCTCGCCGGCGCTTCACCGCCTCCTCCGCCGCCCATTACTCGCGCCGCCGGTATGACCGTCAGCCCGTTCTTCTCGTACGGCTGACCGAATACGACCGCGTGCTCCAGCAACTCCTTGACGTCGTCGATGACCTTCATCACCATCACGCTCCTTTCAATTCACGGAGTATCAATTGGAGCGTCGCGCGCCACATCGGCTGCGGCAAGGGCCTACACGCCCGGGCGCGCCGGGACGATCAGCACTTGGTGCTTGAATGGGAAAGTAATCGGGGTGGCGTTGAAACCGCCACCCCGAAGCTGATCAGCTAGGCGAAGCTGACGTTGACGGCGATGCGCCGCCGCCGTTGTTTGGTGCCGGCGACGTAATTGACGGGTTGTTGGTCTGGCCACCACCCGACTGCGTGCTGAACCAGTTCCACTGGAAGAACCCGAGCGCGAGGATCACGAGTGCGGCGATGACGATGATGCCGAGGATCAAACCCGCACCGAATCCGCTACCGGAGCCGACCGTGCCGCCGCCGGCCACACCACGGCTTGTCATCGACGAGAGCACGCCGATGACAAGAAGCACGAAGAGAACGATCAGGACGATCCAGACGAGGTTCGCCATATATCCACCTCCTTTACAGGTCTCATTGCGGTAACGCGTGAGGAGATTGCGGATACCTACGAACCGACGTTCACGCGATAGCGATCGCGATTTTCCCGCGTGCGTGCACCTCCTCCTGCTGGCGCAAAGCGTCGGGGACCTCGGCGAGCGAATATCGCGCGTCGATGACGGGCTTGATGCGACCATCCGCCATCAGTTCGCCCAGAAACGCCATGTCCTCGTGTTTCAGGCTCGCGATGAACAGCGACACCAGGCGATGGCCTGAGCCTATCGAGGTGATCCGCGTGCCGAGAAAGTGGCCGATCGCTCGGAAGCTGCCGCCTCTGCGGTGCTGAAGGGCAGCAGCGCCGACTCCCACGAATCTGCCGCCTGGCGCGAGCACGCGTTTGCAGGCCAGAAACGAGTGCGAGCCGGCGATGTCGATGATCAGGTCGTAACGCGAGCCCGACCGTGTGAAATCCGACTGCGTGTAGTCGATCACCGTCTCCGCGCCCAGAGCGCGAACCATCTCGACGTTGCGTGTGCTGCACACGGCCGTCACGTGCCCGCCCAATGCGCGAGCGATCTGCACGGCGAACGTTCCGACACCGCCCGAGGCGCCGTTGATCAGAACGTTCTGGCCTCGCTCCAGCCGCCCATGGTCGCGTACGGCCTGCAGTGCGGTAGCGCCGGCTACGGCGACAACCCCGGCATCCCCGAACGGAACAGACGAAGGTTTCAATGCGATCGCGCGCGATTCGCTGACACACATGTACTCCGCGAACGCGCCCTTCCCACCACCGAACACTTCATCCCCGGGACGAAAAGCCCTGACTGCCGATCCGACTGACTCCACCACACCGGAGAAATCCGTGCCGAGAATCACCGGTTTGCGGCCCGCCAT
>DASTIX010000063.1:0-2263 GCA_035717165.1 Candidatus Dormiibacterota bacterium
ACTGGGCGACCGGCCGGGATGGAGAAGACGTTTCCCAGGTTCCCGTCCATAGACTCATCGCGCCCGCTGTCGTGATCGACAAGAGCCGGGAAAGCGCGAAGAACCCTGACTTTCTGCTCCAGGTCTCGGACATCAAGGCCTTCGAGAAAGAACATGGCCCGCTCCCGACGGGCGGCTGGCTGCTCTACCGAACCGGTTGGGACGCACGCGCCGGCGACCAGCAGAAGTTCCTCAACGCCAACGAGGCCGGACCGCACACACCGGGCATCTCGGTCGAGTGCGCGCAGTGGCTGGCGAACGAGGCTCCCGTCATCGGCGTGGGGGTCGAGACGGTCGGCACCGACGCGGGGGCAGCGCACAGCTTCGATCCGGCGTTTCCGTGCCACGCGTTTCTGCTCGGCTCGGGCAAGTACGGCCTGACGCAGCTGGCCAACCTCGCCAGGTTGCCCGCGAAGGGCGCGGTTGTCATAGCCGGTCCGCTGCCGATCGTCCGCGGGTCCGGCAGCCCCGCCCGGGTGCTCGCGCTCATCGAGCGCTAGCCTCGATGCGCGTCGCCGAGGCTCTCGGTCGCGCTATCGCGCAGCTCGGGGTTCGGGACGCCTTCGGCCTCGTCGGCAGCGGCAACTTCCATCTCACGAACGCGATGAGGGCGAGCGGAGTGCGGTTCATCGCCGCCCGGCACGAGACCGGCGTGGTCACGATGGCCGACGCCTACGCGCGAGCCGGCGGGCGGCTCGGCGTCGCCACCGTTCACCAGGGACCTGGCGTGACCAACGCGCTCACCGGTCTCACCGAGGCCGCCAAGAGCCGCACCCCTTTGCTCCTCCTCGCGGCGGAAGCGACCGCCCCGCTTTCGAACTTCTACATCGACGTGCGAGGAGCGGCGAATGCCTCGGGCGCGGTGCACCTCCGCATCGACAAGCCGGTGAGCGCGGTCGCGGACCTTGCGCGCGCGGCGCAGCTTGCCGTCGGCGAGCGTAGGACGGTGCTTGTCTCTCTGCCGCTCGAGGTGCAGGCGGCGGAATGTGATCCCGCGATCGAGGTGCAACCCCCGCTCGCTTCGCCTCCCAAGGCTGCGGCCACGGCGGACGTCGAGGCGCTGGTGCGGATGCTCGCCGACGCACGCCGGCCGCTGATCCTCGCCGGCCGCGGTGCGGTCTTGTCGGGCGCACGCGCACCCCTGGAACTGCTGGCCGACCAGACCGGCGCGTTGCTCGCAACCTCGGCGGTGGCGGCGGGGCTGTTCACAGGCAGCCCGTGGAATCTCGGTATCAGCGGCGGCTTCGCTTCGCCGGTGGCCGCCGAGCTCATCGAGAGCTCCGACGTCATCGTCGCGTTCGGCGCGTCTCTGAACATGTGGACGACGCGGCGCGGCCACCTCATCGGCCGCGAGGCGAAGGTTGCCCAGGTGGACGTCGATCCAGCCGTCCTCGGCGCGCACCGACCGGTGGACCTTCGGATCGAGGGCGACTGCGCCGCGACCGCGAGAGCTCTCAGCGAGGCGCTGGGCTCACACCATGCGGCCGGCCGGCGATCGGATGAGCTCCGCAATCGAATCGAACATGGTGGGTGGCGCGAGGAGCCCTTCGAAGACATGTCTGGCGACGGCCACATCGATCCGCGCACGCTGAGCATCGCGCTCCAAGGCCTGCTTCCACGCGAGCGAACTCTCGCGGTGGATTCGGGTCACTTCATGGGATGGCCGCCGATGTACCTGGACGTTCCGGACGGAGGCTCTTTCGTCTTCACGCAGAGCTTCATGTCGATCGGGCTTGGTCTCGCGACGGGCCTCGGAGCCGCAGTCGCGCGGCCGGACCGCCTTACAGTGATCGCGCTCGGCGACGGCGGTGCGCTCATGAGCCTGCCGGAGCTGGAAACGTTGGGCCGCCTCGGCCTCGATGCCCTGGTCGTGGTCTACAACGACGCGTCCTACGCGGCCGAGGTCCATCACTTCGCGCCGGAAGGCGCTCCGATGGATACGGTGCGCTTCCCCGACACGGACTTCGCCGCGCTCGCGAGGTCGGTCGGCCTGGAGGCTGCGACGGTGCGCAGCCTCGGCGACGTCGAGGCGGTACGCGACTGGCTCGATCGCGGGCGGCCAAAGCCGCTCCTCGTCGACGCCAAGGTCGTGCCTACGGTCGTCGCCGAGTGGCTGGAAGAAGCCTTCCGCGGCCACTGACCGGGGCGATCGTCCGGACGATCGCCCCGGTCAGTGGCCGCGGAAGGCTTCTTCCAGCCACTCGGCGACGACCGTAGGCACGAC
>DASTIX010000064.1:0-36349 GCA_035717165.1 Candidatus Dormiibacterota bacterium
CCCGCCACGAATCGACAACCAGAACTCTCGAACCACCGCTCGAAGTGGTCGACGCACCTGACACCTCCGTCACTTCAGAGGTGTTGCGACGACTCCTTGAACCGAAGAGGACACAGAAGGACATCAGAGGAAACGGAGGCGCATCAGATTGAGTACAGGAGGACACGAGCGGAAACGGCGGGACACGAGAGGACACGACATACGGCCGGTTCGGGACCGTGAGGCCCCGGGTTCAAAACCCGGGCCCCCGACCATGTCATGTCTCAGGACATCCCGGAAGGTTTTTGGCCGTACGGGTCACGTGCGGGACCTGCAGCTGAACTCGCAGCGCCAGCATTTGGTGGCGACCAGGGCGGGTTCACCACGAGTTCACGACCAGCATAGAAACGTGGAGTTGGCTAGAGAGGCCGGCTCCCATGTTCAGATTGGAAATGGCCGCCGAAGGATTCCAGTATGTCCTGAAACCACACACCGGGCCCCCGACCATTCCTTCGGTCCGCTCGCAGGTCGGGACCATGAGGCAGCCTACTCGGCCGGATGACCCCCAATCGGGCATGCTCGATGGTGGGCGATTTCGTTCTGATCGCCTGAGGCCCCGAAGAGCGGCAAGCCGGCGCTCGCCCGGAGCTGAGGCAACCGATTAATTCCGATCGCGTGTAGCGTCGTATGTCGCATGAGAAAGCTGATCGTCCTCACGTTCATAAGCCTTGACGGTGTGATGCAGGCTCCCGGCGGTCCCGAAGAAGACACCTCCGGCGGGTTCAAGTTCGGCGGCTGGACGGTGCCGTACTTCGACGAGGCAGGCGGGAACGTCATGGCGGAGCAGATGGGCCACCCCTTCGATCTGCTCCTCGGCCGTAAGACCTACGACATCTTCGCCGGCTACTGGCCGCAGCACAACGACGAGGCGGGCGCGGGCATCAACAAGGCGACGAAGTACGTCGTATCGCACCGACCGGTCAACACAGAATGGAAGACGACCGTTCACATTGGAGGCGACGTACCGGCGGAGATCAGGAAGCTCAAGCAAACGGATGGCCCGGAGCTGCAGGTCCACGGCAGCGCCAACCTGATCCAAACGCTGCTTAAGAACGATCTCGTCGACGAGCTCTGGCTGAAGACCTTCCCGATCGTGCTCGGCGCCGGCAAGAAGCTGTTCGCGGAGGGCACCATCCCGGCCGCCTTCACCGTCGAGAAGACGAGCGTCACACCCAGCGGCGTCGTGGTCGCGAACTACACGCGAGCGGGAGAGGTGAAGACCGGCTCGTTCTAGACCTTCACATGCAATTTGATGAGTTGTGGTTCGGGTCCCGACGTCACTGCGTTGAACTCGTTGGCAAACTCTCCCTGGCAGTGCGGCGCCGCAGCCCGATGATGCAGGGGCCAGGACCGTGAGCCCCTGGGTTCGGTCAGGGCGTGGTGGTCCAGCGAGTAGGAGAAGCCTTGGTCGATGTGCAAGGGCGCCCGATCGGGCATCAGGCGCCCTGCCGCTTGGTCAAGCTCGGGCGGTGGATACCTTCCGGAATGCTTCGGACCCGACTGGCAAGGTACCCGCCTCCCATTCGGGGTCAGAGGTCAAAAGCACTTTGAGGCCGACCGCGGCCAAGCCGGTGACGAAGACGGCATCGCTAACGATGCTGATCAGCGGGTCGGGCACGCCGACGGTGCCGCCAACGACGTCGATGATCACTCCGATGGCGATCGCGGGGCCGGCCCAGCGGTAGCCGAAGCCGGATCGCCAGATCGCCACGCCGAAAAGGACGATCCCGACCACGAAGAGTTCGTGGCCCAGCACGAGGGGCAGCCCGGCCGGATTCTGCTGCGTCTTATCGATGAAGCTCGCCATCGCCGAGCGGTCGACGCCGGGCCCCGCCATCGCCCAGAGCATCAGCTGCAGGCCGCCGAGGGCGAGGTGTGCAAGGCATACGCCGGCAACGGTGAAGATTGCCGCCAGGTGGCCAAGCACTACGCCGCGCCTACGAGTCACGTGCAGGAGCGCATAGACGGTGGGGATGAAGAGGATGGCCGAGGCGATGCCGAAGTAGATGTCGGCCAGCATCACGTCGTGGTTCCGCGCAGCGACGTCAAGCTGTGCCGCGCCGTTGCCGTCGCTCGACGGGTACGTGATCTCCGCGATGGCGAACAAGATCGGCGCCAGTATGAGGCTCAGGCCTCCGAGTGTTCTCCTGAAGTTGGTCGGGTCCCAGATCTTGAGCATGTGATGTCCTCCATTGGTGGTTTCGAGCTGGCACGAGCCCGTTGCCGCCCAAGCTAGGCGCCGCTGCCTCGAATCCCTACCCGGCCGTTTGCAGATCTTCTTGGGGCGGCGATTGCGGATTTCCACCTTCGACTTTCCGGCTCACCTCAGCGACTTCCGGTCATTCCCGGGCCAAGATGTAGCCATGACCGCGCGGACCGCAAATGCCTGGTGGCTGCTGCCGGGAGCTTTTGCCCTGGTGGCCGTGGCGGTGATTGATCTTCAGGGTGGGCAACTCTCTGGCGGCGCGGTCGATGTTGGCACGGGCATCTCGTGGTATGTCGCGGGTGCGATCGTGTATCTGGCGCGGCCTGCCAATCGCGCTGCGTGGCTCCTCCTGGTGATGGCCACTCTGCTCGCGATCGGAAAGGGGTTCGGTGCTGGGCTGTCGCTCGCCTCGGTCACGCATCCGGATGTCGCGCACTGGTGGGCCGGGGTGGTGCTGGTGGACGCCGCCGGCTGGGCAGTGCTGACAGCCGGGATTACCGTCTTTGCGATCTTCCCGGACGGGAAATATCAGCGCCGCTACGAGCGCTGGGTGGTACGCGCTCTGCCTATTGCGTTCGTGCCGTTGCTGTTGCTGCAGATGGTTGGATCACGACAGATCGGCACGAGCCAGTTCGGTTGGGTGCCCTTCACTGCCGCGAGCCCAATCTATGTGCCCGGATTGGATCCGCTGGGCAGTGCGGCGGGAGCGGTGATGGGCGCGAATCTTCTCGCCATCGTTCCCGCGCTAGCCTTGCTGCTCTTGCGCTACCGCCGTTTTGGCGATGAGCAGCGCCGGCAGATCAAGTGGCCACTATTCGCATTGGCTGCCTCTGCAATCGCCATCGTCGTGATCACGTTCATACCCGAGCCGGCCGTCTCGTTCTGGGTTGCCGCGGTGCTCTACGTGGGCGCGCAGGCACTACTGCCGGCCGGCCTTGCATTAGGCATCGTCATGTACCGCGGGTTGGACATCGAGGATGTGATCCGGCGCTCGGTCGTATACGGCGCGCTCTGGGCGGTTATCGCAGTCGGATATGTGGTGATCGCGGCAGCGTTTGGGATCGCTGTTGGGCAGCGCGTGCCGCTGACGCTCGCGGTCGTCCTTGCGATCGTGGCGACGCTTTTGTTCCAGCCCGCGCGACGCCGCCTTGAAACATTGGCCGACCGTTTGGTCTTCGGCCGGCGGCTTACTGGCTACGAACTGATCAGCCAGCTCGGCGTTCGCCTTCAGTCCACAGTCGCGGCCGAGGACGTGGCTGGCAGCGTAGCGAAGGCCGTTCAAGCGGGCCTGGGTGCGAGCTGGGTCCGGGTGACCCTCAACCGGCCCGAGCCGGTGCCAATCGCCAGCGCCGGAGTGCTTCCGTCGGCTGCCCCCACCGCCGAGATTTCCGCGCCGCTCATGCACGACGATTTGACGGTCGGTGTCATCGAATGCGGGCCCAAGTTGGAGGGTCGGTATCAGCCCTGGGACCAGGAGCTGCTCAACACCCTAGGCCGCCAGGCGGCGTTAGCAATCCGCAACTCTCAGCTTTCGGCCGAGCTTTCAAAGCACGTTGTAGAGCTCGCCGCCTCGCGGGCCAGGCTGGTGTCGGCCGAAGAAGTTGGCCGGCGGCGCTTGGAGCGCGACCTCCACGATGGAGTGCAGCAGGAGCTGGTAGGCGTACTGGCCAGGCTCGGTTTGGCGCGCAATCAGCTGAGGCGAGACCCCAGCCTGGCGGAAACCACCCTGCGCGAGGCTCAGGCTGACGCCCAGCGGGCGCTCGAGGACCTCCAGGAGCTGGCGCGCGGAATCCATCCGGCGATCCTTACCGATCGCGGGCTCATCGAAGCGGTGGAGGAACGGGCGACGCGGATGACCGTGCCTGTCGAGGTGCACGCGAACGGGCTCGGGCAGGGAGTGCGATTTCCGCTCGAGCTCGAGGGTGCGGCCTACTTCTTCGTCTCTGAAGCACTGGCCAACGTACTGAAATACGCGTCGGCCAGCCGTGTCGACATCCGGTTTCACTCCGAGCCCGGTCAGCTGGTGATCGAGGTCGTTGACGATGGTCAAGGCTTCGAGCCTGCCGTAACCAACAAATCCGGCCTGCGTGGACTCGAGGATCGGATCTCCGCACTCGGCGGTCGCGTCGAGGTCGTCAGCCGGCCCGGCCAAGGCACGAAGCTGCGCGCGTATCTGCCACTGCCAGAGAAGACGCTTGCCTGACCGTCTGCGCGTAGTCATCGCCGAGGACAACTACCTGGTGCGCGAAGGCACCAGGCGGCTGCTGGAGGACTCAGGCGAGGTCGATGTGCTGGCATCAGTGAGCAATGCTGAGGAGCTGCTTCAGGCCGTCGATGGCTTGCAGCCAGATGCGGTGCTGACCGACATTCGCATGCCGCCCGGACACCGGGTCGAGGGCATCGAGGCGGCGCAAACGATCCGCAAACGGCATCCGCGAATTGGCGTGGTCGTGCTGTCACAGCACTCCGATGCCGCGTACGCAGTGCAACTGTTGAAGGATGGCACCGAGGGCCTCGCCTACCTGCTCAAGACACGCGTCGGCGAGCTCAATGAGCTCCTGCACGCGCTGCGCGAGGTCGCGGCAGGACGCTCGGTGGTGGATTCGGGCGTGGTCGAACGGCTTGTCGACTACCGCTCGCGGCAGGCTGAATCGCCGCTGCAGCTCCTGAGCGGTCGAGAGAAAGATGTCCTACGGGAGATGGCCGAGGGCAAGTCCAATGCATCCATCGCGGGGAGCCTCCACATGTCCGAGTCGTCGGTCGAGAAATACGTCAATGCGATCTTCTCCAAGCTCGGCCTGTCCGAGGAGAAGCTTCTAAGCCGTCGCGTCGCCGCGGTTCTGGCTTATCTGCGTGCGTCTGTGACATCGACCGGCAACGAATCGCCCTGAGCTGGGTTGGTCCGGAGAGGACGGGTCACAGACGGCCTTCGAGCGCGTGACGAAGGCAAAGCCATCGCATCATCACTACATCTACGTTCGCCCAGCAGGTAGCCAGGTTCTCGGCGAGCGCTGCTCAGTGGCGAACGCGTCGGCGTTCTCGGCGGACAGCTGGCCGGCCGAGGCCCGCTCATAGCTCTGGTGCCCTTACTGCAACATCGCCGTGCGCACCTAGCCAGGCGCAGCTGGTGCTCGTGCTTGCCAAGCGCGGCATCGCCCTGGTCGCAGCGCATATCGTCTCGAATCCTTCAGCGCTCAGGACGTGGCTTCAGCTCTCGTGGTCGTGAGGAGTTATCCCAGCCTCGAGATCGGACTCGCCGACGCTTCGATTGTGGTCCTCGCCGAGCGCTACGGTGTCCTCGATGTGCTCACGCTCGATCACCGTCATTTCAACTCAATGCGCGGACCCGGGGGTCGACACTTTCGGCTTCTGCCCGCTCGGTAACCGGAGCAGTGCGCCCGGTCGTGACCAGGATGAATGCCCTCGATGCGGGGTGCGTACCAGGGCACTAGCGAGGCCAGTTGGGTGCAGGTACGGATTCGGTAACAGCCGAACCGAGACGAACGGCCCCGCGGAGGGGTAGTCCGCGAGGCCGTGACGAAAGGAAGGGAAGTTCTAAGCGTGTAGAAGGCCGCGATGGGTCAGTGCACGGAATACGACCAGCAGGATGGCAGCCCCGACAAAAGCTACAACGACATCCATCACGATGTTGGTGGTCGCGATGCCGACGAGGCCGGCAAGCCAGCCGCCTAGGAAACCGCCGAGGATACCGACCGCGATGTCCCAGATAAGGCCCATGCCCTTGCCTGTGAGCACCTTGCTGGCCAGAAACCCGGCGATGCCGCCGACGATGATCCAGACGATGAAACCGCCCATGATTAGGTAACCTCCACTGCCACTTTGCGGCGGTGATTTGAACGCTGTGCTGTGGCCGAAACTGGTTCCGCGACTTCCGCCCCGCCGAACTCGCCAAGCACCTCGCGCCTCGCCATAAGAGCGCGCCTAGCGAGGCGCTGTATCTGTGACCGTTGGCTCACGGCGTAGGACCCAATCGCTCCCGCGACCAGCCCGATCGCAAACATGCCTATAAGCGGCCAGCGGCGGGGTGACGAAGGCTCCCGCAAGTTGGCGATCTGCCTCAGAGAGGTGTCATTCCACCTCATCAGCCACGAGCGCAAGTTGTTCACGAGGTCGCAGGTTTGGTGCCGCGCGGTGCGGTGACGATTCTGATGAGCATCACAAGGCCCCAGCCAATCACGGCATAGACCGCGATCGCCACAAGGTCCGCCGTCTCGAAACTGTTCGTCTTCGATCCGCCGTTGCCAAATATGCCCTGGAACGGTGCCACGAGCGGTCCGCTCACGGTGATGATGAAGCTGACGAAAGCCGACTGCGTGGACGCGCCCAATAGTTTCCCAAGGAAACGAGCGGCAATAACGATGTCGACCACTCCAACGACGAAGCCGACGATCGCTGCCGCTCGGAAGTTGTAGCGGCCCTGCTCGGTGATCGAAACTGGTGCGGGAGCTGAGACCGGAGCCGAAACGGGAGCCGATTGCTGAACTGCCATTTATATAGTCACCTCTTTGAGGTAACGATCGCTTACGACCCGTAACAAAGGCAGTAACCGCCCTTTTGCAGGCGGCAATGGTTCAGCTCGCCGCGGCGTTCAGGCTTTCAGGCGAGGCCGGCGTACGTTGCCTCGACGGCAAGCCGGTCGGCATATGTCTTGTAGTGGTCGTCAAACGGCCCCGTGCAGGTGATCAGCGTGAGCCGTGGCGGCCCATAGGGTTCGCCCATCCCCGGAGGGCCGGTGCCGGCCGGCCAGACTGAGAGGGAATCGACTAGGAAGAGGCGCCGCGTACCGTCGGCGAGGACGACCACGATCTTGTCTCCGGCGTGGAGCCGGGGCAGCCTTCCAAACAGTAGGGGTGCGTCAGGGTAACCGGCGTGGCCTTCGATCACCGCGTCGCCAGGAGCACTTGGCACCGGGCCCCCCTTGTACCAACCGGCGTTCCAGAGATTCACGGTGTTCTCCATCGCACCGTGGCTGTCAACGCCCACGGCCTCGACAGGACGGTGGACGTTGATGGACGGAATGAGGACCATGACCGGCGGAGCGGTCGGCACAGGTGGTTCTGGGGGCGGCGTGGGAGTTGCGACAAGCATTCGGTCGTGAGCGGGATCCGAATAGCCTGCGACCGGGGCGGTGAACGCAGGGGCAGGTATGGCCAGATCGACTCGGTCATCGGTCGGCTGCCCGTCGCTCCACGTGAATACGAGCGCGGCAACTAGCACTACGGCCGCCACAACCTCGCCCAGCAGTCGCCCGAGCATAAGCGCTCCTTAGCTCAGCTCAGCCAAGGTCGCGTCCATGAGCCAGCCAGCGCTACGCGTTGCGGCGGCGCCGCCTTCGGCCGCTGACGACCAACACCAAGGCAGCGATGCCGCTGCCAATCGCGATCAAGAGCAGCCAGGGAACTTCTCCGATCAGCTCAGACGGAACGCCCAGCGTGGCTGGCAACACATTCCCCGTGGGTGGGGCCACGTATCCCGGAACGGGGTATCCACAGCCGCTCGGCTGGATGATCCGGTTGGTATCCAGCGTCACCGCGGCGTTACGCGCGAGCGCGCGGCCGTTGAGCGTGGCCCCGGTCTGCATGGCAATCGAGGTCAAAGCCATGATGTTGCCGATAAAGGTGGTCGAAGTGGCGATGGTTGCAGAACTGCCGACCTGCCAGAAGACTTGGCACGGCTGAGCGCCGCCGATGAGCACGACCCGCGCGCCCGAAGCGGTCACCAGCGTGCTGCCGATCTGGAAGATGTAGATACCTGAGCCGTTCAGGGTTAGCGTGCCTGTGAGCGTCGGAGCTGTCGTCTGGCAATACACGCCTGGAACCAGGTTCTTGCCGCCAAGATTCACGCCCGTGAAGTTGTTAGTGCCCGGACATGGTTGGGCAGCGGCATTGGTGTAAGCGGCGGTTAGATCCGTCTGTGCCGTGGTGGCTACCGAGTCGCCTTTGTGTTGCGGGCCGGACGTCCCCGGAGGGAACCCGGTCACAGCGCTGCCCGGGGCCACCCCGACTTGACCTGTGATCCAGCTAGGTCCGGTATTCGTGACGGTCGTGCCAGCCAGCACCGCGAAATTCCCGGCGGAGGCCAGCCCGGGGTCAGTCGCAGCAAGGGCTGTCAGGGGTCCGACTGCAGCAACAAGGATGGCAACGAGCAGGGGAAGCAGCAGCCGACGCAGCCTATTCACAGATCGATCCTCCTCATGGTTCGAAGCGAGTCGGCAATACGGTATGAATCGAGACGGGGGCTGTCAAGGTGAGGCGGCGGACATAACAATCTCAGTAAAATCCGACGCTCAGCCGCCCCCTGCCAAGCTGCCCCCGCGAAGCTAAAATTGCGTGTTCGTGACCGCTTTGCCCTCGGAGATCTCACGAGGATTGGAAGGCGAAGATCTCGGAACGACACACTGGAAGGACGCCAGGCACTGGATCGGCGTCTACGCCGACTTGATTCGGTTCAAGACAGGCCTCCTGGAGCGGGTTCGCCGGGAGTTGCCGAAGCTTCAGCCCGTAGCGCAGCACGCGGCCGCGGCTGACCTCGCCATCATCGAAGGTCAGATGCGTGGCTATCAGGGCCGGCTTGACCTCTGGTATGCACGCCTTTGGGACCTTCAGGGATTGCAGCTAGATCCAGAAGGTCATCTGATCCGCCATCGGGGACGGGAGGGCCATCTGACGAATCGGGAATTTCAACTGTTGCAGTTCTTGCTCGACCACCCGCATCGATTCTTCACAGTCAACCAATTGCTAGCCAGAGCCTGGGCCGATCCGGCTCTTTTCCCGGAGGAGGTGCGGAACTACGTGCGCCGCATCCGCAAGATCCTGGCCGATCTCGAAATCCCATGCGAGCTTGTGAACCGCCCAGCTCGCGGCTATTCGCTCGTTTTCCGCCCTGACGAGTGACACCGCGCGACGTCAAACGCTGAGCCGCCGGTGAAATCGAGAGAAAGTTACTGACCTTCTTATGGCAGCCGTCGCGAAATGGTGTCATGAAGCCTTCGGATGAAGATCGCATCAGGCCCGACATGGTGGCCGCCGCCCGGGGAGGCGACGCGAGTCAGGCCATGGACGGCGAGAGCGATCCCAAGAATGCATCGATGGAGCAGGCCCTCTACTGGAGACAGATCTACCGGGAGATCCTGGCCATGGAAGAGAAAGTCATGGAACGCATCCAGGAGTTGATGGCCAAGCAATCCCCGCAGGCCCGCCGTGAGGTCGAGCTCACCAACGTCCCTGTGGTCGCCGCTCAAGCTGAGAGGTTCCGCCAGCGCCTCGGATTCTGGGCGGCGAAAGTGCGTGAACTCGAGTAGCCGCGACTCGGTTGCTTCAGCACCACTGGCCCACCTACCGGTCTTCTGATCGTTGTTGCCATCGTGAGCGGTAGTTGGCAACGATCAACCTGAACCGCCGCAGACGGAACCTTTGGCTGCTGCGGCACCAGCCAACTGGTCGCTTCCCTCTGGCGCATTGCTGCTTTTGTTACGGCGCACCCGCACTCTCAAGGCGAAAGTAGAACGAAGGTGAGCACGATACTGGTGGTTGACCATGGTGCGACGATTCGCTTCGCCCTCAAGACGATTCTCGAGGAAGGCGGCCATGAGGTCGTTGAAGCCGAACAGGGTGCGGCCGCCCTCGACCTGATCGGCACGCAGCATCTGCCCGACGTGGTTATGACCGATTTGGCAATGCCGATCTTACGGGGCGAGGATCTCATAGAGCGTCTGCGATCCGAGGCCCCGACGGCGGCGATTCCCATCGTCGTGGTTTCAGGGGATGCGGTCAAAGCGTGGACGCTCAGGGCATCAGGGTTGGTCGATGCAGTGGTTGCCAAACCATTCGACGCCGCCGCGCTGACGCGATGCGTTCAAGCCGTTGCAAACCGTGCAAACAGCCCATCGATAGTCGCCTGAGGTCTCGGCGTGGTCGTATGCGATGAGTCCCACCATGCAGTCCGAGTTGCTGCTCAAAGACGTGGCGTCGTGGCGCAAATGGATCGATTCCAACCATGCGAGGTCGGGCGGCGTCTTCCTCGTGTTGGCGAAGAAAGGAGTCAGCGCCCCGACCAGCCTCCGGTACGACGAGGCGCTCGAGGTCGCGCTCGCCTACGGGTGGATCGACGGCCAGGGCCGCTCCCGCGACGAGGGCACCTACGCGGTGCGGTTCACTCCGCGGCGCACCCGCAGCGTGTGGTCGAAACGCAACACGCTCGCGGCCGAGCGCCTCATCCAGGAGGGCCGCATGCACGCTGCGGGCCTGGCCGAGGTCGAGCGGGCAAAGAAAGATGGTCGGTGGTCGGCCGCCTACGAGGGTCCGGCGACCATGTCCGTGCCCGACGACCTGGCCGCCGCGCTCAAAGCCCGGCCGGACGCCAAAGCGATGTTCGACAGGCTCAACGCGCAGAACCGATACTCGGTGCTCTACCGGATTCAAGGCGCCAAGAAACCGGAAACGCGCATCCGCCGAATAGAGCAGTTCGTCGACATGCTGTCGCGCGGAGAAACGATCTACCCGCAGAAAAAGTCCAATCCAGCATCTTGACGCGCGGTCCGCCCGCCACGACCAGCTTCACGTTTGGCTGGTCAGTCGAGGGACTCAGCTAGGGCGACGGAATGAAGTGGAACGTCAGTGTCGAGGCTGTCGAAGCGACGCTTGCGCAGCCGGGACGGCTAAGGCCCGCGGCAAAGCTGGCCTGACCTTCCGATCCACCAAGCGATTTCACCTGCATCAGCAATGGTCCTTGCGAGGTGAAGCTGGAAGCGCCGGTGTAGTTGTTGATGTCGCCTCGGAATCCGAGGAACGTGATTTTCACTCCGGCTGATCCAGCAACGTCGATGGGTTGCCCGAGGCCTGAGTCTGTAGTGAAGTGAGTGTTCGTTTGCCGCCTGAGTTCAAACGCCGGGGTACCCGTCTGGAACGCGAGCGTGAAGGTATCCTCGGCTACGGTCGCCGAGACGATCGCGGGAGTTGCCTCCGTCCGCGTCGAAGGCGCAGGCCAGGTTGGCGAGGCCTCGCCGGACGAGCTGCACATCAGGATGGCGCCGCTCTGTTGCGCTGGAGCGGCTGTGTGGGCAGCGCTCCCACAGCCAGACGCCAACGCCAGCGCCAAACTCAGGAGGAACATTCCGCGACCGAGGCGACTCATGATCATGGAACGTTGGCGCCGTCTGTCCGTTACGAGATTTGCTCCATCACCTGCGCGTGCCTCACGCTCACCTCGAACAACCTCGCGGTCCGCATGCGGCCGCGTCTTGTTACTCAAGTTCCTGAAGCCGTGCCGTCCAAACTCCGAGGCGCTGGCGAAACCTCTCAGCCTGAGCAGTCACGACGGGAACGTTGGTCAGCTCGACCTCGTGCCGGGCCTCGGGCGATTGCTTGTCCATCAGATCTCGGATCCGTACCATGATCTCCTCTTCCAGGGCAAGAATCTCGCGGTAGATCTGGCTCCAATACAGCGCTTGCTCCAGCGATTCGTTCTGAGGATCGGCCTCGCCATCCATGGATCGACTCGGATCGCCACCCCTCGCTGCGGCAACGTCTGGCCGCGAACGATCGTCGTCCGAAAGCTTCATGGCACAGTGTCGCGCCGGCCGGCGTAAGAAGGTCAGTAACTTTCCACGCGATCGAAGACGAGTGAACGCGCTTGTTACTGACATTGTTCTCGGGAGGGCGAGATGCTGGAGCCGAAACGTCCATGAGCAGCAGGATTTCGCTGAACCGGGAAGAGGTCGACCGCATGATCCTGATCGGGATGGAAGCTGACAGGTACCAGACCCAGGTGGTGCCCGACCTGCAGCAGAGGGTCTTCGACCTTACGCGTGCGCTCAAAGATCTGGTCGGAGCAGTCGGTGTCGAGGGGAAAAACGTTGGTATGGCGGGACAGGTGGCAGATGCGTTTGCCAGAGCGCAGAAGGTCATCGAGGCCGGCCTTCTGCCAACACCAGAAGGAAAGCCATGAACCTGAAGCCACTCGGCGATCGCGTGGTCCTGAAACCAATCGATCGAGAAGAAATGACAAAGGGCGGGATCGTAATTCCCGACACCGCCAAAGAGAAACCACAGGAGGCGGTCGTCGAGGCTGTCGGGACGGGGAGGCTCCTGGACAGCGGTCAGAGAGTCCCCATGGAACTGAAGGTCGGCGACAAGGTGCTGTATGCGCAGTACGCCGGCAGCGAGTTCAAGCCCGCCGATATCGAGTACCTGATCGTTTCCGAGAAGGACGTTCTTGCGGTTGTCGCTGCGCCTTCCAGTCGAAGAAGCAAGACCAAATAACCGCGGCTTCCACCTCGATGTTGGGCTCTGGCCTCGGCCGTTGCTGACTTTGTTATGGCCATCGTCGCAGCGTGTGTCCAAGAAGCGGATGGGCTGACCCGCGCTTCAGACATAAGGTGGTGCTGACATGGGAACTATGGCGTTGCTGATTTTGATCGGTGCAGTCCTCGTGATTGCGATTGCGTATCGTGTCAGCCTGGCGCGGCGCGGACGACTTCGATCGCTATCACCGGAAAACAAGGTTCGTTACGCCCAATCCTGGAACGCGATCAAGGCTGGGTTCCTGGCGAAGCCTATTGTGGCCGTTCAGGAAGCTGACCAGTTGGCCATCTCGATCCTGCGCGACCGCGGTGCCAGGATGAACGACGGCTGGCGACCCGCTGAGATGCATCGCGCGCAAGAGTTGGCTCGCACCAACCGAGGAGGCTCCGCAACCGAGGGCCTTAGCAGTGCGATGTTGCAGTACGAGATCATCGTCAACGACGCCGTGGGCGAGTCAATGCGCAGGCCCTCCGCGCCTGGCGGTTACTGAGATTGTGATCAAGGACGCCGCAGCTGATTCTGTGCAGAGCCGCCGGAAAGCCCCATGGCATGCATCGCCGGCTGGATTCCGCCACCGTCGGGCGATGATCCGCAGGAGCCGTTTCAACGCTCGAGTACTGGTCACGGGCCATGTGGTCGGCTGGATCGCCGGTCTTGGGGTCGTAGCTGCGATCGCCGCCCTGGAGTTCGTCGGACTGCGATAGGGCTCCCCAGGTGCCTCGGGTCAGGCCGCCCTGTTGCCAGAACCAGCGGCGACCCTCTCGATACAGTCGACCAGTGCGTGTACATCAAAACTCTTTCGGATCACGGCTTGAACAAGGCCAGAGCCCTGAAAGATCCGCTCGGCATCGGAGCTTGCGGAAACGACCACGATGGGAATCGCTGCCGTCACTTGTTCCGAGTGAAGTCGCTCGATCAACTCGGTGCAGCTCAGGACAGGCATGGTCAGGTCGGTGATCACGATGTCCGGGGCCAGGTTCGGTCGAATGATGTCGAGCGCAGCTTTGCCATGAGCGGCCTCAACGACGACATGGCCGGCAGTCTCGAGAATCGAGCGAACGAGGGACCGGATGTCTGGGTCGTCATCCACGACCAGGATCATGCTCAACGTCGCACCGAGCGGCGCGACAAGCGAACCCAGTAGGTCCCAATCACGACGCTTTGCTGGCGGAGTTGCGGCGCGCACGCCCAGCAACCATCCGTAGCTGGAGGAGCCGGGCCGCACCAAACGCAAAGACGATCAAGGCGCCCAGGATCATGGCGAAGAGCAGAGCCACTGCGAGGGGCAGCCGACCCGAGAACATCAAGAAGGAAACCTCGACGCTCTTCGGGTTCTGCAAGATGAAGACGAGGATCACGACCAGGGCAATCAGGCCGAAAACGACCGCCGTCCACGCACCGCTAAGGCGCGTGCGGCTCTCCCCGGGCAGCGCTTCAGTCTCAGAAGGGGGGCGCGGCGCGGCTGCGTCAGACGTCGATTTGCTGGCGGCATTCAACCTGTGACCGACGTTGGAACAGCTGCCATAAGAAAGTCAGTAACACCGCCCGAAAGAGGCGCCCTCCCTGGTTCTTGTGAGATCACAAGAGGCCGGATGACCTTCAAAAAAGACCCAGCCCCCGTAAGGGCCGGGTCCAGGTGGTTGCTTAGACAGTCGCCGGGGTCGGGATGATACCGAGCTGCCTCATCTGGTCGAGCTGGTCGAAGTAAATGCGAGCCTCGGCGATCTTTCCGTTCTCCACGCGCAGGAGCTGGACTCCATAGCCGACCACCTTCTTGTAGGTCGGTGCAATGGTGCCGGTCGGGCTCTCGAGGGGGGCGGTGTGCGTCCCTTCCATGAGGATCTCCTGGACGACCCAGGGGCCGCTCACGATCTCGCTGCGGACGTGCATCTTGCCGTCCGGGAAAGCCTTCAGCCAGGTGGTCGCGTAGGCGGTGGCATCCTTGGCCTTGGTGGCCTTGAACCCACCCGGCGCGTTGAACTTGATGTCATCAGCGTGAAGCCCTTTCAGCGCAATCTCGTCGTGGGCGTTGAACGCGGCTACGAAACGGTCGGTTGTCTCTTTGACGTCTGGCATTGCGTCTCCTCCTTGGGAGAGTCAGCGAAGCGGTAGGGCCAAGAAGGCTACTGCCCTCGTCAGGCCGGCAACCGCGAGGACTCGCAGGGTCCTCGCCTCAGTCCAGGAACAAGGGCCACTATACCAGAAAATGGTTACGCCAACGTGCTAATATTCGGCAATCAAGCGCCCCCGCCTTCTATCCGTCGCCGAGGCCGCCACCGAACTCGACGCATCGGAGGCTTACGTGCGCCGGCTACTCCTGAGGCAGCGGCTGTACGGATTCAAAGTCGGAGTCGTGTGGGCCATTTTGCCCGACGACCTGGAAGCGTTCAAACGCACCCGCCGGCCGCCCGGCCGGCCGCGCAAGCTTGTGGTCAGCGCCGCCGATAAGGCGTCTACCGCACGCATGGCCGGGGAACGGAGGCGCGCAGGGACCGATCGTTTCTTGAGGAGACGACGAGGGAAGCAGTAGGCGCGGTTAACAATGGGTAGCCAGGCTACGGAAAAAAGATCCGTCGGCAGAACCGTTGCAATCGCGGTACTGTGAGCGGTGGCCCCAAGGGACACGTTCACTGGAGTCGGAGTTGGCCGCAAGGCCGGTTCCGAAACCGGCGAGGCGATCCGTTGGGGTCACTGTTTTCTTACCTGATCGCCGCGGTGGAGGGCTGTGGCGACCAGCGTGTCGGCCTTGTATGGAAGACTTCGGCGGGCCTGTTACTGCGGCTGTTATGGCTTGGGTGCCAGCCTGACCACCTCGGAACGTAAAAGCATCGATTCCCTACTCCGAGTTTGAGGTACACGACATGAACGCCATCGCCATCGCGCTCGCCGCCGTAATCGTTCTCGCCATATTCGGGCTCCTGCTGGCGATCCGGATCGTGCAGCAGTACGAGATGGGCGTCCATTTCCGCCTCGGCAGGGTGATCGGCGTGCGGGCACCCGGGCTGAGACTGATCGTGCCGCTGATCGACGTCCTGCGCCGAATTTCGCTGCGCATCGTCACCATGCCGATCCAGTCCCAGGGGATCATCACACGCGACAACGTCAGCATCGACGTTTCAGCGGTCGCTTATTTCAAAGTCGTCGACGCGGTGAAGGCCGTGGTCGCGATCGAGAACGTGGGATCAGCGATCAACCAGATTGCGCAGACGACGCTGCGAAAGGTGGTCGGTCAGCACACGCTCGATGAGACGCTCGCCGAGACCGACAAGATCAACCAGAGCATCCGCGAGATTCTCGACGTCGCCACCGCCGACTGGGGCTTGCTCGTCACCCTGGTGGAGCTCAAGGACATCCAACTTCCCGACAGCATGAAGCGGGCGATGGCTCGTCAGGCAGAGGCGGAGCGTGAGAAGCGCGCCAAGATCATCGCCGCCGACGGCGAGGCCCTGGCCGCCGACAGGCTCGCGGCGGCGGCCGACATCATGCTTGCTCACCCTCTGGCACTTCAGCTGCGCAACCTGCAGACCCTGGTCGAAATCGGGGTTGACAAGAACACCACCGTAGTGTTCCCAGCCCCCCTGATGAGCACCATCCAGGAGCTGGGCGCCTTCCTGGCGCGCGAGAAGTCCGCGGCGGGCCGGGATAGGCCCACCGTCGCCGGCGTGCCGGCTGCCACGAACGGCGCGCCGGTTCAGGGTTGAGCGTGACCCACGCCGGACCTATCCCATTCGTCGGCGCTGTGCTCGCGGTGATCGCGCTGGTGGCGCTGTCGGGTTGCGGGGCAACGTCTGCAGCGACCGGTTCGGCAAGTCCCGCCATCTCGCCGGTGACGTCTCCGAGCCCGCACGTGGAGGCAGCGCGCAGCGCGGCGGCCACGATCATCATTCCCATTCCGGGATCCAACGGCGCGTGGGGTGGCTGCGCCCAGCTGGCCAGCGACTTCGCGGGCTGCCCCTTCGCTCCCGCGCTCATCGCCCGCCTGAACTACCTTTCGAGCACCGGCTACTTCGGCGACGCCGGGCCGGCCGGAGTTTGCGGCGAGGACTACCTCACGGCAACGCAGAACGGCCTGTTCGCCGCTCCTCAGATCCTGTCGGCGACCGCCAAGGCCGACGGCACTGTCGCCGTCGTCATCGACCGCGGCTCTCCACATCCCAACCTGACCGCCACCATGACCCAGCAGATGGGCGCATGGCTGGCCACCGACCTCGCTTCTGGCGCCGGGCCGTCGGCATCGATCTTCTCGACGAAGCCGAACTGCTGACACCGCGCGACGCGGGAGTCGATCAGGCGGAAGAACCTTGCCTCAGCGGAGCGCCGACCTCGTGAAGGAAGCTCAGGATCTCGTGATACGAGCGATAGATCGTGGTCTCGTGATAGGAGATACCGAGCTCGGCGCAGTACTCACGCACTACTTTGTGGGCGCGGCGGATGTTGCAGCGAGGCATTGTGGGGAAGAGGTGGTGCTCGATTTGATAGTTGAGCGATCCATAGATGAGATCGGTCATCGGGTTCGACTTCACGTTGCGTGACGTCAACACCTGCGAGCGCAGGAAGTCGAGCTCCTGTCCACTTTCGACCTGAGGCATCCCCTTGTGGTTGGGGGCGAAGACCGCTGCCATGTAGAACCCGCCTACGCACTTCTGGACCACGATCACGAGCAGCGCGCGCCACGGACCGACGACCGCGACCAGCAACCCTACGTAGGCCAGGGCGTGCAGACAGAGCACGCCGATCTCGATCCAGCGAAACCGATCCTTCGTCCTGATCAAGAAGCGCACGGTCGCGACGTGCATCGACCACGCCAACCCGAACAGCAGCAAAAAGAACAGCCTGGCCTGATGCCTGACCACCCACCGCGACACGCCGGTCGCCGCCAAGGCCTGTTCTTCGGAATACGCGATGACACCCACGCCGATGTCGGGGTCCAGGTCCTGGTGGTTGGGATTGCCGTGATGTCGGTTGTGCTTGTCCACCCACCAGCCGTAGCTCATGCCGAGAAGTCCGTTGCCGGTGACGACACCTATCACGGTGTTCAGACGCCGGCTCGAAAACATCTGCCGGTGTCCGGAGTCGTGGAGTTGGAAGCCGAGCTGGCCGGACACGAAACCCAGAAGGGCGGCCACCGCAACCGTGGCCCAGAGGTTGTGAACCAGGGCCAAGAGCCATAGGCTGATCCCGAAGGCAAGCGTGTTCGTGACCAGCATGAGGATGTAGTAACCCGGTCGTTTTCCAAGCAGCCCCGCCGCCTGTACTCGACGCTTGAGCTCGGCATACGGTTGCGCGCCGTGCACGACTGGTTGGGGGGCAGGAACCGTGATGCCTATGCCTTAGGAGTCTTGAGTGGCGGCCCTAACAAATGCAGTAACAATCAGCTCTACCACGATTGCTTCCAATTGCGAGCCAGCGAGAGCACTCCGGGGTCACTCAGCAGCGCATCGCATGCCGTGATGTTTGCCTCGGCCCCTGACCGGTCGCTGACGCGCCCATCGTCGAGCCCGTCCGCAACACGACCCGCCGCCCGGTCGTACATGGCGGCTCCGGCCGGGTTGCAACCGTCGAACCAGCTCCGAGCCTTCCGGGCCAACTCGGTGTAGCGCGAGCGGCCGGTGACCGCCGCCAACCGTTCCATGGTGAAGGCCGCCGACTGCACGTCGTAGCTGCTGACGTGGGCGCGATCGAATCCGGATTCGATGACGCCCGCGAACACCCTGTTCGCGCTCAGGGTCGCGACCTCGAGCAGGTCGCGCCGGCCAAGCACGGCGGAGGCCTCAGCCAGTACGGCCTCCTGCACGTGGCCCCACAGGTGTGGCCGGCCGCGTTCGTCCGGCGAGTTCATGAGGATGCCGCCACGCTGACAGGCGGCGAGCTCGTCGCACCAGACGCCCAGCAGCGCAGTCAAGCCTGGGTCGTCACCTCGCCTCAGCATCGCAAGCACGGCGAGGGCGTGGATCGCCCGCACATCCGACGGCGGCGCGGCGCATGCCGCCGCGTCGAGCGCCCGGGTCAGCGGTTGGCGATGGTTATCGTGGTTCGCCGCCTCGGCGAGTGCCAGCATCGCGCGCGCCTGCCAGAAGTTGACGCCGGCTGCCGAGGTCGGCCCCGCCACGTTCCTCGCACCCTCCCAGTCGAGGATGAAGTTGTTCCAAAGGCCGTCACCGGCTTGCATCCAGGCGACGAAGTCGAGGAGCCCGTCGGCCCAACCTCGCAACGCCTGATTTCCAGTCGCCGCCGACAGGCGGTACAAGACCCTGCTTGCGCGGGCTGCGTCGTCCACGCACGCGACGCCCTCGATACCGCTTTCCCGGGCTTCGAAGTGCTCACCCGCCGAGCCGGCGTACACGGCCATGGCCAAGGCGCGCGGACCGGCTGCAGGCACCCGCCGCGTGAGCGCAGCGAGCTGTCTCAGCAAGGTGCCAGCGAGGCGACGATCTCCTTGACGTCGAAATCCGCAGCGGCGAGACAGGAGTCGGCTCCGCCGTAGTACATCCGGATTCTGTCGGGCCCCTCGTCGAGGGCGACGTGCCCGCAGGAGAACACGGTGTTACGGTAGAAGCCTGACTGCTCATAGTCCAGGTCCGGCGTCAGGATCGGCTCCGGCGACCTCGCGATGACATGGGCGGGATCCTCGGCGTCCAGCAGCAGCCCGCCCATCGCGTATCTCCCCTCGGCGTCGACGCCGTGATAGAGCTCGAGCCAGCCTTCGGGGACGCGAAAAGGAACCGCTCCCGCGCCGGTGCGCACCCCATCCCACATGCCGGGACGTGGCAGGGCCAGCGGGCGATGTCCGCCCCAGCCGACAAGGTCGTCGGAGAAGGCGATCCAGATGCCGAGCACCCGGTTGAACGACGCGGGCATCGGGCGAGTCAGGGCGACATAGCGGCCCCGCACGCGGCCAGGAAATAGCGCGACGTCCTTGTGGTCCGGCAGAAACATCACGCCCTGGCGCTCGAACGATCGAAAGTCAGACGTGGTCAGCCGGCTCGTCGTGACGCCGAGGGAGCCCACCGACACATACGTGATGTGCCAGACGCCGTCGATCAGCGTGGCCCGTGGATCCTCGCAGCCGTACTCCTCGAGAGAGTCGGCGGGGACCACCGAGGGGAGCCTGTCGACGACGAAGTGAGCGCCGTCATCACTGCGCGCCACCCGAAGGTGGGAGATCTGGGTCAGATAGTCCCTCACTTCTGCGCGGCCGCCGGGTTTGGCCGGCTCCCTGGTGACCTGGATGGCCCGCGGATCGCCGGCATCGAGTCCCGGAAGGTCCTTGCGCACGTACGCGACCACCACGCGTCGAGGCTCCGTTGCGGGATCCAGGAACGCGATGCCGATGACGTCTTCACCCAGGGTGCCAGGTGGTACCGGCTGCAGCCTCTCATGTGGCGCGGCGAGGTCGAGCGTCCGTGCGCTTGCGGCGAGCAGCCCGCTGATCGCGCGCGGACGCTCCGCGACCCGCAACAGTAGGATCGTCTCGCTCCCGACCTGGGCCGCTGCGGCGTTGAAGACCGAGACCACCTCCAGAGCCTCCTGAGACGGCGTCACATCGGCGCTCGTAAGGATCGGGTTGTTGTCGAGGCGGTGCGCGATCGTCGCAGCCCGGACGGTGCTCATGCGGCCGGCCGGACAGGCCGCGCCGGCGCCGAGAAGGCAACGAGTCGCATGAGTGCGAGCCAGTGCTCCCCGGTTCTCGGCCAGGACATGTCGTTGGCGTATTCGTAGGCCGCTTGTTCGAGTTCGTGCTTGTGGTCCGGATTGTCGAGCAACGCGGTGACCGCCTCGGCGAGTGCGGCCGCATCGCGAAACGGCACCAGCACCCCACGACCTTCGGCGAGTGCCTCCTCAGCATGAAGGTACGGGGTCGAGACGATCGCCTTCCCCGCTCCAAGCGCGTAGGCCAGCGTGCCGCTTGTGATCTGCTTCGGATCCAGGTACGGCGTCACGTACACGTCGCTCGCGAGCAGCAGCTCGATGATGTCGCGCTGCGCCATGTACTCGTCGACGAAGGAGACACTGCTCTCCAGGCCCAAGCGCCTCACGGTCTCGAGAAGGCGATTGCGGTAGGCCTCGCCGTCAACGCGCCGCAGCTCGGGGTGGGTCTGACCCGCGACGATGTACAGAGCCTCCGGATGCCGGGACACGATCGCCGGCATGGCTTCGATCATGTACTCGATGCCCTTGCGCGGATCCACCAGCCCGAACGTCGAGATGAGCGTTCTGCCAGGCACGCCCAACTTCTCCTTCATCCGGACCCGCCCGTGGGGATGGATCGCCGGCATTCCGTGCGGTATGACCACGGGCGCCTCCGCGATGCCGTACTGGCGGGCGAGCAGTGCTGCAGCCGCTTCCGCCATCACGACGGTGGCGTCGCTGAGCCGAACGGTAGAACGGATGGCCTCGCGCATCGAGGGTGTCGGATCGGGAGGGACGCTGTGGAGGGTGGTGACCACCGGCTTACGCAAAGCCTCGAGGAAGGGTTTCAGGTGATCGTCATAGACTTCGTCAGTCCACGTTCCATAAAGCCCGAACTCGTGCTGGACATTGACGATGTCTGCTTTGGATCTGTTGATGGCTTCGGCGGCCGCTCGATAGTTCCTGGCATCCCCCTGCCTGATGCGCCAGCGCACCTTGCCCGCGTAAGGGCGGACCTCATTGGGCTCATCGATCGCCGCCACTCGCAGCTTGACGCGTGGATCCGCCGCCTTGACTGCAGCCATGAGGTCGGCCGAGAAAGTGGCAATGCCGCACCGCCGGGGCAACTGTGAGCTGACGAAAACGATCCTTGGCCCGATCGGCACGTCAGGGCGTTCCGGCTGCGTGATCACCATGGCATCGTACGGGCACGCGCATCAGGGCATCGATTGGATTCCGCGATGGATGAGGACCAACAGCCTCAGCCGATGGCCGGGTTGTTACCAATCCTCATGTGAGATGGCCGGGTTGTTACCAATCCTCATGTGATCGGTTGGAGCAACGAGGCCAGTACGCGTCGCGCACAGGCGAGGGCTTCGTCACGATTGGCCAGGCTCGCGTCTTCAGCGGCGACGACCATGGCCTTAAGTGCACGGGTCAGATCGAAAACCCGTTGCTGCAGGTTTGGAATCAGCTGGGCCTCATACCGATCGAGGTCCACCTTCATGAGAACCATCCGATCGACCTCGTCCCTCGCCATCAGAATTCTGTCGCCGGCGCCGTTCACCGGCATGAGGCTGATCGAGGAGACGTAACAATCTCAGTAACACGGGTGTGGCGCTCGATGAACGCCCACGGCGAGACCGGCTGATTCGCCTGTTCCCGGCCCAAACAGTCTAGAGTCGATAGCACAGGCCCCCGCTCCGATTCGGTGTAATCACCGCCGACCAGGCGAGAGACCCAAAGGAGGGCATTTGCCCTGGCCGATTCAGCTAGATCGCTGCTCTAGCTTTGGCGTCCATCGATCGATGCGGATCACCAACTAACCTGGCACGCCGATTGGGCATCGCCTGGGTCGACGTGCTCGGTCAGCGCACCTCGTTCAATCTGTTTGATGACGGAAGGGCGACTTGCGTGCATGTGGCGGCCGGAGCGCGTTCGGTATCGAGCAGCAACGGTCGCCTGTCGTCGCGGCGATACAGAAACGAACCGTTCACCATTCATCGGTGCGAAGAGTGCGACGCAAACTTCGCTCTCAAAACCCAGAATCTCCCGCTCTGACCCCAGGGCAAGTACGAGAAAGGGCCCCGCTCGAGGGCCTTTCTTGTTGCAGCGGACACCGTGCGCGAACGCTTCTGGGCGCGCGGGACCGCGACCGTCCAGGACGACAGCACGTCCGAGGTCGTCGGCATGCCTTCGGCCTCGATCCGGACTCAATGGCCGATTCGGTGCGCCTGCAGGGCCGTACGACGTCCAGTCAGCGAGCTTCGTGATGGACCGGTTGGCGTACCGGACCGGGTCGGCCCAGTACCTTCTGCTCCCAGACCCGGCGCGTGCTTGGTTCGACGGGCGCAACCCCGCAGATGCACCCACCTACGACCGCGCGACAGGCCGCGTGCACGACGGGATCGATGCCGACCGGCTCAACGCCAACCGCGGCGCCGAGGCGGCTGTTTCGGCTGGCCTTGCGCTGCTTGAGGATCCGCAGGTGGTTGAGCTTGCCCGTCGGTGGGCGGAGCCCGCTTCGGATTCGCAGCCCTCCCACAACAACTAATTGGCTCGTACCTCGTGCATGTCGAGTTAGAGGACGTCTTCTGGATCGCCTGCAGGCATCGGCGATCGCGATGCATGCAGCACCGGACGCCGGCAGCATCACTACCTCACCTTCTCGAGTTCACCTACCCGCGCAGTCCAGAAACTAAGGCGCTGGCGGAATCTTTCCGCCTGAGCAGCGACGACGGGAACATTGGTCAGCTCGACCTCGATCCGAGCCTCGGGGGATTGCTGGGCCATCAGATCTTGGATCCGCTCCATGACCTTCTCTTCCATGGCCAGAATCTCGCGGTAGATCTGTCTCCAGTAGAGCGCTTGCTCCATCGATGCGGTTTGGGGATCGGCTTCGCCATCCATGGGCTGGCTGGGATCGCCACCCCTTGCGGCCGCGACCAAGTCTGGCCGCAAACGATGGTCATTCGGAAGAGTCATGACACACTGTCGCGCCGGCTGGCGTAAGAAGGTCAGTAACTTTCTGCTCGTTTCGCGGGCGCGCTTATCCGGCGGCGCTGTCAGGACCGGATTCGTTCGGGCGAAAGACGAGCGAATATCCACGCCCGGGACGGTTGACGAGCTCGCACGGAACCTCGAGATCGGCCAGGATCTTCCGAACGCGGCGTACGTAGTTGCGCACCTCCTCCGGAAACAGGGTGGGATCGGCCCACGCTCGGCCCAGCAGCTGGCTGACGGTGAAGAACCTGTGCGGGTGGTCGAGCAGGAACCGCAGCAGCTGGTACTCGCGTTTGGTCAGGTGACCTTCCCTCCCGTGGTGGCGGATCAGCTGACCGTCCGGGTCCAGCTGCAGGCCATCCAGATCCCACAGCCGCCGATACCAGAGATCGAGCCTGCTTTGATAGCCGCGCATTTGGCTTTCGATGATGGCCAGGTCACTCGCGGCCGCCTCTTGTGCCACTGGCTGAAGCTTGGGCACCTCCCGCCGCACGCGCTCAAGCAAGCCAACTTTGAAACGTATTAGGTCGGCGTAGACGCCGATCCAGTGCCGGGCGTCCTCCCAGTGCGTCGTCTGTAGGTCCTCGCCCTCGAGGCCGCCGGAGCTCCTCGGCGTCATACGCGCCACCGGGCAAATGCTATCTAGCGATAGGGGCGGTGCGGAAGACGCGCAGCGTCATTGTTACTGACTTTGTTCTCGGGAAGGCGAGATCCTTCCTCTGGACCATCATGAGCAACAGGATCTCGCTGAACAGGGAAGAGGTCGACCGCATGATCCTGCTCGGTATGGATGCGGACAGGTACCAGACCCAGGTCGTACCCGACCTGCAGCAGAGAGTCTTTGACCTGACACGAGCGCTCAGAGATCTCGTCGCGGCGGTCGGCGCCGAGCGTAACAACCGAGCCCTTGCGGCTCTGGTGGACAGCGCCTGCGCGAGAGCGCAGAAGCTCCTCGACGCCGCGATTCAGCCAACAAACGGAGGAAAACTGTGAACCTGAAGCCCCTCGGCGATCGCGTGGTCCTGAAACCAGTCGATCGAGAAGAGATGACCAAGAGCGGGATCGTCATTCCGGATACCGCGAAAGAGAAACCCCAGGAAGGGATAGTCGAGGCCGTTGGGACCGGCCGGCTCCTGGACAGCGGCCAGAGGGTTCCGATGGAGCTGAAAGTCGGCGACAAGGTGCTCTACGCGAAGTATGCCGGCAGCGAATTCAAGCCTGATGACGTCGAGTACCTGATCGTTTCCGAGAAGGACGTTCTCGCGGTCGTCGCTACGCCATCAAGTCAAACCAAGAAGACCAAATAACCGTGAGGGAGTAGCGAATCAAATGGCTAAGATCGTCCACTTTGACGTTGAAGCCCGCCAGGGACTCAAGAAAGGCATCGACATCATCGCCCGATCGGTAAGAGTCACTCTCGGGCCCAAGGGCCGCAACGTACTCCTCGAGAAGAAGTACGGCGCTCCCACCGTCACCAACGACGGGGTGACGATCGTCCGTGAGATCGAGCTCAAGGACCCATGGGAGAACGCGGGCGCGCAGCTGCTGCGCGAGGTCGCCACCAAGACCAACGATGTCGCCGGTGACGGCACCACGACAGCCACGATCCTGGCCCAGACGATGATCAGCGAGGGCTTCCGGAACGTGGCGTCCGGCGCCAACCCGATCCAGCTGAAGCTGGGCATCGACAAGGCCGTCGAGGCAGTCGTGGCCGAGATCAAGCGGATGTCTGTACCGGTGAAGGATCACGCCGACATCGCCCACATCGCCACCATTTCGTCTCAGGACGAGAAGATTGGCGAGCTGATCGCCGACGCAATGGACAAGGTCGGCAAGGACGGCGTGATCACGGTCGAGGACAACCAGACCATGGCCACCGAACTCGAGGTCGTCGAGGGCATGCAGCTCGACCGCGGCTATACCTCGGCCTACATGGTCACCAATCCGGACCGGATGGAGGCTGTGCTCGACGAGCCCTTCGTACTCATCACCGACCGCAAGGTCTCGTCCATCGCCGACCTGCTCCCGGTGCTGGAGAAGGTTGTCCAGCAGAGCAAGCCACTTCTGATCGTGGCCGAGGATCTGGAAGGTGAGGCGCTGGCGACCCTGATCATCAACAAGCTGCGCGGCACGTTCACCGCGGTCGCGGTCAAGGCGCCCGGCTACGGCGACCGTCGCAAGGCGATGCTTGAAGACATCGCCGTCCTGACCGGTGGCCAGGTCATCAGTGAAGATCTCGGCCTCAAGCTCGACCAGGCCAAGGTCGAGCAGCTGGGCACGGCTCGGCGCGTGACTGTCACCAAGGACGACACCACGATCGTGGAGGGTGGCGGAAAGTCGGAAGCCATCCAGGCTCGCATAAAGAGCCTCAAGTCCCAGATCGAAGAGACCACCTCCGACTATGACAAAGAGAAGCTGCAGGAGCGGATGGCCAAGCTGGCCGGTGGGGTAGCGGTCATCAAGGTCGGCGCGCCCACCGAGGTCGAGCAGAAAGAGAAGAAGCACCGAATCGAGGACGCGCTCAGCGCCACCAAGGCCGGTGTCGAGGAGGGCATGGTCGCCGGCGGCGGGGTCGTGCTCTTGCAGGCCCAGCGAGTGCTAGACAGCGGGCTCGGTCTCGACTCTGATCAAAAGACCGGCGTGGCAATCGTTCGCCGGGCCCTCGAGGAGCCACTGCGCCAGATTGCCGCAAACGCGGGCGTGGAAGGCTCGGTGATCGTCGAACAGGTTCGTAAGGGCAAGGCCGGCCATGGCTATGACGCCCTGAACAACCAGTTCGTCGACATGTTCGCCACCGGAATCGTGGATCCGGCCAAGGTCACGCGCTCAGCCCTTCAGAACGCAGCGTCGATCGCGGCCATGATCCTGACGACCCAAGCGGTGATCACGGAGATTCCGGAGAAGAACGGCAACGGCATGCCCGGCGGCATGTCACCGGACATGATGTAGTTCGATCACGCCGGCGCCTCGGCCAACCTTTTAAGAATGGACCCGGGCCCTCGATTGCCACCGGGTCGAGGCCGACCTGGCGTTGGTACGCGAGCTAGTCCAGATACTTGTCCTTGCGGCCCAGGGGTGATCAGCGTCCGGGCACCCGGGCAGCGCCTGTGTCACGCATCCGTGAACCTGGCCGCTGGTAGATAGTCCGCGCAGTCTCGAATCCCACCGAACCCGCGATCTGTATCAACATCGCCGTTTCTCGCGAGCTTCGAATTTCGGAGCTTGAACGGTTTCAGCAGGTCAATCAGGCCGGTCTTGAGATCGCTGCCCGAGTTCAAATAGTGTCCCCTCCCTCCGACCAAACCTTCGGTCCGCTCACAGGCCCTGACCGTGCGTAAGACGTCACTCGTAATGCCGTGGTCGATATCGGCGCCGGAGCTACGTTCGTGGAATCGAGCGCCCGCGATGCAAAATTTCGAAAGCACGAAAACGGGGCCCGCGGGGGGCCCCGTTCGGCGCTGACGTAACGAGATCACTCAATACGGAGTGTGCCTACGAAGCAGGGTCCGCTGGGCTTTCCAGGGCAGCTGCTGATCACGTCGAACTGCGAATGCGCTTGCTCTCCGGTGAGCCACCCAGCCGTAACGGAGCCATTGAGAACAGCTGAGTTCGTCACAAGATTTCGGTTGCCCTCCACGATCGCAGTAAATGACTTCGATGGGTCGTTCGCCTTGAGCTCGTACCGAGCTGAGAGGTGAACGATGGGTGTGCCGGGAATGGGTGTGCGGCTGAGAACCGCTCCGCCAAACGTGCCTGAGAAATCGCCTGCGAAGACGCCGGTCATATTCGGCGAGAACCACACCGTGTATGTGAGCTCGACCTGCTGGGCAGCCTTCACTGCCATGACATGGCCTGAGGCTGCGTCGGCTCCAGTCCCGAGTATCAGCGCCGCCAGCGCTATGAAAGCGACCGCCACGCATTTCGCAGTCGCACTGCCGCGAAGGGTTTTGATCATTTCAGCCTCCAAATGGGGTTCAGGATCAGTTGTTGCCATTGCCGTGCTCACGGTCGAACCAGTACGGGCCAACTACGCTGACCCCCGTCGGTGTGGGGCTTCCGATGGTCAACACGGCGTTGAAGCCATAGAAGAAGCCGGTCCCGCTGGAATACGCGCACAGTCCGTGTCCAACAGGGTTGGTCGCGCTCGGGTAGTAGTAGGTGCAGTTGCCGAATGCCGTGCTCCCTCGCTCATCGGTGGCCACGATCGTCACGGGGCTGGAGACGACGAGAAGGGCGCCGGTCGAGCTGCGGGTGACCGTAGGGTTGGTGTAGTAGTCTTTGGCGCCCAGCAGGAACGGAAGGTTCGCCTTGTTGATCAGGCAGTAGCCCCCGGGGTTTGGCGGCGAGATGGTGACGAACGGGACGCGGCAGATCTTCTGTCCGACGAAGGTGCCACTCTCGGCAGCTTGGGCCGGCAAGGCGGCAAAGACGCCGAGCACGACAGCGATCGACGCCAGCGCGATAAACGATCGAGCCAGACGAGAGACAACAAACATGGCGATCTCCTGCGGGTTATTCGGCTCGACCCACCAGCGGGTGCGAACCTGAAGGCACCCTGTGCCCCAATGACTGCGGCGCCTGTGCAGTGCGCCACATTTGAGCTGTGCTATTCGTCACACGGGGTTCGAAACTCGGTTCCGGGATCCCCGGGCGCAGAGACTCTAGATCACGAGTCGGGGCGCACTATGAAGATCGGGGTGTGGGCGGCTTATGTCGCGGCGGGCGAGGCCGCAAGAGAGGCGACAGCAAAGTCGAGCACCTGGAGTGGATCGGCGCCCGAATTAACGATCCTGAGCGTCTGGTCCGCCTGCGCCATGGTTGCGCCCTGGACGCTCAGCTGATAGGTCTGGTCGCCGACTTGGACCTTCGCGTTGCCCTGAAGAACGACGACGATCTGGGGACCCCGCACGACAGGCGCATCGTAGGTGGCGCCCGCTGGGACGGTGATTGAGCTCAACGTCTCGACGTACGGACCGGGAGGCACCGGGTTCAGATCGGGAGACAGATATTCGACCCGCCCGTCCGGTCGCGGCATGGGCCTGTCGTGTTCAACCGGGGAGCGGATGGCGAACAGGTAGTAGTCGTTCGACGTCGCGCCAAGCACTGGCAGGGCTCCGCCGACTATTAGCAGAACCAAGAGCCCGGCGACCACGATGCTGCGTCGGGGTCCGCGCAGTAGCGTCGCCGCGCACAGAAGGATCGTGAGCGCAATCAGTCCGACGGCGATCGTCCCGGCGCCGAGACGGCCGTCGGGGTTCTGGTGGGTGTGCGAAACAAGTGCGGGGATAAAGGCAGCCTGGCCTTGACCGACCGCCACGTGAGGGCCCCCGGTATAGGAAATGCTGGAGTTGCCGCGGAGCATGTAGACGATTGCGGGCACGTGGGCGTGGGGCCCAAAGTCCGCGCCGGGATTCTGGCGGAACTCAAGGATGCTGTCGAATACCTTGCCCGCGGGCAAGGCCTTCGCCGGGCCCTGTGCCAACACCTTCACCGAGACGCTGGTGGGCGCCGTGCTCGTCGCGGGCGAACAACCCGCGCTTAGCCAAACCACGACCACGGCAATGCTGGCCGGCATCGCCACGCCCAGGCAGCGCCTCATCATCGGGCCGTCCTCAGGACAGGCGCAGAGTCGCTTTTGTCGGGCACACTCCAGGTCGCGCCCAGGATCGCACCGAAGAGGAGCCAGGCGATCAGGGCCGCCACCGCGGCCCCAGGGCCGAGGGTGTACATCATGAACGTCGCCTGCATCGGGTCTGCGGGCTGAAACCCCGGCGCGGGTGGTGGCTTGGCTTCGACAATGCCGAAGACCGGCATGACGACAGCGCCGACCACGAGCCACAGCAAAACGCCATAGATCAGGCCCGTTCGTATACCTGGCCGGACGAGGCGCCGTCTCTCGAGGAAGAAAAACAGTGCGATCGCACCGGCGAGTCCTGCGATCAGGATGGTCCACCCGAGCCAGAAGTTCGGCTGATGGCCGGCGTCGGGGATCAGTTTGAAGAACGCGCGGTTGATCATCGCCGCCGTTCCGAGGATGGGGAACCCGAAGGCTGAAGAGATCGCTAGCCAACCCGCCCACGTGACGATGGCCGCTGCCGCCCCTAACAGCCTCTCCATGGCGCGATTGTGGACCTGACGAAGACAGGCTGCAGTGCCGGCGATACCATGGCCCGCATCGTGGCTGCGTTACAGCCCGTCGGCAGCCATCCGCCGATGGGTGCGCAATGGTCCGCGGTTCTGCGCGGCGACCGCATCGCCGCCACCGGACCGCGTCTGCTGCGCAGGCTGTTTGCGCTGGCGCCCGGTCAGCCGCGATGCAAGTTCTGCAATGCGCCCTACGGCGGCCCCCTCACTCTTCCATTTCGCCTCATGGGCTACCGGCCTTCCAGTAAGACCCCACATGTGTGTTTGCGATGCCTGGAATGGGCGCCAGAGGGCGGCACGATCGTCCCGATCAGCATTCTGTTCGCCGACGTTCGCAACTACCAGAAACTTCAGTCCCTCTCTCAGGGCGAGGTGCCGGCGCTCGTCACACGGTTTTACGACCTCGCCTCGCGAGTGTTGCTTCGAAACGAAGGGGTCCTGGGCCAGATCGCGGGCGACCAACTGATGGGTCTGTTCGTACCGGGACTGAGTGGGCGCGACTACACACACAAGGCAGTTGCGGCGGCCGCTGCCCTGCTCGAGGGAGTGGGTTATGGAACGCCGGACGGCCCTTGGATCCAGATCGGAATCGGAATAGCGAGCGGTGAAGAGTTTTGCGGAAACGTGGGCGGTGGGGGCTTCAAAGACTTCACGGCTGTGGGCGAGGTGACCAACGCCGCGGCCGGATTGACGAGCCGCGCAGTCGCCGGTGAGGTCCTTGTAGACGAGGCTACCCGAGTGGCGAATCCACAGTTCTCATTCGTCGATGGCGACACAGTAATGTTCAAGGGCGCGAGCCAGCCCATGGATACCCACAGGCTTGCGATCGAAGTGCCACCCGTCAACGCTGATGAGCCGATCGCGGCACTCCTTCGAACCCCGGTCTTCGCCGGCCTCCCTAACAAGCTCTCCGCTTCTCTTCGCACGCGGGTTCACCGCCGCACCTTCGCGGCCGGCTCCTATCTCACCCGAGAAGGCGAGGCCGCGACCTCGATGTTCGTCATCGAGCGCGGACTCGTCCGCATCACGCATACATCACAACATGGCCGGGAGTTCGTGCTACGGCTTCTCGGGCCCGGAGACATATTTGGCGAGACTGGGGTGCTCGACGCTGCAGGCATTCGCGCCGCGACTGCGATCGCCGTCCAACCGACGACCTGTGTGATGGTCTCCAAAGACGACATCCTTGCAGCTTTGCGAGCGACGCCAGAGCTCGGGCTTCGGATGCTTGCCTTGATGGTCGACCATGCTCGGCAGCAGGACCAGGACCTGACCGACTTCGCCTTTCTTGACGTCAACGGCCGGATCGCCCGCAAGCTGCTTGACCTGGCCGGCCGGCATGGCGAACCCGTTACGGGTGGGGTCCGAATAAGGATCCGGCTGCCTCAAGCTGAACTGGCGGCCATGGTTGGCGCAAGCCGTGAGAATGTCAATCGGTCGCTCGGCCAGCTAGTGACACTTGGCGCCCTGTCGATGGAAGGAGGACACATCACGATCCTCGACTCGGACCGCCTGAAATCAATGTGCTGAGTTCCAGTCAGCATTCCTAACGTGTCACAACTGTGTCATGCATTCCCGGACCCAGAAGGACACAGAAGGACACGCGAGGACACGAAGGCGAATCAGATTGAGTACAGGGGGACACGAGAGGAAACGCCGGGACACCAGAGGACACGACATACGGCCGGTTCGGGACCGTGAGGCCCCGGGTTCAAATCCCGGGCCCCGACCAATTTTGAACTCAGAACCGTCAAGTGGCGCTATACATGGGTGGTCGGGAGGTCACAGCTGTGTCACAGATTCCCAAGCGTATGGCTAAATGTATGGCGTGAAACGGACCACCATCTACTTGCCCGAAGACCTAAAGCGCAGCCTGGCGAGGGCTGCTCACGAAGAGAAGCGGACGGAGGCAGACCTCATCCGTGAGGGCATCGAGCGCCTTCTGCAGTCGCGCCGTCCAGAACCTCGAATTCCGCTTTTCAAAAGCGGCAAACCTGATCTGGCGGAGAACATCGACAGGCTGCTGGACGGCTTCGGCGAGGCGTGATCCTTCTCGACACGAGCGGGTTGCTGGCTGCCATCGACAGCAGCCAGAACCAGCACACTGAAGCGGCCGCTGCGCTGCGCGAGAGTGGCGGACCGCTACTTCTGTCGCCCTTCGTCCTGGCGGAACTCGATTACCTGCTGGCCGCCCGAGTGAGCACGAAGGCGCAACGGGCGCTGCTTGACGAAGTTGCCAGAGGCGCTTACCAGCTCGAACCTTTCACAGCCGGCGATGTGGTCTCAGCAACGATGGTGATCAGGCGCTACAGCGAGCTCGCCATTGGTCTCGCCGATGCCTCGATCGTCGTTCTTGCCGAACGCCACGGAGTTTTCGACGTGCTCACCCTTGATCGACGGCATTTCCATGCGCTGCGCGGCTCCGAGGGTCAACGCTTTCAGCTTGACCCAGCCCCCTGAGCGACTGCCTCACGGCCCAGGACCGTGCACCTCGTCCCTGGAGTCGGCTTAGGGTGCCTTCGCCCACACATTGCCGGCTTGTTCGTGGCTCAAAGCGTCTAGAGTGTCGACAGGCCCCCGCTCCGATTCGGTGTAATCACCGCCGACCAGGCGAGAGACCCCAAAGGAGCGCATTTGCCACTACCGATTCAGCGAGATCGCTGGTCCTGCCGTGGCATTCACGCATCGATGCGCACCGACACCTAACGTGGCACGCCGATTGGGTATCGCCTGGGTCGACGTGGTGGGTCAGCGCACCTCGTTCATTCTGTTTGATGACGGAAGGGCGACGTGCGTGCATGTGGCGGCCGGAGCGCCTTCGGTATCGAGCGGCAACGGTCGCCTGTCGTCGAGGCGATATAGGAATGAACCATTCACCATTCATCGCTGCGCTGACTGCAACGCCAAATTCGCTCCGAGAACTCAGAATCTCACGCTCTGAAGCCCAGAGCAAAACAAGGGAGGACCGCGGACGCGCTCGGAGCCTTCGTGCTTCTGCAGTTGGAGCGCGCGAACGCTTCACCGTCTACGAGAAGAACCTGGTCAACGGCACCATGCCCTCAGAGCTCTTCGACGCGAAGATTTCCACACCTTGGTGTGAGCACGAGTTGTCCTGCAGGCCAGGCGGCCGACGGCATGGAGGTTGAGCGGTGCCGCGGCTGCCTGGCGCCTCCGGATCGGCACATGCTCATCGACCGCGACGGCACGGTGAGGCTGTCCCAGACCGAGCTCGCCGATTAGAAGCGCCGCGATCAAGGCGCGGGGGAACGATGATCGTCCGGGACGAGGGCACATCCGAGTTCGTCGGCATGCCTTCGGCCGCGATCTGGACTGGTACCTTGATCGCGTGCTCTCGCTCGACGTGATCACGTCGGCGCCGGCGAACCCTTCTCGCGGCCGAGGTGTGTGACTGACATGGCGCTCGAAGCCGGGAGCGAATTCGAGAATCTGGTCGAGTACCTGCTGGAGTCGCGCGGCGTCGACTTCACCGGGTACAAGCGGCCGAGCCTGGTGCGTTGCGTTGCCAAGCGCTGCACCGAGCTTGGAATCGACAGTTTCAGCGCCTATCTCGACTACCTCGAGGTCCACGCCGATGAGTTCCCCATCCTCTTCGACAAGATCCTGATCAACGTCACCGAGTTCTTCCGCGATCCGCAGTCCTGGGAATACCTGCGCGCAGAAATAATTCCCCGCATCGTCGCCAAGACCGGCGCAATCCGCGTGTGGAGCGCCGCCACGGCGTCGGGGGAGGAGGCGTACTCGATCGCCATGCTCCTGTGCGACGCGCTCGGCCCCGAGGAGTTCCTGCACCGAGCCAAGATCTACGCCACCGACATCGACGAGGAGGCGCTGAACAAAGCCAGTACCGGCTACTTTGCCAAGGACCTCGAAGAGCTCGACGAGGCCATGCGCACCAAGTACTTCGAGCCTCGGGGCTCGCGTTTCGTCTTTCGCTCGTCGCTGCGTCGCGCGCTGATCTTCGGACGCCACAACCTCATGCAGGACGCCCCGATCTCGCATCTCGACCTCCTAATCTGCCGCAACACCCTCATGTATTTCACCGCCGAGGCCCAGGCCAGGATCCTCGGCCGGTTCCACTACGCCCTCAACGACGACGGTTACCTGTTCCTCGGCCGCGCTGAGATGCTGCTCACGCATTCGGCGCTTTTCACCCCAGTCGACCTCAAGCAGCGCATCTTCTCCAAGGTTGCGCGGCTCCAGTTTCGCGAACGGTTGCTGCTGCTGGCGCAGTCGGGCAGCGCCGAGGCCACCGACCACGTCGCCCGCCAGCATCGCGTTCGCGAGCTGGCGAGCGAAGGAATGCCTTTCGCCCAGCTCGTGGTCGACGCGCTCGGCGCTCTCGCTTCCGCCAACCCGGCGGCGCGGCGGCTTTTCGACATCGCGCCTGGCGACATCGGCCGGCCGCTGAAGGACCTCGACCTCTCCTCCAAACCGATGGACTTGCGTTCTCCGATCGACCGCGTCCACAGGGAGCGGAGGCCTTTCACGGCCACCAGCGTGGAGTGCCCTACCCCCGACGGCGTGACGCGCGTCTACGACGTGCAAGTCTCGCCGCTGATCGATGACGACGGCTCCATCGTCGGCACCAGCATCACCTTCATAGACGTCACGCATCTCAACCGGTTGCGCTCCGAGCTGGAGCGTTCGAAGCAAGACACGGAGACGGCCTACGAGGAGCTGCAGTCGAGCAACGAGGAGCTGGAGACGACGAACGAGGAGCTGCAGTCAACCGTCGAGGAGCTCGAGACCACCAACGAGGAGCTGCAGTCTAGCAACGAGGAGCTCGAGACCATGAACGAAGAGCTCGAGTCGACCAACGCCGAGCTGCAGGGAATCAACAACGACCTGGGCGCGCGCACCGACGAGGTCGACAAGCTCAACAACTTCCTGCGCGCCGTCACGGGCAACATCGGGCTGGGCGCCGTCGTCCTGGACGGCGGCATGCGGGTGCAACTCTGGAACGAGCGCGCCGCCGACCTGTGGGGCCCGCGTTCGGATGAGGTCGTCGGCCAGCCGTTCTTCGATCTCGACGTCGGGCTTCCGGTGAAGGACCTGCGCAACATGGTCCGGGCGGTTGTGGGGGGCAAACCAGCCCACGACGAGACCACGGTCGAGGCCGTCAGCCGAACAGGCCGGAACATCAAGGTCCGGGTGGTCGCCTACACGCTGTCCGACGGCGAGCGTGCCGGCGGCGTCGTGCTGGTCATGGAGGAGCTACGCGAGAGCAGCAAAGTCGCCCCGCCGTAGAGGCACAGGTCAGGCGACCGCCCTCGTTGCCACGACGCATCGATTCCTGCCAGCGCTCGACGATCGGTCACAAGGGTCCTGGCCGCGATTATCAGCGCGGCGCAGCCCGCATGCCTGCCGTCAGACCGGTAGCATCCCGATCCCCGCGATCATGCCGGTACTCCTTCCGTCCGCGGCGCGAGGATTGACTCTTATGTATAAGGGCGGCCCTTAGCCGTCGGGAACTTCTCGTTTGGTGGCCTCGACGTCGCGGTCGATCGTGGCGCTATCGCGATCGACGGCCGCGCGATCGCGACCCTTCGAAGCGTGCGTGCGGTCGAGATCGGCCTGCGACCGGGAGATCCGGTCGGCCGACCGCCGCAGCGCCTCACGCGAACGGTCAATCGCAGCCTGAGAGCGGTCGAGCAAATCGGGAGACTCAGCGAGGGCTCGCGCGCGATCGTCCAGCCTTGACTGCTGCTGCGCCATAGCTGCCTCGGCCAAATCCTGCAAGCGCTCACGCTCATCGGCGATTCGGTCGCGCTCATCGGCGACTTGATCGCGTTTATCGGCGACTCGGTCGCGTTCATCGGCGACTTGATCGCGTTCATCGCCGATCTGATCGCGCTCATCGGCGACTCGGTCGCGTTGATTCGCGACATCGTCACGGCGATCGAGATGCAGGCTACGCCCGGTGGAGGTGACCTTTCTAACAGTCTTGTTCGCGGCCGGCTTTCGTCTCTGCACCGTGCCCTTCTCCTCCCAACCGTACACCAAGCGACCTCGATCGCCGAACCTTGTGCGCGATGCTGTGGATCTCGCCTCCGCTGTCCCTCAGGCGCCGCGATTGGCCTCTAAGTTCGAGCGACCACGCGCGAAGTGCGCCGGCCCGCTCGCGCAGTTCGCGCGATGTTGCACGGAGCGAGGCTGCGTCCGCCAGGACGGCTTCGTCCTGCCGTTGTCTCGATCCAGGATCAAGAGGTCCGTTCAAATCCTGACCACTCCAGTCGCCGAACATGGCCGACGCCCGCCCGCTTGTGCGTCCGGCTCAGACCATCGGATGCACGACCCCAGTCCGCGACTCGACCACGCGAGCCGGGAGCGCCGCCCACCCGTCGAGCGTACCTGCGGGGTCCCCGGATGGCCCTGGAGGCGGCGTGCCGGGTTCCAAAAAATCGCGCATCTATTCGATCTTACCCACGAGGGAGGGGCTTCGCGGTCAGCGTGCCTGTGTCGCTTTCATCCCGCGATCGAAGCGGAGATCGAGCGGTGCACCGTCAAGAGCGCACCGGTTCAGAGGTCGTCGACATAGCAGCTCGAGGTGCCCGACCACCGGATCGCTCCGAGACCTGTCGAGAGTGTCCGCCGATCAGTCGCCTTGATTGAACAACCGCACTCAGCGCCCAATGACCTGCCAGATTGCCAACCGCATGGCCCTGCGCGCCATACGGGTTCTGGTCGACCGCCATCGCGGCCTTGTTGATGAGAATGCCTAGGGCGTCCTGAGTCGCGCGACGGCTACCCGCCGGGTTCGTCCTTGCCTCTGGCCAGACCCAGGTCGACAAATGGTCTCAGCCCAAACCGTGTCACGGCTGTGTCACGCATTCGCGGAACCAGGAGGGGCGAATTCATTCGGTCGTCGCAACACCGGCCGACTCGGACGCTGTCGAGATTAGTCGACCAAGGGCTTCTGCCGGGCGCATCCAACCGAGCGTCTCACGCGGTCGGCGATTCATCTGAGCAGCGACGAAGTCGAGAT
>DASTIX010000065.1:0-11217 GCA_035717165.1 Candidatus Dormiibacterota bacterium
GCAGTTGAGCGCGGGCCAGATCGTCCTTGTCGAAGACCTGCTGATCAGCCTGTGCCTGGTTCCGGTCGTAATCGCCAACCGGTCAGAGCTGCGGCGTCTCAACTCCGGCCGGTGGCTCGCGCTGGCGGCGATCGCGCTCGGGCCCCAGGCCATCGCAACAGTGCTCTTCACGAAGGCGATCGGCTTTTCGTTCGCCAACCCGACCGCGCCCAACTTCGACGTTCTTCACGAGGTGTACCTGCTCTATCTGCTGCAGCCGGTCTTCGGCGTCGCGTTCGCGTGGCTCTTCCTCGGCGAGAGGCGCAAGCGCGCCTTCTGGCCGTTTGCGGCCATCGCGCTGGCGGGCGTTTACCTGATCGTCTTCGCCGACAATCCGGCCGCCCCATGGCAGATCCGGCGCCCGGAGCTCATTGCCGGCGCGTTTGTGCTCGGGGCCGTGATCATGTGGGCCGGCGGGACGGTTCTCGGCCGCTACGCGCTGCAGGACGTGAGCTTCCCGCTCACGACGAGCATGCGGTTCATCCTCGCCATCCCTGTGTTAGTGGTGATCGTCCTGGTCGACAAGGGGGGGTCGGCGCTCAGCGGATACTCGGCCTCACAGCTGCCGAGCTTCCTCGGCATCGTGCTCATACCCGGCCTGCTCGCGATGCTGCTGTACTACCTCGCGCTGTCCCGGACGCCGGCGTCGCTCGCGACCATCGCCGAGCTGGGCTATCCGCTGGCGCTGTTCCTGATCTTCTCGCTGCCCGCGCCCGTCGGGCAGGGCGCGCCGCTGCAGCCGCTCGAGCTTCTCGGCGCCGTGCTGCTGGTCGCGGGCGTCGTCACGCTGAACTTCTTGAAGGCCCGAGACGTGGTCGAGCTCCCCGCCGATAGAGTTGCGGCCGTCAGGACGGCGTAGATGGCGCGCGAGTACGGAACATCGGTCCAAACCTCGGCGTCCCCCGAGAAGGTGTGGCGCATCTGGTCCGACATGTCGACCTGGGGTGAATGGAACCCGAACGTGGCGACGATGGACTGGTCCGGCGGTTTCGTGTCGGGCTCGACGGGAGTGATGAACACCCGAGCGGGTCAGCACCACAAGATGCAGCTCGTGGACGTGCAGCCGGGTCGCGGGTTCGCTCTGCTCACCAGCGTCGTACCGGGCACGCGGTTCCGGTTCAACTGCCGGATCGAGCCGTCATCCGCCGGCACGACGAAGATCAGCCAGACCGTCGAGGTCGGTGGGCCGCTGGGGCCGGTGATGGGCGGGGTGATGGGCCCGCAGGTCTCCAAGGAGTTCGGCACTCTGCTCGAAAACCTGGCACGAAAGTCCGAGGCGAGCTAAGCCCTCATATAGATCTCATATAGATAAGGACGCGCGAGCTCGGCGCTCTTCGTAGGCGGCCGAGGCTTTCCGCCAGCTGACGGCGACGCCGATGACGACGCCGATCAGGAATCCGGCGAGGGCCAGCGCGAGCAGCAGTGTGCCCGGGTTGCCATTCGTCACGCCCCCGATCAGCGACCTCGAGTCCACGGTCGCGGCGGCGTTGAGCCAGGCGACAAGACCCGTCGCGAATGCGAACGTTGCGAGCGTCCATCGCTTCTCGCTCCCCGACATCTGGCCGAGATCGAACCGCCGCTGGCGTGGGGTCACGTCGATGTTGCGAAGCCGCGTGAGCAGAACTATCCAGGCGGCGAGCATCACCACACCGATCGCAAGCGCGATCCATGGATATGCAGTCTTGTCGATCGGCGAGAGGTCGGCGGATCCGGCCCAGGCGGCCAGCGGCAGCGCCCAGACGGCGCTGGTGGCGGCGGCGAATCCCGTCCGTCCCATCCGGTCGACGAGCCTGCTCACGAGAGCGGATACCTCTCGGCAAGGTACTGGTCGAAGGTGACCTTGCCCTGCGTGTGTCCGGGCGCGAGAAGCTTGCCGTCGGCCATCTGCTTGCTGAACTTGAACGGTATCGACATGTTGACCAGCCGGCGCCGCTCCTTGCGCGCGGCGAGCCATGCCTCGCCGATCGACCGAAACGTGCGAACCTCCGGGCCGCCGAAATCCTCGAGCATGCCCTGCGGCTCGCCCAGGACCACTTCCACCAGCCGCGCGGCTACTTCGCGCGCTTCGACCGGCTGGTACTGCCAGGCGAACGGGATCGCCGTAATCCCCGGCACTCGAGAGGCGCCGCGGAGCAGCACCTCCATCAGGTCGTGGAACTGCGTTGCCCTGAGGATCGACCACGGCACCTCCGCCTCTTTGATCAGCTTCTCGACCGCCCGCTTCGTCCGGTAGTACGGGTAGGTCGGGATATCGTCGATGCCGACGATCGAGATGTAGACGAGGTGTTTGGTGTGCGCCCGCTGCGCTGCCTTCACCAGGTTCTTGGTGCCGGCGACATCCCCGCGGCTGCGCAGCGACTGACGCGCCTCGGTCGCGGCGTGGACGATCGCGTCCATGCCGTTGAGCGCTCGGTCGAGATTCGTGCCGGTCTTCAGGTCGCCGGGCACGGCGTCCACGTGACCACGAGGATGGCGGCTGAAGATTCGGGCGCGATGACCTTTCTGGCGAAGCTGCATGACGACGTGCCTGCCGACCGTCCCTGTGCCGCCGGTGACGAGGACGTTCATGGAAGGAGAGTTAACTCTTCTTTGACTGAACCTCGCCGGGGCGGCCCAGCTTTTCTCCGAAGAACTTCAGCAACCGCTGCCAGGAGTCGGCAGCTGCCTCGGGGTTGAACGCCTGCCTGGTGTCGTTGAAGAACGAATGGTGCGCGCCGGGGTAGATCTTGATGTCGTGCTCGATCCCGTAGCCCGAAAGGGCGCGGTCGAGAGAGCGCCCTGCGCCCGCGGTGAAATCCTGCTCGGGATAGGAGCCGACGACCGGACACAGGCGCTTGGTGACCTCGAGCGGTCGGGGGTTCGCGCCGTAGAAGGGCGCGATGGCCTTGAGTCGTGAGTCGGTGCACGCCCAGGCGATGGCGAACCCGCCACCCATGCAAAAGCCGACGGCGCCGAGCCGTTGCGCGTCGACCTCCTTCATCTTCGCCAGCAGCGTGAGCGCGCTCTTCAGGTCGTCCACGCCGAAACGATTGACGGAGCCGAGCAGCATCCCGGACATGTACCGCGCCATGCAGAGGGCGCGGTTGCGGCCGGTGAAGAGGTCGACCGCCAGCGCCGCGTAGCCCGCGTCGGCGAAACGGCGGGTCACATCCTTGATGTGCTCGTTCAGACCGTAGGCTTCGTGGATGACGACGACGCCAGGGTGCGGGCCATTGCCATCCGGCGTCGCCAGGTAGCCGCCGCCCTTGAGCTCCGTGGTTGCGATTTCGCGCGTTTGCATGTGTCGGTTGGGATCAAGGAAGATCGTAGCCGTATCCTTGGGGTCGTCATCTCGCGCGACGTGGGCCCGTGGCGCAGTTGGGAGCGCGTCTGAATGGCATTCAGAAGGTCAGGGGTTCGAATCCCCTCGGGTCCACCAGACGTTTCGCAGCGTCGAGCCAGCTCGAGTCGCCCGCGGCTGCTCTTGCGAACCAGTGCTCGCAGCCCCATAGAAGAATCGTGGAGAAACCGGCCCGCGCGAGCCGCTCATAGATCGCGAGCATGTCGTTGGGCGCGAACGACGGAGAGTCCCACGGTTCGGCCTGAGACTCGATGATCCATGCACGCTTTCCGTGCTTCTCGGCGACACCTAGCCATCGTCCCACCGAGTCGTCCCAATCCGCGCTCGCCGTACGCGCGCCGATGGTCGTGTAGACGTCCAGACCAAGGATGTCTGCGACGTCGATGATTTCCTTTTCGGGCTTGCGCCATCGCGGCCGAGATTGCCTGTCCATGTGGGAATCGAAGTGGGCGAACGCGTTCAGGACGATCGGTCGTGGGTCAAGGTCTCGGACCGCCTCGACTTCGCGACGAACAAGGCGAGGATCGATCCACCATCGCTGCGGTCCCGAGCGATTGAACGGCTCGTTCTCGACCTGCCAGCCGACGATGTGCGGCCGGTCGCGATAACGCGCGACCGCCTCGGAGACGAATGTGATGACGGGTTGCGACAGCGGAGAGTCGAGACCGATGCGTCCATCGCGATGCGCGCTCGCTTCAAGGTCGGGCGGGATGTAGAACTCCGGCCACCGGATCGCTTTCATCCCGACGGTGAGAAGAATCGATTGCCCTGCACCGCGCGCGGCATCGAGAATCCAATCGAGCTCCGCGTATCCGTTTTTGCGGATTTCGTCCCAGTACGCGGAGATGCGGACGAGACCTAACCGCAGCTCGAGCAACTGGTCGAACATCACGCGACTCGAGAGTCCAATCGACGCGCAGTGACGCGGGCTGAAGCTCGTGCCCACGCAAACCGGTAACGTCACGCGCGCGTGCCCAAAGAATTCGTTCCCATCGTCCCTGCCGGCTTCAACATTGCAGGCTCATTCAACGGTGTCACGACGGCGGTCGGCATCGATGGCGTCCCGCGCATCCGCTATCAGCTGGTCGGTATGGAATTTCGGACGAAAGGAATCGCGGCCTTCGTGATGAAGCAGGCGATGACGCGTGGCATCGGCGACGAGGTGACGCTCGGGAGCCTCCACTCCAAGCTTGCGATGGCGCTCATGCTCGTCGGCGTTCAACCGGAGACCGGCATCGTCGAGCGTCTCGACAGTCATCCGCTCGCCGGCATCGTGCTTGGCCGCTACCTCGACCGCGAAACGAACACACCGCGTTACGGCGCGATGGGTCTCGTCAAGAGCAAGCCGGGTTTGCTCGAGATCTTCGTGAGCGAATGCGACAGCGAACCGGAGAGTCGCGAGCTGATCAAGGCCGCGCTCACTCCGTACCTGTAGTCCAAGAAGCGTTTCCTGTGTATGAGGAGCGCCGCTCGGCTCTTCGTTTTCGCGTGCCTGCTGTTCAGCATCGCGGCGTGCGGGCAGCAATCGAATCCATATCCGCAGCCGCCGACGGGGTTTGATCCCATCGTCGCGGCGTCCACGCCATCGCCCGAACCGTGGCCCGCGACCGATCCCGACGTCAACGGTCCGTCGCTGGAGATGATGATCACCAAGTCGATGCTCTACGACGCAGGCCTTCGCCACGGCGTCAACCCCTACCTCGTGATGGGCCTCGCGTGGCACGAGAGTGGATGGCAGGCGTCAGTCGTCTCGTCGGCAGGCGCCGTCGGCATCATGCAGGTGATGCCCGCGACGGCCGAGGTCGATGGACCGGTGCTGCTCCATCGGACCGTGAATCTCTACGACCCGGGCGACAACATCGACATGGGGACGGCCATCTTGAAGCAGAACTTGGATCACTGGAATAACGATCTGGCGAAGGCGCTGTGCGCGTACTACGCGGGCGGCGGCGCGGTGACGGATTGGGTCAGCATGCGCACTGACTGCAAGCGCTACGTCTGGGCCGTCTACAACGCGGCGATGATGTTCAAGGAAGGGCGCGGGCCGGCCTAGCGGTCGACTCGCGCAATGTCAGCTCTGGGTCGAGGATCTTCTGCAGAGGTCCATGCGTGTTCAGCGCGGTCATGCTCAGGACCAGGCGCGTCATCTCGCGACCCATGTCCTCCATCGGCTGCCTGACGCTCGAGAGCGGTGGCTGCGTCGCAGCGGCGTGCGGTGAATCGTCGAAGCCGATGATCGCGACATCGTCCGGGATGTGCAGGCCGAGCGCCTGCAGCACCCACATCGCCCCGATCGCCATGGCGTCGGACGCGGCAAAGACCGCGTCGATGTCGTCGTAGCGGCTGAGCAGGCGGGCCATCGCCATCTCGCCTCCGTCACGGTTGTCGTCTCCGTCCTCGACCAGGTCGCTGCGCAGCGCGGCGTTCCACATCGCTTCGCGGTAACCCTGCGAGCGGTCCGTATGGGCGCGGCTGCCGAGGTGCGCGATGCGCCGGCGTCCCTGCTGGATGAGGTGCTCGGTTGCGCGGCGGGCGCCGAGGTGGTTGTCGACGTGGACGAAGCTGACGTCCAGGCCGTTGCTCGGTTTGCCGCCGACGACCACCGGTATGCCGCGCGAGCGCAGGCGGTCGGGCAGCACCTCATGGTCGACGAGGTGGACGAGAAGAACGCCGTCCACATGACCTCCGGCGAGGTACTGCTCGAGACGGGTTGAGTCGGCCTGGGATTGCGGCGCGAAGAGCACCATCTGCAGGCCGTTGGCCTCGAGCTCGCCGGCGATCCCACGCATGAGGCGCGGGAAGGACGGGTCCTGAAACACGTTCCATTCGGGATCGAGAACCACCACGCCCACCGATTCGCTGCGTCCGGCGGCGAGGCTGCGGGCGGCTCGATTGGGAACGTAGCCGAGCTCGGCTGCGGCGCGTTCCACGGCTTTTCGGGCTTCTTCGCTGACCTGGGTGCTGCCGGTGAAAACCCTGGAAGCGGTGGCGCGGGAAACCCCGGCGGCGCGGGCGACTGCGTCGAGGGTGACCGCCGGACGTGAAACCGCTTCCATGCGTGCTTGGTAGCGGTAGTAGACCGCGTAGCGCGAGTGCCGGTCAAGTGACAGTTTCGGCCACCAGGTCGCCCGCTTGGTCGCCGGCGACGAGAGTCTTCGTCTTTACATCTTTCTTCAAAGCGCGCCTCCCAAAGATTTTTCTTGCGGTTCGTTGGGTGGGCGCTATAGTTGTCCGGCTTTTTTCAGCGGCCACCCCATCCGTGTGTAGAGGCACGGGGCCGCTCGAGATGGAGGAAGGGTGTTCTTCGGTTTGGGCTGGTGCCTTGGGCGGCGCGGTGGCGGCCGCGGCATAACGACCTGCCAGGCGACGCGCTGAAAGCACTCCTCAAGCTGCTCTTCGCGTCGGGCGGAATGGCCGCCGCGGTCGGTCTTGTGCTCGCCGTGCAGAACTTTGCCACCTACAGCTCGTTCGCGCCGCTCGTCCAGAACGGCCTTCCGAAGGCGAAGTTCGTTCCGCAGGTTCACATTTACGGTGTCTCCATCGATGCGCCGAGCGGCCGGGTGACGATGACCCTGACGCCCTTCACGTCGCGGGGCGTCGCGGTGGCGATCGGCAAGCAGTACGGAATGGACCTCATCGGGTCGTCGCCCGCTTTCGGTCAGTACGTCTTCTCGCTGCCGCAGATCAAGATCGGCGCGGGTCCGTCGCCGCACACGGCGACCGTCTACTTCCCGCCGTTTGCGACAACGAGTGACATCAGCAACTACCTCACGCACAACGGACTGCAGGTTGCGACGTGGACGTCGACCGATGACACGACGGGTAGGGTCGCGGTGGTCGAGCTCCCTCAGATCACTCCTGTCCTGATCGATGCCGCGAACGGCATCTACCGCGCGTCGGTGCCGGCCGGCATCGACCGCAGCCGGCTCGACGACTGGGCGAAAACCAACGGCGTACAGATCATCAGCTACGACTCGACGACGGGCACCCTGCTCATCCAGGGACCGAAGCCGAAGCCCGTGCTGGTGCGCACAGTGGTGCGCCGCCCTGCGACGACCTCGACGACAACCACGCCGGCTCCGCAGACGGTAAAGCTCTACATCGCATTCAAACCAGGCACGACTTTCTCTCAGGCTCAGCAGGCGGTGCAGAGCGCCGGTGGTCAGATCACGAGCTTCGACAGCAGCACCGAGCTAGGCATCGCGACCGTCACGCAATCGCAGCTGAGTCCGGCGACCGCATCGCTGACGAACGCCGCGCAGGTCAACTGCGTCAGCCAATCGTCGACCGCGTGTCCGAGCACGGTGTCTGGGTCGACCTCTACGCAGCCGAGCCCGTCGCCGTCGCCCTCGGGTGATGGGTCGAGTCCGTCGCCTGCTCCGTCGACGACGACGTCTACTGGGACCGGATGGACAACGACCGTGGTGCCGTCACCGACACCGACGACGACTGTGGCGCTGCAGTTGACGGCGACTCCGATGGACGGACACGTCTCGCTGACGTGGACCGCCGTCACCGGCGCGCAGAGCTATCAGGTCATGCGATCCGATGGCGGCGCGACGCCGACTTTGGTGGCAACGACAAACGCAACGTCGCTCACCGACGTTGGTGGCACGACAGGGACGCAGTACACGTACACCATCGCGCCGGTGCTTTCGTCTGGACCGGACTCCACGCAGGCGCAGACCGCGACCGCGTTGTGGGTCGCCGCTCAGTCGACACCGGTGCTCATCGCCTCGAGTCCGTCGACGAGCACGCTGAGCGGGTCGGTGTCGTTCACCGTCAGCGCGCGCACTGGCGACGGTGCCGGAAGCGCGTCGTGGTCATTGGTCTCGAGCGCCGGTGCGACGACACAGATGGGCAACAGCACCGCTGCGCCGCTCACGACTGATCCGCTGACGTGGACCGCGGGCATCGTGTGGGATTCGCGCGCGGTGCTCGACGGCACCTACACGCTCGTCGTCACGATGACTGACGGCTCTGGCCACTCGACGCAGACCGCGTCGACCGTCAAGGTCAGCAACGCAGCTCCCGCCGCCCCGACGTCGCTCGGCGCGACGACCGTCGGAACGACGGTGGTGCTGACATGGCGCCAGCCCGCGTCGGCGAACGGCGCGGCCTACCTTGTCCAGAAGGACGGCGACATCAAACCGGTTGCGGCGATCGCGACCGGCTCTCTGTCCTGGGCCGACCAGAACGCCGGAACCGGCGCCCATACGTACACGGTCGTGCTCGAGGACCAGTACGGCAACGAGAGCAATCCGGTGAGCGCGAGCGTCACGGTCTCCAACGCGGCGGTTCCGGTGAACGCGCCAGGTCTGACGCTGGTGCTGCCCAACGGCCAGCGCCTCGCGCAAGACGGCGCGGTCGACGATCGGTTGCTGCTCGTGACCGATGCGACGACTGCGGGCAACCCGCGCTTCGAGTACGCGACCGACAACGGACTCTGGACGCGGGTGCCGGGCACGATGTCGTGCTCGCCGCAGTGCACCCTCGACTGGAATGTGTCCGGCTTCACTCACGGTCACTACGCAGTGCGCGTCGTCACCAACGTCGCGACGAGCCTCGCGCAGGGGTTCGTGGTCCGGGGCGACCACGGTCTGCCCGCGCCGTCGGCGCCGTCGGCGCTCATCACACCGTTCGGCGTCTCGCTCACGTGGTCGCCATCGGCGGGTGAGCTTGCGACTCGCTATGCCGTGAGCCGCCGGCACGGAAGCAGCTGGCTGCTGCTGGCCCGCGTCGATGGCACGAGCTACCTCGACACGCAGGCTTCGCCCGGCGCGAACGACTATCGCGTCCAGGCTTACGACGGTGACGGCGCCATCGGCGACGCGTCCGCGATGACGACGATCATCGTGCCCGAGGTCGCGCGCAACCAGCAGCCCGCGAGCTCGCTCGCGACCCGTCTCGCCGCTCCGACCGGTGTGCACGCGGTGACCGCAGGCTCGACCGTGACCTTGCTGTGGGATCCGGTGGCCGGCGCTACCGGCTACGTCGTCGAGCGCGCATGGCAGATCGACGGCCAGTACGAGCAGGCCGGCAGGACCGGCGAGACCGTCTTCCGCGACTCGACGGCGATCGGCGCGGTCGCGTTCTACAAGGTGCTCGCATTCAACGTGACGCAGGGCGGCACCGAGTCGGACGTCGTCTCGGCGGCGGTCATCCCGACACCGACGACATCGGCGGCCTCGCCTTTCGTCCTCGCATCTGGCTCGTCCGCGACGTCGTCGCAGGCCGCGGGCACGATCACGCTGGGGACCACGCAGTCGAGCGGGTCGGCCGGCGCGCAGCTGCAGGTGATTGCCAGCGGCACCGCTTCCGCGACTCCGGTGAGCGTGCAGGTGCAGCAGCTGCAGTCGTCGACCTGGTATGCGGTCGGCCAGCTGTCCGCACTGACCAGCGGCAGCACCTGGACCGCGGACGGCACCGTCATCACGAGCGGCCTCAGTGAAGGCGCGCACCAGATTCGCGCCGTCGCGCTTTCCGCAAATGGCACGGTGGTGGGCACCACCGCAGCGTCCACGCTCACCGTCGTCCACACCGCATCCGCCACCACCGGCGTAGCCGCCGCCGTCACCGGCCAGACCGTGACGGTCACCTGGAACGCCAACCCCGGCTCGACGTACAACGTCTACCGCGGAGTGGCGGGCGGCTCCCTCGCGCTGGCGGCCTCCGACGTGACCGGGACTTCGTTCGTCGACGCCTCCCTTTCCGGCGGGCAGTCGACGTCGTACGCAGTGACGTCGGTCGACGTGTTCGGCAACGAAAGCGCCTTCAGCCAGGTCGAGTCGGTGATCACGCCGATCGCCTGGAACACCATCGCGCCGGCGATCACCATCCTCACGCCCAACGCGGCCGAGAGGCCTGACGAGGCGATCATCGACCTCGCCGCCGCGGTCGCGGCGAACGCCGGGCTCGCCAACATCGACTTCTCCATCGCGCCCACGGGCAGCGGCGCGTGGAGCTCCATTCGCAACCTCGTCCCGTCCCGCCCCTCCGCACCGCCGACGCCCGGCGGCGCGCTCGTCGGCGGAGCGGCGACGACGACCTGGACCACGACGTTCAGCACGGCCGGGCTCCTTCCCGGTCGCTACGACCTCCGCGTCACCGCCACCGACGCCGCGGGCCGGTCTGCGCAGCAGACCTCCAGCCTCTTCGTCGGTGCCGCGGACGCTCGCGGCCCGCCGGCGACGGGCTTCAATCTCTCCGCAACTCCATCACCGACCGGCATTCACCTGACCTGGACAGGGGCGCCGGGGGACGTTTTCCAGGTCCGCCGATCATTCGGCGCACTCGCCGGCTTCGTATCGCTGGCCTCGACCACCTCGACCTCCTACGACGACAGCGCTGTGCTGCCCGGGAGCTCGTACTCCTATCAGGTCGTCCGGCTGTCGCCCGCCCTCGCCTTCACCGCCATCAACTCAGCGACCGCAAAGTCGTCGTTCGACGCGAGCGGCCAGGTGAAGTCGTCGGACGGCTCGCTCGGCGTCGCGGTCGGCTCTGACAGCGCGGACAAGCTCGCGCTGGCCGTCACCCCGAGCGCTAACCCGCCGGCGCTCGCGCCGAACATGACGACCGCGGGCGCGGTCTACGACGTCAACGCCACCAGCCTCGCGACCGGCGCCGCGGTCCACCAGCTGGATCAGCCGGCGACGCTGACCTTCGCCGTGCCGGCGGGCATGACCGAGGCGCAGGCGCAGGGCCTGTCCGTGTTCCACTGGGACGAGGCGAGCCGCACGTGGGTCCGCGAGCCGACCACGCTCGACTGGGCGCACCGCGTGTTGATCGCGACGGTGACCCACTTCAGCACCTTCACGATCACCGGGACCAGCGACACG
>DASTIX010000066.1:0-2340 GCA_035717165.1 Candidatus Dormiibacterota bacterium
CGGCAGAGTCGGGTTCGGGCCGTCGAGCAGTGGATGGTGGATTCGCGCTACACCGCGAATGTCGCGCAACGCGCGGGCGAGCGCCAGCGAGCTCTCGCTGTGACGCTTCATGCGGACGTCGAGAGTCCGGAGGCCACGCAAGGCAAGCCAGGCGTCGAACGGGGCCAGCGTGGTGCCTGTGCGCGCGGCTCGCGCGCGGGCGGCGCCGATCGTGGCTGCATCGCCGACTGTCACGCCGGCCACGAGGTCTGAGTGACCGCCCAGATACTTCGTCGCGCTGTGCATGACCAGGGTCGCGCCGAGGTCCAGCGGCCGGCACAGCAGCGGGGTGGCGAAGGTGTTGTCGACGAGAAAGGGCACGCCTTTGTCGCGCGCCATCACGCCGAGCGCTTCGAGGTCGGGCACGCGGCACATCGGATTGGTGATCGTCTCCGCGATCAGCAGACCCGCACCGGGAAGCGCGCGCCGTACGGCCTCGAGGTCCTGCAGATCGACGAAGTGAACCTCGTAGCCCGCGGGCTCGAGGTCCTGCCGCAGCAGCGCCGCCGTCCCGCCGTAGAGGTCCCGCGTCGCGACGATCGTGGTCGGGCGTGGGGCGAGCGCGAGGATCGCGCCGTGCAGCGCCGCCATCCCGGACGCGGTCGCGACCCCGGCCTCAGCGCCTTCCAGCTCCGCGACCGCGCGCTCGAGCATCTCGCGGTTCGCGTTGGAGTTGCGGCCGTAGTAGTGGCCCGGCTTCTCGCCGCGGGCCACCGCGTCGTAGTCGTCGAGGTCCGTGAAGACATGGACCGCCGCCGGGCTGAGGTCCGGCGCCAGTGGACTTCGCGCGCCGAGCTCGCGGCCCGCATGGACCGCGCGCGAAGCCGGCTTCATTTCTTCAGTCGCGTAGGACCCGCGTACACGGCCGCCTCGCCGAGCTCGGCCTCGATCTGAAGCAGCCGGTTGTACTTCGCGACACGATCGGAGCGGGCGGGCGCGCCGGTCTTGATCATGCCCACGCCGGTCGCGACTGAGAGGTCGGCGATCGTCGTGTCCTCCGTCTCACCGGAGCGATGCGAGATCACAGCCGAATAGCCGGCCTTGCTCGCGAGGTCGATGGCCTCGAGTGTCTCCGTCAACGTCCCGATCTGGTTGACCTTGATCAGGATGGAGTTGGCGACGCCACGCTCGATCCCTTCCTTCAAGCGCGCGACGTTCGTCACGAACAGGTCGTCGCCGACGAGTTGAACGTTTCTGCCCATCGCGTCGGTCAAGCGCTTCCAGCCATCCCAGTCGTCCTCCGCGACACCGTCCTCGATCGAGACGATCGGGTAACGACCGCTCCAGTCCCGGTACAGCTCGATCAACCCGCCGCTGTCGAGTGAGCGGCCCTCGCCTTTGAGGACGTACCTACCCTCTTTGTAGAACTCGCTCGCGGCCGGGTCGAGGGCGATCGCGATGCCCACGCCACGCTCGTAGCCGGCTTTGTCGATCGCTTCGACGATCAGCTTCAACGCGTCCTCGTTCGAAGCCAGGCTTGGCGCGAAGCCGCCTTCGTCGCCCACCGCGGTCGGAAGGCCGCGTGCGGTCAGCACGGCCTTGAGGGCGTGATAGACCTCGGAGACGGCACGGATACCTTCCGCGAACGTCTTGGCACCGACCGGACAGACCATGAATTCCTGCAGATCCACCGACGTGTCGGCATGTGCCCCACCGTTGAGGATGTTGGCCATTGGCAGCGGGAGCAGCTTCGCCTTGTCGCCCCCGAGGTGGCGGTAAAGCGGCACACCCCTCACGTTGGCGGCGGCGTGCGCCACGGCCAGAGAAACACCCAGCGTCGCGTTGGCGCCCAGTCGCGCCTTGTTGGGCGTGCCGTCGAGCTCGATCATGGCCTCGTCGATCGCACCCTGATCTTCGACGTCCATCTCGCTTAGCCGCCGCGCGATCTCGCCCTCGACATTGGCCACGGCCTTGGTGACGCCTTTGCCGCCATAACGCTTCGCATCGCCGTCGCGCAGCTCGACCGCCTCGTGGACGCCGGTCGACGCACCCGACGGGACGATCGCGCGGCCCACGCCGCGGTCGGTGTGCGCCGTCACCGCGACGGTCGGGTTGCCGCGGGAGTCGAGGACCTCGAGGGCAGACAAGCCTGTCAATTTGGTCACGACGTTTCGAAGTCTAGTTCGGAGTTGCAGCCCAGGGCCCGAACGCTTTCGGTGGATGCACGCTGAAGCCGTAGTCCAGCAACGTCGCCGCGTCACTGCCGGAGCGGCCGGTGTCGTTCATGACCACCGCGATCAGATGCCGGCCATCTCGAGTCGCGGTCGCGAGCGTGCAACCACCGGCGTTGTCGGTCAGCCC
>DASTIX010000067.1:0-5007 GCA_035717165.1 Candidatus Dormiibacterota bacterium
AGGACGGTGCCGTAGAACTGGCCGAACCGATCGACGACGACGTCCGTCCCCACGGGTGCGTCCGGCTTGAGGAAGCCCGCCCTCTCGAGGGACGCGCGGAAACCCTCGTAGTCCTTCTCGAAGACCAGAAATCGCACCGCGTCGACGAGCGGCGCGAGGTCGTCATCGGTGAAGAGCTTGGTGAGCCCGAAGTCGAGGAACGTGACGCGACCGCCGCGGTGAAACAGGTAGTTGCCTGGATGTGGATCGCCGTTGAAGGCGTGAAGGCGGTACAGGCTTCGGAAGACGAACCGGTGGATGGTCTCCGCCGCGAGGTCGCGCTCATGCTGCGACCACGTGAGCAGGTCGTCGAACGACGAGCCCGAGACCAGCTCGCTCGTCAACACGCGTGAGGTGCTCAGCTCTGGAATGACGTGCGGCACGCGGATGACCGGATGGCCGTGGTAGTAGGTCGCGAACATCTCCTGGCTCTCCGCCTCGCGGACGTAGTCCACCTCTTCCCGCAGACGTTCGGCGACCTCGTCCACGAACGAGCGTGTGTCCAGGCCGGGAAACGCAGCGGCCACAACACGCCTGAGCAGGCCGACGTTGCGCAGGTCGGAGGTGATGCTGCGGGCGATGCCGGGGTACTGGACCTTGACCGCGACCGCGCGCCCGTCCCTGGTGATCGCGCGGTGGACCTGGCCGATCGACGCTGCAGCAAACGGCAGCGGATCCCACTCGGCGAACACCTCGTCAGCCTTGGCGCCGAGCTGTTCGTGGATCACCGAGGCGGCGAGCGCCGGCGTCATCGGTGGGGCTTTGTGCTGCAGGCGCGACATGGCCGCGCGAAACGTCAGCGGCATGTCCTCGTAGATGTAGCTCGCCATCTGCCCGAGCTTCATGAGCACGCCCTTCATCGCGCCGAGCTCCTCCGCGACGTCGTCGGCGGTGCGGAAGGCGAGGTCGTGCCGCAGCTCCCTCCGCCGCTCGACGGAGGCGAAGAGCAGCCGTGGTGAGCGGGCGGCGTAGCGGCCGCCGATCTTGAGGGCAAGCCGCGCGAGGGCGGCGCCTCGGCCCACCCGGGATTGGCGCATGGCGCGGGAGGTGCCGGCGGCGCTCAATTTCGGGTGCGGAGCTCGATCCGCTGCCGCGCTTCGAGAACGCCGGGCAGTGACTCGAACGCAAGGTCCAGGGCGCCGAGGAGCTGCCGGACCGGCTCGCGTTCCATCAGCTCGGCGGGGGGCGTCGCGAACCCGTACATGTCGCGCGCCCATTGAGGCAGCGTTCCGACCGCGACCTGGCCGAGGTCGTGCCAGAGATCACGCGTGTCGGCGTCGAGGTCGGGCGGATCGAGCACGATGCCGATGGCTTCCTTCGCCGCCGGCGTGGCCTGGCGAAGCTCGACCGACTCGAGGTACCGCCTCAGCGATTCGACCGTCGTCGGTACTTCCTCACGCGGGACGCCGACGATCTCGGCGAAGCGCACCATCTCGGCGACGTAGCGGTCCGCGTCCTTGTCGTCCAGCGATCTGCCGTAGCGCTGCACGACCTCGACGATCGAGTCGACCATGCCGGCGTGAACCCAGAGCAACAGCGCGGGGTCCTCGGCGCTGTAGGGCAGGCCGGTCTCGGGGTCGGTTCCCTTCACGTGCACGTGCACCTTGCGGACCCACGCCGCGGCGTCGAGCGCCGATCTCGTATCGCCGTAGGTCGTGGTCAGGACATAGCCGCTGGTGGCCGCGAGCCGGCCGAAAGGGTCCTGCTTCCAGGTGCTGTGCTGGGCGACGCCGGCCATCGCGAGCGGGTGCAGCGCCTGGACCATCAGCGAGCGAATGCCCGCGAGCGGGAAGGAGCGGTCGCGGTTGACTCGCCAGACGATGCTCTGGGGGCCGAAGAGGCCGTCGTCCTGCGGGTTCTCCGGAACTGCTCGTGCGTACGCCCTGGCGAGGGCTTCGAAGGGGCTGCGACGCGCGGTTTCCACACCGCGAGGATACGGGGCGCCATTACACGGATAGGCGCGCCTATCCGGGGTTCCGCGGGGCAACTTCCCGGATTGGCGCGCATATCCGGGGGGTTGCGGTGCTAGGCCAGCACCTCCTGACGCTGGGAAAGGTGCTCGATCGCCTGCGAGCGGATCTCATCGAACCCCCCGGCGAGGCCTTTGCGCAGGATCCGAGCGCAAGCCGCCGCCGAATACAGGCGCGGGATGAACACAAAGTCCGCGCCTTCTTCATAGAAGAGAAGCGCCTGCGGGATGTGATCGGTCGTCAGGACCACGCGCGCATTCGGCGCATGGTTGTGGACGGTCTTCATGAGGCGCAGGTTGCTGGTGCCGCGCAGCACGTCGTCCGTGATGCTCGACACGACGAGCTCCGCGTGCTCCACGCCGGCGTGACGCAGCGTGTCCGAGTGCGCGATGTCGCCGTAGATGCACTGGATCTTCTTGCGACGCAGCTCGCGCAGGACCGTCGGGTTGAAGTCGATGACCAGGATCTTCTCGACGAAGTCGCGCGCTTCCTGTGCCGTGCCTTCGTGCTCGAACTCGTAAAGGATCGAGCTCGTGTCCCGAAAGAAGCCGAGGAAGATCACCGGCTGGTGTAGCTGCTCCGCCTCTTCCTGTTGGGCGTCGAGGTCCTTCAGACCGAGCGCCTTGAAGAATGCCGTCAGGCCGGTCTGGATCGGATGGCTGAAGTTGATGATGTAGGTCGACGCCACCGACGTGATCGCGAACGTGACGATCACAGTCGTCAGAACATCCTGCGTGATCTGCTGCGGTCGCATGCTCACGCCGAGGGACGCGAGGACTATCGAGAACTCGCTCACCTGTGTCAGGTTGATCGCCGGCAGGATGCTCGTGCGAAGGCCGAGGCGCAGCGCGTACAGGATCGGCACGACGACGATGCGGCTCACGATCACGAATGCCGACGCGGCCAGCGCGATCAGAAGCACGTGAGCGCTGGGGATCGTGATCTGCATCCCGAGCGCGACAAAGAACAGCGTGACGAAAAAGTCGCGGATGCTCACCGCCTTGGCGACGACGTCGACGTTGTAGGGAAACGCGGAGAGGCTGACGCCGGCGATCAGTGCGCCCATCTCCCTCGACAGGCCGATGGCGCTCGCGGCGCCGGCCACGAAGAAGCACCAACCGAGCGCGGAGACCAGGACCAGCTCCGGCGCTTTGGCCACGACCCGGAACAGGAATGGAAGGAGATATTTGGCGATCGCGAACGCGCCCACGACCAGCACCGCACCGCGCCACAGCGAACCGAGCAGCGGGACGAAGTTCGGATTGAGGATGTTGGGCTGCACCGCGAGCATCGCGACCGCCCACAGGTCCTGGACGACGAGAACGCCGAGCGTGATCCGCCCGGGCAACGTGTCGAGCTCGAACTTGTCGTTCAGGATCTTGACGACGATCAGCGTGCTGGACATGCTCATGCACGCCGCGAGATAGAAGAGCTCGTTGTTTCCGGTCGTGTTCTGGACGCCGAGCGCGGCGAAGAAGACCAGCGCGAGCGCGATGCACAGCGGCACCTGCAGCGCGCCGGTGAGCAGCACCGCGGTGCCGCCCGACGCCATCTTGCGGAGATCGATCTCGAGCCCGATCACGAAGAGCAGGAGGATCAATCCGATCTCCGCGACGGTCGCGATGCTGGCCTGGTTCTTGATGAAACCGAGACCGATCGGGCCGATGATCACGCCCGTCGCGAGGTACGCGATGATCAGCGGCTGCCGGAATCGCCAGGTCACCGCGGCGATCAACGCCGCGAAGCCAACACAGATGCCGATGCTCGAGAGAAGGTCGGTGGGAACGTTCATCGATCGACGATCGCCATCAGCTGATCGACGAGCGGGCCGCTCTGGGCGCGCGGTTCCTCGAGGTCGTCGACCGGGTGGAGCAGGCGCTTCATGCCGCGCGTCCGCGTGTTCTGGCCTATGCGGGGCCCCTGCGGTCCGATCGGGTAGAGCTCGATGCGGACCCCCTTGGCGCTTACTTCGGCGGCCAGTCCGCGCGTGAAAGCGGCCACCGCGGCGGCGCCGCTGTCATAAGCGACCGTCGTGGGCGTCTCGACGGTGCTGACCGCGTTGACGATGTGGCCCGAGCCCCGCTGGACCATGTGCGGCAGAAACGCCAGCGTGGTGCGCACCGTGCCGAGCAGGTTCGTCTCGAGCATCCACCGCCAGTCGCTCGGCTTGAGCTGCGCGAGCGGCCCCTGGAGAAACACGCCCGCGAGGTTGATGAGGATGTCGACGGCGCCCATCGCCTTGATGGCATCGGCGGCGAGCGCTTTCACCGAGGAGTCGCTGCGCACGTCGGTCGCCAGCGCGAGCGCGGCGTCAGAGCTTCCGAGGTGCAGGATCTCCTCGACCGTCCGGTCCATTCGCTCGGCGTCGAAGTCGGCGATGACCACGCGGGCGCCCTGCCGAGCGAGCGCGTGCGCCACCGTCCGGCCCAGGCCGCTGGCGCCGCCGACGACGACCGCCACCTTGCCGGTCAGCGCACCGTGTGGGCCGTCGTCGTCCTCAGTCACAGCGCCGGAAATTCTATTGATCGGTCCCACGGGTTCCCCGGATTGGCGCGCCTATCCGTGGTTTTCGAGTGCCGGCATGCCCGATTACGCGGACTATGCGAAGGTAGGCCAGGTCCGTTTGCCGACGCCAACGAACGTCAGATTCTTCGAGAGTGCCGCCGAACTGCGGTCGTGGTTCGAAGCCAACCACGACAAGGCGGATCAGCTCTGGCTGGGTTTTCACCACAAGCGCAGCAAGCGCCAGTCCTACTCGTGGAAGGAAGCGGTCGACCAGGCGCTCTGCTTCGGCTGGATCGACAGCGTCCGCTACCCCCTCGGTGACCACAGCTCCGCCACGCGCATGACGCCGCGACGCAAGCGAAGTGTCTGGAGCAACGTCAACACCAAGCGCTATAGGGAACTCGAGCGCGCGGGGCTCGTCCATCCGGCCGGACGAGCCGCGTTCGAAAAGCGGGACGAGGCCCGTTCGCGCGTCTATTCATATGAGAACTGG
>DASTIX010000068.1:0-48094 GCA_035717165.1 Candidatus Dormiibacterota bacterium
TCGTCGGCGTCGGCGTTGAGCTCGATGACCGGGACGTCGGCAGCGAGCGCGCGCGACACATGGCGGCCGAGGAACTCCCCGGCACCGATGACCAGGTGCAAAACCGAGTGATTCTATTTGGAGCGCCGCGAAAACGCGTCCAACCTATTTCCGGCGGCGCTCCAGCGACGTCGATATCGCATGGCGAACCCGGTCGACGACGGTGGCGACGCGCCGGCTCAGCTCCCACCAGGCGGGCAGGTCGGGCAAGACCGGCGGACCGATCGACACGTCGATCCGCTTGAACGGCCACAGCCGGTCAGTCCCACGGACGGCGACCGGGCTGATCGGCACACCCGCGTTGAGCGCGAAGAATCCGATTCCGTTCTTCAGCGGGCGAAGCGCTCGACCGCGCGAGTAGCGGCCTTCGGGAAACATCAGCATCACGCCCCCGCGCTCGAGCACCTGGTAGACGGTGCGAAGCCCCTGCTCGTCGAGCTCACCTCGATTCGGCGAGATCGGGAAGACGCCGATCAGCGGCAGCAAGCGGCGTTTCCAGGCGCGGTTGAACACCGTCTCCCGCTTGGCCATCGTGTAGACGACGGGGCGCTCCGGAAAGAACGGGATGATGAAAAGCGGATCGAACCAGGCTTGATGGTTCGCCGCGATGATGTACGGCGGCCGCGGGATGTTCTCCAATCCCGTCACCGTCACCCGAAAGAAATGGATGACGACCCACCTTGCGATCGCCAGGATCCAGCGATAGAGCCGGGGTGGCGCGTATGGGTCGGGGTGGACGAGCGGATCGAGCGGACCCTCGACCAGCGCCCGGTATTCGGGACTGCGGTATCGCGGCGCTCCTGCTGAGTTAGCGGTCGAGGAAGGTGTGGAGGACGCGGTTGAACTCCTCCGGCCGCTCCGACTGCGGAGTGTGGCCTGCGCCGTCGATGACCGCGAGCTTGGACCTTTCGATGAGCGCCACGGCGCGCTCGGCGTGCGCGACCGGGAACAGTGGATCGTCCGCGCCCCAGATCAGCTGCACCGGAATCTTCAGCTCGTTCAGACGCTCGGTGACGTCGTGATGGCCGCCGAACAGCGCGCGCGGGTGAATCAGCGATCGGAGCGTCGACAGGTAAGCGTCGCGGAAACCCTCGACCGCGTACATCTCGCGCAAGTCTTTGAGGTACTGGTCGTCCATCGCGCGCTCGAGGTCGGTGCTTACGCCCGCGTAGCGCCCCGCGACCTTGCGCACCATGCTCGGCGACGCCCAGCGCAGCGCGTCGCGCGTGAAACGCATCGCCGCCTCGCCCACGCGCGGCAGGGTCACAAGGCCGTACGCGATCTGCGTCATCCGAAGCTGCGGACGGCCAAGTCCCAAAGTGTTGACCAGAACGAGCTTGCGCACGAGCCCGGGACTCTCGAGCGCGACTTCGAGGGCAACGCGGCCACCCAGCGATGCGCCGACGACCGTCGCGGCGCGAATGTTGCGGTCCTCCATGTACCGCTCGACGAACCTCGCGAAGTACGGAATCGTGTAGCGGACGCGCGGCTTGTCGGTGCGGCCGTAGCCCGGAAGGTCGGGTGCGAAGACTCGATGCCGCGCGGCGAACTCTTCCAGGTTGAGTCGCCACTCCATGTAGCCCGACGAGCCGATGCCGTGGATGAACACGACCGGCGAGCCGTGACCGCCGTAGGTGTGATGGACACGCAGGCGACCGAGATCGATGAACTCGGAATGCAGGACCTCGGAGGGCCGGCGGCTGATCACTGCTGCGGAAGAATACGCACGGGACTCGGAAGTCCATCGACCTGATCGCCGCTCTTGAACGTCTTCGTCCCGTTCTTATCGATCACCGTGACGGCTCCGCGGCCGGCAGCCGTCCAGCGATCGTCGCGCCAGACCGCGGCGGTCCTCTCGTCGATGCCGAGCAAAGTCACTCCGGGCAGCCCGCGCTGCGCGGACTCGATCCATTTGTGTCCGAACGTGTCGTAGTGGGGTAGCACTGCGGTCTCCGGGACGACGCCCAGCGCAGCGTGTGGGCGCCGCTGCGTGCGGTCGGGCCACGTCGCGCGGATCAACGTGTGGGCGCACAGTGCCATCGCGCCCGCGGACGAGCCGGCGAGGGCGGCGCCCTGGATCCACGCGTCGAACATCGCCGCCCACACTCGTGATCCTGCGAGGACCTGCGCGACCAGTCCGGGGTCGCCGCCGACGAGGTAGAAGAAGCCACCGCGGCGGGCGACTTCCGCGAGGACTTTGGAGTTGGCGTCCGCGCGCTTGAGAACCGGCAGCTCCTCGAGCATCAGGCCGAATTTCTGGAACCATTTCGTCGCGGTGGCGACCGCCTGCTCCGGTCCCTGCCGGGCGGCGGCCGTCGGCACGACGTAGGCCGGACCACCTCCAACCGCCGACGCGAGGATGCGGTCCTGCTCGTCGTTGCCGGGATGGAATTCATCTCCCCCGTTCAACACGAGCACTCCGGGCACGTCCGTAGTATGTGGCGGTGTCTGACTCCGTTCGTGTCCGAATCGCGCCCAGCCCCACCGGCTTCGCGCATCTCGGCACGGCCAGCACCGCGCTCTACAACGTGCTGTTTGCCCGCCAGAACAACGGCACGTTCGTGCTGCGCATCGACGACACCGACCTCGAACGCAACCGGCCGGAGTACGAGCTGCTCATCGACGAAAGCCTGCGCTGGCTCGGACTCGATTGGGACGAAGGACCCCTCCGCCAGTCGGAGCGACTCGAGATCTACAAGGAAGAGGCGGCCAAGCTGCTCGCGAGCGGAAAGGCGTATCGCTGCTACTGCACAGCCGAGGAGCTGGACGCGGAACGGCGCGAGGCGCAGGCGCAGAAGCGGCCCTACAAGTACTCCCGCCGCTGTCTGAACAACCCGCCCGAGGGACGTACCGAATTTGCCGTGCGTTTTCACGTTCCCGGTGGTGATGTCGTGTTCACCGACATGGTCCGCGGCGAGATGCGCTTCGACTCCAAGCTGATCGGCGATTTCATCATCGTCAAGTCCGACGGCTACCCGACGTATCAGTTCGCCAGCCCGGTGGACGACGCGCTCATGAAGATCACGCACGTGATCCGCGGCGAGGAGCACCTGTCGAACACGCCGTATCAGCTGATGCTCATCGACGCGCTCGGTTACGACAGACCCGAGGCATACGCGCACATGCCGCTGATCCTGGCGCCCGACGGATCGAAGCTGTCCAAGCGCAAGCACCCCGAAAGCAATCTCATGCTCTTTCGCGACCTCGGCTATCTGCCGGAGGCGCTCATCAATTACCTCGCGCTGCTCGGCTGGAATCCGGGCACCGAGCAGGAGCTGTTCACGCTTGCAGATCTCGAGCGCGCCTTCTCTTTCGAGAGGGTGCAGCACGCGGGGGCTCGCTTCGACTGGGAGAAGCTCAACTGGCTCAACGGCGAGTACATCCGCAAGCTCAGCGTCGAGGAGCTGACCGAACGCCTGAAGTCGTTCGTGCCCCAGGTCGACGAGGCGACGCTGCGGAAGGCGGTGCCCGCGCTCCAGACGCGCCTGCACAAGCTCGCGCAGGCGATCGACTACCTCGACTTCCTGTGGACCGATCCGGCGGTGCCTGCGCTGGATGCGGACGCGGCGCAGCGCGTCAGGAGAGCGATCGACGCGGTCCGAGACGTGGAGTGGGAGCCGGAGGCGATCGAAGCGGCACTCGAGTCGGCGGTAGCCGATTCAGGAGTGGGCAAAGGCAAGTTCTACACGCCGCTGCGTGATGCGCTGACCGGGAAGAAGGTCGCGCTGCCGATCCACTTCTGCTTCGGGCTTCTGCCGAAAGACGTCGCTTTGTCGCGTCTCGAGCGCGCGACCAGAGTCACGGCATAGATGCCGCTCACCATCGTCATCGACCTCGACCCGAACATCGCGCGGCTCGGCCCGATCCTCCTCACGTGGCACGGCGTGTTCTCGGTGCTCGGCATCATCGCCGCCGCGCGCATCGGGTTCTGGCTGCTCGAGAAGGACATCCCCGACCTCAAGGGCACGGGCGATGGCCTCGCATGGATGGTCGCGCTCGGCCTGATCGGCGCGCGTCTTCTTTACGTGTGGGAGAACTGGCGCATCTTCGACCCTTCGAGGGGCGGCCAGCTGCTTCGCATCTTCGCGCTGAACGAAGGCGGCATCAGCCAGTGGGGCGGCCTGTTCGGAGCGATGCTCGGCGTCTATGTGTGGTCGCGCCGCGCGCACTACTCGTTCTGGAAAATCCTCGACGCCGGCGGCGCCGGCGCCATGATCGGCCTCGCGATCGGTCGCATCGGCGACGTGATCAATGGCGAGCACCACGGCTCGCCGACCAACGTGCCGTGGGGCGTCGAGTACGTCAACCAGTACACGCTCGGGCAGCCCGGTCGAGTCGTTCATCCCGAGGTCGCGTACGAGATGGTGCTCTGCCTTCTGATCCTGGGCGCGATTCTGCCGTTCCATCAGCGGTTGAAGCAGCGGGTGCCGGACGGAGTGCTCGGGCTGACGTACTTCGGGCTCTACGCCTTCGGCCGCTTCTTCCTCAGCTACTTCCGGCTGGACACGGAGATCGCTTTCGGCCTGCGGCAGGCGCAGATCGCGTCCTTGCTGATGGTCGTCGTCGCGCTCATCGCAATACCGATTCTTTTCCGGCTAGCTTCAAGACGCGCTGCGCCAGCGCCGGCGATTGCGGGTCATGACGGAAGTACACATGCACTTCCTGATGAGACGCCAGAGCCGACTTCAGCTCCTCGACCCACGAGCGCAACGAAGCGCCGCGATAACTCCGCCGCAAGCGAAAGTAAGCGATCGAGCTGACCTCGACCTGCGGCGCTCGAGGCCACTTCTCCTCGTCGGTGACCACGAGCGCAGCCCCATGTTCGCGCAGCACTTCATACGTGTCGGCGTCGAACCACGACGCGTGACGAAACTCCGCCGCGACGGGCCACCGGACAGCGCTGAGAAGGGCGTCGAGCAGCTGCAGGTTCTTCTGCCTCGCCGGCGGAAACTGCAGCAACACTGGTCCTAACTTTTCCGCCAGTGGCGTGATCCGATCGCTGAAGATGCGCGCGAGGCCGACCCGATCGAAGCTGTCAGCGGAGTACGTCAGCCCGCGGTTGGCCTTCATGCAGAACCGAAATCCCGGCGGGACCTGGCTCGCCCATTTCTGCATCGCGGTTTCGGGCGGTGTCCGGTAGAAGCTGCCGTTGAGCTCGACGCCGTTGAGGCGCTCGGCGTAATAGGCGAGCATCCTCGCGCCCGAAAGCGAGGCCGGATAGAACTTGCCTTTCCAGTTGGCGTAGCTGAAGCCGGAGGTCCCGGCGTAAAGCAATTTCAGTCGCAGGGGGAACCTTTCCAGGTTCCCCCTACGTCGCGGCGCTCAACAGCGCCCCGCAGTGAACGAAATTCCTCGGTATTACGCGCTGGATTCGCGCCGCGAACCCCCTCCGGACTTGACTGCGTGTGCCGAGCTGTCACGCGATGCAGTGTCTTGGAGGCCGGTAGCCACGCGGGTCGCGGCCGGGCAAAGCCCGGCCGCCAGAAAAACGCATTTCTAGGCCGGAATTTTGCTGCGCATCACGCGCTCATGGAGCTGGCCGCACGCGGCGTCGGCTTCGCGTCCACGTGTGTCGCGCACGGTCACGTTGAGTCCCTGCGCCTCGACCATCTCGCGAAACTCGCGAATCGAATTCCGATCGGGCGCCTTGTAGGGCGTGTCGTCGACCGGATTGAACGGGATCAGGTTGACGTGCGCCAGCTTGCCGCGCAGCAGCGCGCCCAGCTCGTGGGCGTCGCGCGCGGTGTCGTTGACGCCGGCGAGCATCACCCACTCATAGCTCACACGACGCCCGGTCTTCTGCGCATACGCCTGCGCGGCCTCGACCAGATCTCGCACGGGGTACTTGCGGTTGATCGGCACGAGCACGTCGCGCAGCTCGTCGCGCGCCGCGTGCAGCGAGATCGCCAGCGTCACGGGAATCTTCTCCTCCGAGAGCTGCTCTATCCGCGGGATCATCCCGCTCGTCGAGACGACGATCCGGCGTGGGCTGATGCCGAGAAGATCCGGATCCGCGAGGCGACGCACCGACTCGACGACCGCCTTGTAGTTGGCCATCGGCTCGCCCATGCCCATGAACACGACATGCGACAGCCGCCGTCCCTCGGTCGCGAGCAATCGCTGCGCATCGATCGCCTGCTCGACTATCTCGTGCGCCTTGAGGTTGCGGCCGAAAGGAAACTTCCCGGTCGCGCAGAAGGGGCATCCGACGGGACATCCAGCCTGCGACGAGATGCAGAGCGTCGTGCGGTCGGAATAACGCATCACGACCGCCTCCACGGAGTGACCACCGTCCAGCCCGTAGAGGGTCTTGGTCGTGAGACCGCGGTCCGCCTGCGAGACCGCGATCGGCTTCAACGACGTAAGCCCGAACTCTTCTGCCAGCGCGGAACGCAATGACTTCGGCAGGTCGCGCATCTCGTCGAAGCTCTGGGCGCCGCGCGCAAGCCACGACCAGATCTGCTGACGGCGATACGCGGGGGCGTCGTGCTCCGCGAGCCAGCGCTCGAGCTCGGCCGCGGACAGAGAAAGGATGGGGGTCACGCGCTAAAGGTTACCGGCGGGTTCGTAGACCTCCGCACGCTCGTGGACCAGTCCATCGTCGACGAGCTTTTTCAGATGCGCGCGCAGGGTCATCTCCGCCGCGATCATCAGCTTGTCGTCGAGGTCGCCGTACACGCGTCGCGTCAACTCCGCGGCGGAGCCGCGCCCGCGACGCACCTCCGCGAGGATCTGCGCCTCCCGCTCGAGGCGGTGGCTGCGGTACTCAGCGATCTTCCCCATCGCGTCGGTCACGGGATCCCAGTGCCCGGGAAAGAGCCAGCGCGGCTCGAGCGCCGCCAGGCGATCGAGCGAGCGGAGGTATGCCGCGACGTCGCCTTCCGGATACGTGACCATCGAGCTGCCCTGGCCGAGGATCAGGTCGCCGGTGAAGATCACGCGGTCCTCCGCCAGCAGAAAGCACAGGTGGTCCGCGCTGTGGCCAGGCGTGTGCAGCGCCCTGATGCTGACATTGCCCGCGCGGATGACGTCATCGTCGCCAAGCTCGGGATACCGCCGCACCGACGCGCCGTGTGGGCGGGCGAATCGTTCGGCAAGGGGCAGATGGTCGGGATGCGAATGCGTGACCAGAACGACCCCGACGGTTCTGCCCTGGAGGCGGCGCTCGAGCGCGGCGAGATGCGAGTCGTCGTCCGGTCCGGGGTCGATGACGGCGACCACCGGGCCGGCGTCGAGAATCCAGGTGTTCGTCCCCGGCCCGGTGTAGGGCCCCGGGTTTGGGGCGACGACTCGGGAGACCTCCGTCAATGAATGCGGTAGGCGGGGAGGTAGATGTTGGCGACGTTCGGAGCGCTCGCGTCGAGCCAGCCGTCGAGATGGGTGTCGACGATCAGCCGCACCAGCGGCTCGCCGAGCTCCGGCACCGCGGAGTGCAGTCGCTCCGCCGTCGCGGCGACGCGGACCTTCCACCACGACCCGCACTGCTCGGCCGAGACGCTGAGCGAGTCACCGAGCCAGTCGCGCACGCGGGTGAACGCCTCCACGAGAACGGGCTCCGAGCCGATGACCACCGCGTCGGCCGGGACGGCGCGCGCAGCCGCCGGCAGGGCGAGGTTGAGCACCGCGCCCAGGACGACGCCGCGCGCATGGTCCTTGGGCTCGATGGCGGCCGCCTCCAGACCGGCTGCGCGGCGCCCAACCTCCAGGGCCTGCTCGAAGATCCCCTCGAGCATCTCCGGCCGCCCGAACGCGGCCTGGCGCGCCGACTCCTGAAGCGCGAGCACGGACGACCGCAGTTTGTGCCCGAGCCGGCCGAGCAGGTAGTCCCGCTGCTCGTCGACGAGCCGCTGTCCGAGCTCTGCCGAACGTCGCGCGACTTTCAGCCCCGATTCCTCGGCCCAGCCGACGAGGCGGCCGTTGAGGACGAGCGGCTTCCACGGCCCTCCTGGCGGCGGGAAGTCGATGTCGGCCGGCCCGTACCTCTGATGGTCCGGAACCGACTCCATGCCCCCACCCACGCGGACCCACATCGGGCCGGTGTCCATATCGGAGCTAACGGCGGCTACGTCCGAATCCTCGCGGGAACGGTGAATCGGAATGTCGTGCCTCGACGGTCGCTGGCGGCGACCCAGATCCTTCCGCCGAAGGAGCGCTCGACCACCAGCCGGCAGAGGTAGAGCCCGAGCCCCAGTCCGCCTTGAGAGCGGCTGCGCCCGGCAGGCCCGGTCTTCTCGAACACCGTCTCGAGCGTCGCCGCGGGCAACCCCTGGCCGTTGTCCGCGACCGTCACCTCGAGCCAGCCGCGCTGCACCTGCCGCGCCTCGACCTGGACGCGCCCCATCGTGTACTCGAGGGCGTTTCCGATCAAGTTCGTCAGCACCTGCCCGAGGTGGGCCGGCTCGCAGAACGCGGGCGGCAGGCCGTCGGGCAGGTTGACATTCACAGCCGCGGTGCGGTCCGCGTAGCGGTGCGTGAGCACGGTGAGCACGCCGTTGAGCGCCGACACGAGGTCGACCGGCTCGGGCGTCGGCTCGAAATGCCGGGTCTCGAGCTTGGCGATGATCAGCTGGCTCTCGACCAGGCTGAGAAGCCGGTCCGACGACTCGTACGCCTCCTGCAGCAGCGAGCGGCGGCCGGTCGCGTCGATCGTGTCCTCCCACTGCATGATGCCGGCGAGCGTGTTCTTCATCGCCGCCGCGGGGCTCCGCACCTCGTGACCGATCGCGCGGAGCATCAGGTCCTTGGCCTCGAGCGCCTGCCGCTGTGCCGTCACGTCCTCGTGGAGGGTCAGCACACCGGCCGGCTCCCCCTCGAGTCCGGGGATCACGACGCGCCGGACGTGCACCGTCCGGTCCGGGTCCTTCATGCGCAGCTCGAGGGTGGCGTCGGATTCGCCCTCCTCGGCCTGGACCGCGCCCGCGGCCGCGTAGATCTCCTCCGGTTTGCGGCCCGGCATCTCCGAGGCCTGCAGGCTGTATATCGCTTCGATCTCCGGGTTGGCGTAGACGATGCGGCCGCCCGCGTCCTCGAGCATCACGCCGACCGGCGAGTGCCGGAGGATCGCGTTCATCATCCGCCGCTCGCGGTCGAGAGCGTCGACGAGCTCGAGCTGGCCGAGCAGCACCGCCGCCTGGCCGGCAAGAACGGCCGCGAGCCGTCGCGTCTCGGCGGCGCCGGCGGTCATCCGCGCGACCAGGAGCCCGGCAAACCGACCCTCGACCTGGATCGGGATCGCGAACGCATCCTGCGGTGCGCCCACGAGGTCGAGGAGGGCGCGCAGGCGGCGGCCGCCGGCCGAGGACGTCAGCGCCCGAAGCAGCTGGGTGCTGTCGCTGACCGGCACGCGTGGCGCCATCTCGCCGTTGTCCGAGCGACGGACGAGCTCGCCATCTTCGAGGAGCCACAGCTCGCCTTGCGATCCGGCAAGAGCGCGGCTGACGAGCATCGCCATTTCCGACCGAGCGCGGTCCGGCTCGGTCGGCGTGAGCTCCGTGAACGCCGCCACCGCCTCGAGAGTGCGGATGCGGCCGCGCGTCTCCGCCACCAGCCGGGCGTTCTCGATGGCCACCGCCGCGTGGCGGGCGAAGTCGAGCGCGGCGGCGCTTGGCTCGGCGACCAGCGTCGACGTATGCACCGCTCCGATGGCGCCGACCAGCCGGTCGCCGTACCAGAGTGGGATGAGGTTCCACGCATAGTCGTGCGCTTTGCCGCTGACGATCCCGGAGGGAGCTACGCGTTCATCGCCGCTCAACCCCGCCCAGCCGAGAACGTCCTCGGCGGCGGCGTCGCCGCTGCTGCGGGTCGCCGTCACACGACCTTCGGTGTCGAATGCCCAACACGCGGCGCCAGCCGCCTCGAGCATGGTGCGCGCCTGGTCGGCGATGTTGGCGACGACGCTCATGAGCTCGTGACCCGCGAGCGCGGCGAGCTCCTGGATGCGCACGGACTGCGCGAGCGCGAGCTCGTTGGCGTGGTGCAGGCGCATGGTGCGCAGCGCGATGCCGACGACCGGCATGGCGGCCTCGAGCAGCTTCAGATGCGTCGCGAGGAAGCGCGCGCCGTCGTTGCGCATCACGACCAGGCCCGCGACGACGCGATCGTCCTGGGTGATCGGCGCCCACACCACGTGGCTTGGGCTGCGGGTGAAGATGTAGCTGCCAATTGGTCCGCCGACGTCGGCCGGCACGTCGCCGGAGACGTCGCTCACCGTGCCCCCGCCTTCGATCATCCGGCGGAAGAAGGGCGCGTCATCGATCGGCACCGGACCGATCGGACTTGCGGGCTCGTCCCGCTGTCCGGCGAATCCAGCCACGAGTCCGGCGACGTCGACGTACGCCAGGACCATGTGCGTCGAGCCGAGGTAGTCGCCGACGACGGAGAACACCGCCTCGGCCAGCTGGCGCTCGTCCGACGAGGCCGCCACGCCCATCTCCAGGAGGTGAAGGGCCTCCAGGCGCGCGCGCTCGGTCTGCGCCTGCGCGAAGTGCTCGGCGTTGGCAAGGGCCAGGCTCACGTGCGCCGCAATGTCCTGCAGCAGCTTCACGTGCCAGTCGTCGAAGGCGGCCTCGGTATATGACTGGAGCGACAGCAGAGCGGTGATGTGATCGCCGCTCACGACCGGCACCCAGACGAAGGATCGCGACACGCGACGGCGGTCGGAAGGCGGCCCGGACACGAAGATGGCCGCGCCCTGGCCGACCGTCCATACCTCGCGCTCGAGCGCCTTGCCTTCGAACGATCGCGCCCACGGCGACCGGCGCACGAGCACGGGCTTGCCGGTCTCGTAGGCCTCGCGCGACGGTCCGGTCACGGCCAGCGGGACTGGCGGCACGACCTCTTCCACGCCGCCGACGTACTGGTATCCCTCGGCGACCGGGCCTTCGGCGGACTGGGTGATCGTCGCGAGGATGAAACCGTCGAAGTTCAAGAACGTCCCCAGCTCCTCACGGAGGGTGCGCATGATCGACCAGCGGTCGAGGCTGGAGGCAAGCCGGCGGCCGATCGCGCTCACGATCTCGAGTCGCCGGCGCTGGTCCTCGATCGCCTCGTAGCTGCGGGCGTTGCGCAGGGCGAGCGAGACTTCGTCCGAGACGAGCTCGAGGAATGCGGCGGTCGAGTCCTCGTAGGCGTAGGGCCGCGAGCTCGTGATGCCGAGCGCGCCCCTTGCGGAACCTCCTTCCTTGAGCGTCACCCAGACCGCCGAGTGCGGGTAGTGCACCAGACGCGGCTTGCTCTCTTCGGCCACCTCACGGGCGGTCGTGGCGAGCGGCGACTTGACCGGGAGCCAGCGGCTGCTCGGCTTGGATTCGCCCGACGCGTGCATGTAGCGGACGCGGTCGCTTCCGTCCTGGAGAACCACGATCTCCAGCGCGTCGACCGGCAGCAGCTCGCGCAGCGTGTCGTAAAGCCCGGCGAGCACGCTGGTCTGGTCGAGGGTCGAGGTCATCGCGCGGGCGATGATGTTCAGCGCCTGCAGGCGGCGGGCCTGGTTGCGCGTCAGCTCGTTGAGCGATGCATTGGCGAGGAGGACGCCGAGCCGCCGATGCACCTCTTCGAGGAACTCGATCTCCGTGGGCGGAACGCGACGCTTGCGGTAGGTGTGATAGATCACGCTTCCGATCAGCTCGCCCTGGTGCTTGATCGGCACCCAGATGGCGACCTTGCTTCGAGTTCGCGCCGCCGGGCCGCGGCCCTTCACGAGCTGGAGGTTCGACTCGATGGGCACGACCGTCGTCTTGGGGTTCGTGAATTGCCGGGCGTAGGTCGATTCCTTGATGGGCCGGCGGATCATGTCCTGGAGCACGCCGGCGTCGACCGCCAGGGAGTGGTAGTAGCCCTCGCGCTCGACGATCTGGAGGTTGATCGCTCCGTAGCCGTACTTCTTCTGGAGCCCGCGGTAGAGGACCTGCACGAGGTCGGCCTCGGTGACGCATGTGCCGAGCTCGTGGAGAAGTGCGTTGACCGACGGCCCGGACTTGCCGAGCACGCGCGGCTGGGGCATCGGCGCGGGACGACCGGTGGGTCGAGGGGTCACAGCCGGGTGACGCCGCGAGGCGGGGTTACGACGCGCGGAGGTGGCCATTGCGCACCGATATACTGCGCCAGAAGTCGCGTGCCCTTCACACCGCCAAAGCCAATCGCCCCCACTCCCGAGGAATTGCGTGGTTCCACCGTGCTCGTCGTGGACGACGAGAGGGCGTGGCGGGTGATCCTGGAAACCGACCTGAAGATGCTTGGCTACAAGGTGTCCATCGCGGAGGACGCCGACCAGGCGTTGGTCCGCGCCCAGGCCGACCGGCCGGAGGTGGCGATCATCGACCTGATGCTGCCCGAGCCGATGGACGGCTGGGGATTGCTGAACGAGCTGCGCTCACGCGGGCAGAAGGTGCCCGTGATCTTCTACACGGCCTACCCGGTCTTCCCGTCCGGGACCGATGACCCGGACGTGGTCGGATACATGAGCAAAGCCGTCGACCGGGCAGATCTGTACGCGCTTCTGCCCGTCGCTATCCGGCGCTCACGCGAGCGCCGGGACCCAGAGTCCTAGTTGTTTACCAGCCCCAGAGAGCGCTTGTGTCGAAGCCGTCCGTGTACTGCGCGCCGACCGCCATGGCCAGTGCCGCCAGCACAAGGATCGCGATGACCACACCCTGGACCTTAAAACGCCATGTCATCCCCAATTTACCCCTTTGTTTTTCCAATCCGTACCAGGTCCGTGTAGAAGTATGCGGAACGCCCGGTGTATTCGCGCATTCTAGCGACGTGAATTTTGGTTAAAAGTAATATAGACCACCTCTTGGAAAACCCAATGATCCGACGCGAAACGGCCACTGGAGTGAGGCGCGAGATCCGCCTCCCTCCCCTGCCGCCAGGGCTGGAAGTTTACCGGCCCGCCGACGTGTTGGGGTCGGCGGTTTTGGTCGTCGAGGACGAGGCCGCGATGCTCCAGCAGCTGCGGATCGACCTTCATGATCTCGGTTACCGGCCATCCGTAGCCGCCTCGGTTCCGCAGGCGCAGGATGTGCTCGAGCACGAGCGTGTCGCCGCCGTGCTCCTGGACCTCGTGCTCGACGAGCAAGAAGATTCCGGGTTTGAGCTGCTGACATGGATCCGCCAGCACCATCCGGGCCTTCCGGTCATCGTGCTCTCGGCCGCGCAGGTCAACTCGGCATCCATCCGTCGCGCCTACGAGCTCGGGGCGAGCTCGTACTTCGTCAAAGGAAACGTACCGATGGCGCACATCTACTCCGACCTCGCCGCGCGCCTCGTCGAGCGAGGGACCGGACGGCCCGGCACGTACCGGTTCGGCAAGCTCGAGTTCGACCCGACACGGCGCGTCGTGCGCATGGATGAGCGCGAAGTGCGCTTGACGCAGCAGCAGGCCGCGCTCGTCCTCTTTCTCGCGCAGGGCTCGAAGCCCGCGACCGCGCGCGACCTCATCCAGGCCGGCCTGTTCCGGAACAATGCCGCGCATTCGACCGTCCATTCGGCCCTGCTCACCCTTCGCCGGCGCCTGGACGAGCTCGAGCCTGGACTTGGTGCAACCTTCGTCCACGCGTCGGCGCGCGGTTACAGTCTCGTCGCCATCCATGGCTGACGATCACGCGACCACGCCCCTACCGAGCAAGTCCGTCCTCGACGACGTCGTGGATCTGCGCCGGTATTTCCACAAGCATCCCGAGGTCAGCTTCAGCGAGCACGAAACCACCAACTATCTGAAGGAGAGGCTGCGCGAGCTCGGTCTCGACCTGAAGACCTCACCGACCGAAACGGGTGCAGTCGCGATGCTCGACACCGGCCGGGCGGGAAAGACCGTGATGCTTCGTGCGGACATCGACGCGCTGCCGATCCACGAGGAATCAGGCGTCGACTTTCACTCGCGCATCGACGGCCGCATGCACGCGTGTGGGCACGACGCGCACATGGCGATCATGATCGGCGTCGTCCGCACGCTGATCGACCGCATCTGGGACGTCAGCGGCAAATACCTCTTCGTCTTCCAGCCCGCGGAAGAGATCGTCGAGGGCGCCAAGGCGATGATCGGCCGCGGGCTTCTCGACGAGCATCACCCCGACTCGGTCATCGGCCTGCACGTCATGAGCTTCCTGCCGTCGGGCCATGTCATCACGCGACCCGGACTCATGTGGTCCGGCTCGGACGCATTCGACGTCACGTTCCAAGGTCCGGGCGGACACGGTGGGTTGATGGGACGTCGCGGCAACGTCCTCGCCGCGCAGGCGTTCTTCGTCGAGCGACTGCACACCGTCGTGGAAGGGCTCGAGCACGACGGTGTCCAGTGCCACACCACGGTCGGCAACATCGCGAGCGACGGAGCGTGGAACGTCGTGCCGCGCGGCGTGCTGGTGCAGGGCAGCCTTCGGACTTTCGACGACTCGCTGCGCGAGCAGGCGCTCGAGCGCCTGCACGACCTTCTGCACGAAACCGAAAGCGAGTTCGAGGTCAAGAGCAACGTCGACTTGGTGCACGGAACAGTGCCCTTGATGAACGAACCGAACGTCACGCGGACGGTGATGGACGTGGGACGTGAGCTCATCGGTGACGACGCCAACCTCCTCGGCCGTCCGCTCACGGTCAGCGATGACGTCGCCGAGTTCTTGACCCGCATCCCCGGTTGCTACTTCATGCTCGGAGCCCGACCCGAGGGCGACACGACGCCTGCGCATCACTCGCCGACGTTTCGCATCGACGAAGCCGCGCTGCCCGTCGGCGTCAAGGTCCTCGCCGGAGCAGCCTCGCGCCTCGCTGCCGAATAGCGCCGCTACACCGCTGTGCTGTTTCTGATCGCAATCGCGTTCGGCCTGTTGCTCGGGCTCGCGGGCGGCGGCCGTTTGACGAACCTCGCCCGCTTGAAGTTCCGCCAACCCTGGCTTCTTTTGGTCGCGATATTGCTGCGCTACGTGCTCGTGTTCACACCGCTGCGAAGCGTCGAAGGGGCGCAATACGCGTACGCGGCTTCACTTGCGCTGATCGTGCTGTGGACGGCATGGCATCTGAAGCTTCTTCCGGGGATCTGGCTCGTGACGATCGGGGGCGCGCTCAACCTGCTCGTGGTCCTCGCCAACAATGGCCGCATGCCGGTCGATCCGACGCTCGCGGCGCGGCAGCTGGGCGGCGTTCTGATCGAGCGCGGACACCTGGGGCAGTACACGGTTCTCGGCCCCGATTCGCATCTTGGCTTCCTTGGCGACTGGCTCTCGCTCGGACCCTTCCCCGAGGCCTACAGCCCGGGTGACATTCTCATCGCCATGGGCATCGCCCTGGTGGTCCTGATCGCGCTCCACAGGGAGCCCGAATCGCAAGTAGTTCCTTAGAACCCCACCCCGTATAGTGGTCTGGCTTCCGCCGTGATCATCTTCTGGATCTTCACCCTGTTCACCGGCGCGTCCGCCTTTGCGTTCGCGCTGATCGTGTTCCAGGCGGGCATTGTCTGGTCACTCATCTACGCGCTGATCGTGATGGTGATATGTCGCGGGCTGCTGACCCTCCTCAAGCGCTGGCTTGTCCTCAGCGAGCGCATCGCTCCCGAGAACAACGCCGACGAGCGCACCGTCGAGACCAACCGGGCACTGTTCTGGCGCCGGATGCTCTGGATGGTCTTCCTGATCTTCCTGTACTTCGCCGGCGCAGCCCTCCTGTTCGGGCTGGCACCGGGCGATGCGCTCGTCGCGCTACCTGCCTTTCTCGGCGTCGTCCTTCCACAACTCTTCTACGTCCTCGCGCTGATGGTCGTGAACTTCCTGATCTTCTTCGGCATGTTCTTCATCTACGGGCGCATGGGCCGCCAGTACGTCGATCCGGGTGAGGCGAACTACGACGTCAAGATCGACGACGTTCGCGGCCAGAGCTCGGCCGTCAGCGAGATGCGGCGGATCCTCACGTTGATGGAGCAGGGCCGCAACTACATCAAGGCCGGCGGCAAGCGTGAGCGCGGCGTGCTGATGGTGGGACCGCCTGGCACGGGCAAGACGATGCTCGCCAAGGGCATCGCGTCGTCGATGCACGTGCCGATCATCATCACGTCGGGCGCGTCGTTCCAGGGCATGTTCCTCGGCATGGACGCGCTCAACGTGTTCATGACGATGCGCGCCGCCAAGAAGCGCGCCAAGCGCTGGAGCGGCTGCATCGTGTTCATCGACGAGTTCGACGCACTCGGCAGCCGCCGGAGCGGCATGGGCGGCGGCGGCGGCATGGGCGGGCTCGGCGGGATGTTCGGTGGCGGCCAGCTCGGCCTCAACACGCTGCTCGTGATGATGGACGGCGTCGACAACCCGGGCTATTTCAAGCAGATGGGCCGGCGCTTCGTGAACATCACGCTCGACGGCCTCTTCATCCCGCGCAAGATCGGCGCGAATGGGACGAGCGTTTCCCTGCGTATCCCGATCCTGAGAGCGCCTCGCTACAACATCCTTTTCGTAGGCGCCACGAACCGCCCGAACGTCCTTGACGAAGCCGTGACGCGACCAGGCCGTTTCGGCCGCCAGATCATCTTCCGCATGCCCACCAAAGAGGACCGCAAGGACATCGCTGACCTCTACTTCTCCAAGAAGAAGCACGACCCGGAGCTCGACTCGCCGGCGCGGCGCGACGAGTTCGCGCGCGTGACCGACGGCTACTCCCCCGCGATGATCGAGCAGGCGACGTCGGTCGCGCTGATGTACGCCTTCGAGGACGGACGGGAGGCGTTCGTGTGGCGCGACCTTCGCGAGGCCATGGGCAACATCGAGGCCGGGCTTGCGCATCCGATCGAGTACACCGAGCGCGAGAAGATCGCCGTAGCACGCCATGAGCTCGGCCACGCCGTCGCGGCGCGGTTCTTCTCTCCCGACCAGGTGTCGGTGCGGTTGTCCATCAAGGCTCGCACCGGTTCTCTCGGACACCACAAAGCGATCGACAAGGAAGAGGAGTTTTCCCACTTCCGCTCGCATGAAGCGGGAAACCTCCGACACACGCTTGGTGCAATCGCCTCCGAGCGCGTCTTCTACGGCGAGAACTCGACGGGCGTAAGCATGGACCTGATCCAGTCGACGCAGCTCGCGGCGATGATGATCGGCGTGTGGGGCATGGGTCCGGACCCGCTGCCCCCGCACATCTCGCGATTGGCGGTGAGCATCGGTCAGTACCTCATCTCGGTGGCCGCGACGCTCGGCGACACCGAGCTCGCCGGATCGAGTCCCGCGGGACGCGCTCTCGGCGACGGGCGATTACGCCAGGCGATCGCGCAAGTTCTCGGTGCCGCGTTCATCGACGACTGGCGCGTGATGTACGTCAACAAGGAAGCCATCGACCTCGCCGCCGAAGCGCTGATGGCTCAGGGCGAGCTGGTCGGGGATGAGATCGGCGGCCTGCTCGACTCCGTCGGCCTGCGCGAGCCGGACGCATCCGACCCCTATCCCTCCGAGATTCCGCTGCCGCCCGTGCTCGAACCGATGAAGATCGAGGCGGCCCAGTCAGCCTGATCGCCCGGGTCTCGTCGATCCTCGTCGTCGGGCTCGTCGCGCTCGCGCCGCGCGCCGCGCTCGCGCAGGATCCAGGCGCAGGCCCTAACGCACACCACGAGGCCGCGCGAATCATCGCCGCCGAGCTGGCGATGGACGATGCCAACAACTCCCTCTCCACGCTCGCGGGCCAGCAACCGTCAGGGCTGGCGGACACCATGCGGCACGAGATCGCCATCGCCGAAGCTCAGTTCGAGTTCCGCCAGGCGGCGCGCGTGCAGCAGCGCCAGGTGTACGACCTCGCGGGCTACGCGGACGTCGAATCGAGCGTGATTCCGCTTCTGCCGAACGAGCTCCGGGCGCCCCTGGAAGATTCGATCGCCGCCCTGCACTCGCTGTACATCCTCGGCGGGATCGACCAGTACTACCTCGTGAATCCGCACTACACGCTGGCGTACGCCAACGCCGCTCCGCTCAGCAGCCTGAGGGCCTTCTACGTCGAAGCCCAGCAGCGATACGGCGTCGACGCCAGCTACCTCGCGGCGATCAACTTCATCGAGAGCAAGTTCGGACGGGTCAACGGTCCGTCGTCGGCCGGCGCGGAAGGTCCGATGCAGTTCCTCCCCAGCACGTGGACCGAGTACGGACAGGGCGGAAACATCATGGATCCGCACGACTCGATCCTTGCCGCCGCGCGCTACCTCCAGCGCAACGGCGCGCCGTACAACATGTCGAACGCGATCTGGCACTACAACAACAGCTACGACTACGTCGACTCGGTCGAGGCTTTCGCCCGCGCGTACCGAGCCGACCCCGGCTGGCTGGACCGGATGTATTACTGGGACACCGCCGGCTGAGGTCATTCCGGATATGCGCGCCAATCCGAGGTTTTCGCGGCTGGTGGACCCTGATATCGGCGACAAACCGAGGGCCGCTCCCCGCCCATTCGATCGTTAGAGTAAACACTCATGGAGTACCGGATCGAACAATTGGCGAGGACGGCCGGCGTGGCCGTCGACACCATCCGGTTCTACCAGGGCAAAGGCCTTCTCGAGGCGCCCCGCCGCGATGGGCGGGTCACGTGGTACGCCGAGTCCCACGTCGAACGTTTGAAGCGGATCAAGGAGCTCCAGCAGCAGGGCTTCACGCTCACCGTGATCCAGCGTTTCCTCGCGGGTGAGCTCGAGGATTCTGACGAGGCGCTTGTTGCGGCCGTCACCAGGCCCGCCGCGCCGCAGACGCTGACCCGAGCCGAGCTGGCCGAGCGGAGCGGCGTTCCTGAACCGCTGCTGGCCAACCTCGAGCAGGCGGGGCTGCTGGTCCCGATCGAGGGTGGCGAACAACCCCTCTACCCCGCCGACGATCTCGAGGCGATCGCAGCTGGGATGAAGCTGCTTTCCGCCGGCGTCCCGATCGGCGCGTTGATGGAGCTCGGCAAAGAGCACGCCGCGGCCGTGGATCGCACGGCGCGCCAGGCGGTCGACCTGTTCGACCGCTACGTGCGCGAGCGCATCCAGTCCGAGGGCGGCGCGACAGAGGCGGCGGAGCGGCGATTGCTGCAGACCTTCAACGAGCTGCTCGAGGCAAGCGGCACCCTGGTGCGCCACCACTTCGAGCGCACCGTGCTTCGCGCCGCGCGTGAGCACATCGAGAAGCGGGATTGATCACCACCACCTCGGTACGAGTGCACGAGCTCGACCGCACACCAGACCTCGTCGATCTTGTCACCGCTGCCCGCGATTGCGGAAGCGAGGTCATGCTCCTCGAAAGGCCGATGCCCGACGCCGTGAGCGTGGCGGCGCTCGGCAAGGTCTTCGACATCGTCGCAGCGCGCGACGGCGTCGCGGTCGAAGACGCCGATGGCAAGACCGTCGACTTCGAAGCGGGCACGGACCGCATCCTTGCGGCCGCGCGGTTATGGCGGCGCATCGCCCCGCCGGACGCGGTCGCGGTCGGCGGTTTCGCGTATCGACCCGATCGCGAGCCTCGCGGCGCCTGGGCCGGCTTTCCCGCGCTGCTGCTGCGCATGCCGGCGCTGGCGGTGATGCGCAAGCGCGGTCGCACCTTCGCTGTCGCGGCGACCCAAGGGGCCGCTGAGCTGCTCGACGCCAGCCCGGCCGCCGTCCGCGCTCCATCCGCGCGCCATCTCGAAGTCACATCGGTCAGGAATCCATTCGCCTGGACCGCAGCCGTCGAAGCCGCTGCTGCGCGATTGCGCGCCGGCGCCGCGGAGAAAGTCGTGCTCGCGCGCGAAGTGATCGCGCACGGTGACGGCGTGATTTCTGCGGGCAGTGTCGTGCGCAGCCTCCGCACCGCGTACCCGTCGTGCTTTACCTACCTCATCACCGGAGCCGACGGCACCGCGTTCGCCGGCGCGTCGCCTGAGCTGTTGATTCGACGATCCGGCAGCGCCGGTTTCGCCCAACCGATGGCGGGCTCGGTGGCACGTGGTGCAAGCGATGTCGAAGATGAGCGTCTGGCGCGGAGCCTCAGCGCGAGCAACAAGGACGCCAGCGAGCATCGCGTGGTCTCGCGGTTCGTCGTCGACGCGCTCGAGCCTTTTGCCGCGCATGTGAGCGCGCGAGGACCGGAGGTCGTGCGCTTCACGAACATCCAGCACCTCGCGACGAGCGTCGACGCCGAGCTGCGTGACCCGGCAGCCGATGCGTTGACGCTTGCTGCGGCGCTGCATCCAACGCCGGCGGTCGGCGGATGGCCTCGCGCAAACGCGGACGCGCTGATCGACGAGCTCGAAGCGATGGATCGCGGCTGGTACGCCGGCGCCGTGGGATGGATCGACGGTCGCGGCGACGGCGAGTTCGCCGTGGCCTTGCGCTGCGGCCTGCTGTGGGAGGACGGAGCGCGCCTCTACGCCGGCGTCGGCGTGATGCCCGATTCCGATCCCGCTCGCGAACTGGAGGAAACCGAGTTGAAGTTCAAGGCGCTGCTCACGGCTCTGGTCTGATGGAAGCGACTATCAACGGCGCGCGGATTCATTACGAGCGCGAGGGCGAGGGGATGCCCGTCATCTTTCTGCACGCGGGCATCGCCGATTCACGTATGTGGCAGCCGCAGCTCAAGGATTTCGCCAAGCACTTCGACGTGGTCTGCCCGGACACGCGCGGATTCGGTCAATCGGAGCTTCCGCACGTTCGCTGGTCGGAGATCGCCGACGTGCTCGCGTTGATCGATCACCTCGGTCTGAAACCGGCGCATTTCGTCGGTTGCTCGCTGGGCAGCGCGATCGCGATGGACTTCGCCATTCAGCACGCGGAGAGGCTGTCGAAGCTCGTCGTCGTCGGACCTTCGATCGGGGGCGCCCACTTCGGGAAGAACTACCCAGAGGTGTTCGCCGAAGTGCGCGCGGCTGATGAAGCCGGCGATCTCGACGCGCTTAACCTCGCAGAGATGCACTTGTTCCTGGACGGGCCGCGCCGCCCGCACGGTTACGTCAAGGGTGCGGTCCGTGAGCTGTTTCTCGATATGAACGGCAAGAACTTCGGCGTCGACTTCACGAAGGCCCCGACTGATGACCTTGCACCGCCCGCTATCGAGCGCCTGCACGAGATCACCGCGCCGACGCTGGTCGTGGTCGGCGACGAGGACGTCCCACCGGTCTTCGACGCGGCAGAGATCCTCATGGAGAAGGTCCCGCACGCGCGCAAGGTCGTCATCCACGACGCGGCGCATCTCCCCAACCTCGAGCACCCGGACGAGTTCAACCGGGTCGTGCTCGACTTCCTGCTCGAGGACTGAGCGCTCCCAATCACGCGTTAGTCCGGACTATCTGCGGGTGGCGGCGTCGTGAATTGCGTGTTAGTCCGGACTATCGCGCAGCAGCTAGCTCTTCAGCGCTGAGGCCGCGGCCTCCCAGCACAGGCGATGGCCGCTCACGCTGTCCTCACGCCGAAATCGCACGACGACCATCGTCGGCGTCGGAGCGGCGATCGCGTCGGCGATCGCGGGCTCGAGGCCAGATCGGTCCGAGACCGGGCTGTAGACGAGACCGTATAGACGAGCCACCTGCGACAGGTCGAGACCGAGCGGCGTGGCGAAGATCTCTTCGAACACGTCCTGGTGCTCCGCCTGCGGCAAGAAGTTGAAGACCCCGCCGCCGTTGTTGTCGCAAACCACGAGCGTCGCCCGAATGCCATGGCGCTGGAGCGCCCAGAGGCCGTTCATGTCGTGATAGAGCGAGAGGTCGCCGAGCAGCAGCACGGTCGGCGCGGGATTGCGTCCCGTAGCGACGCCGAGCCCGCTCGACACGAGGCCGTCGATTCCGCTCGCGCCGCGGTTGGCGAAGAAGCGCTGCTGGGTGCGCGCGAGCGGCCAGAAGCTGTCGGCCGCGCGGATCGGCATGCTCGAGCCGATGAAAACCTGGCCGTTATCGGGGAGCCGTGCGCTCAGCGCACGCACGACATGTCCCTCGTGTACCGGCGTGGAAACCATCGTGGCGGCGATCGCGGCGGAGGCCTTCTTGCCGGCCGCGATCCACTGCTCGCGCCAGGCCGAACGATCGACCGGCGTGAGCGCCTCGAGCAGCGGCTGGGGATCGCATGCGATGACGTTCGTGGCGACGTAGTCCTCGTCGCGCCAGCCGCGGTCGGGGTCGATGAGAAACGTCGGTGCGGACGCGGCGGCGAGCCATCGGTTGAGGACACGCGACGTCGGCGTGGCGCCAAGGCGGATGACCAGGTCAGGCCCGTGCTGCAGCGACCAGCCGGCGCGGAGCAACGCCTCGTACGACTCCACTGCGGCGCCCGTCTCGGCGCGCCGGAGCTGCGATGTCGGCTCGGCAAGGATCGGCAGGCCCGTGCGTTGGAGCGCCGGCGCCAGCCGTTCGCCGTCACGGATCGCACCGACGACGACGAGCGGCCGCTGCGCGCGCTGGAGTGCAGAGGCCAGCGCGGCGACCTGCGCCTGGCTGGGCAGGGACCGGCCGGTCGTCGCCGGCAGAGTCGACGATCCCTGGGCCGTGGGCATGTGGCCGGGCGGTGGGACCAGCGGTTCGCGAAACGGCAGGTTGAGATGCACGGGCCCGCTCGCTGCTTCAGCGACGGCCCGCGCAGCGAGGCGCCGCCACATGCGCCACGCGTTGGGCAGCTCGACAGGCACGCCGGGATCGAAGAACCAGACAGGCGCATTGCCGTAGAGGTGCTGCTGGTCGATCGCCTGGTTCGCGCCGACGCCCTGCAGCTCGGGCGGACGGTCGGCGGTGAGGACGATCAGCGGCGTTCGCGAGTAGGCCGCCTCGACGACCGCGGCGTGAAACTCGACCGCGGCCGTTCCGGATGTCGACAGCACGACCGCCGGCTTGCCGGTCGCCTTTCCGAGTCCTACGGCAAAGAAAGACCCGCATCGCTCGTCGATCTGAACGAGGACTTTGATGCGTGGATGTCGCTGCAACGCCATGGCGATCGGCGCGGATCGCGAGCCGGGCGACACGCACGCGAACTCGACGCCTTGCGCGGCCAGCTCGTCGACGAACGTCGCCGCGAACGCTTGAGTAACGTCACTCATCGGATCGAGTCGTGATTCTGGAGCGTGGGGACGTCAGGCTGAGCTACTTTGTCGCCGGCGAAGGCGCGCCGGTGACGCTGCTCCATGGATTCACCCAGAGCGGCCGGAGCTGGCGGGAGCTCATCTCGCACATGCCGGAAGGCTGGAAGTGGATCGTGCCCGACCTGCGCGGGCATGGTCAGACGGTCACGCGGGCCGGCGCTCCGTGCTCCATGGACGCCTGCACCGACGACCTCGTGGCGCTGTGGGAGGAGCTCGACGTCGGGCGCACGCACCTCGTGGGCTATTCGATGGGCGGCCGGCTCGCGCTGCACGTCGCGGCCCGGCGACCCGAGCGCTTGCTGTCTCTGGTGACGATCGGTGCGCACGCCGGCCTCGACGACGACGCCCGCGCCGGTCGCCGGCAGGGCGATGACGCGCTGGCGCAGCGCATCGAGAAGGAAGGTATCGAATCGTTTGTCGACTACTGGGGCTCGCTTCCTCTCTTCGCAGGCCTGCAGCGACGCGGCGAGGGGTACGTCGCCCAGCTGCGGGCCGACCGCCTGCAGAATCACGTGGCCGGCCTTGCGTGCTCGCTGCGCGGCATGGGCGCGGGGGTGATGGAGCCGGTGTGGGACGACCTTCAGCGCGTCAACGTGCCCTGCACCTTCGTCGCCGGGCAGCTCGACCACGGCTACGTCGCCTCGGCGCGCAGACTTGCGGCGAGCGTGCCTCACGGCCAGGTCGAAGTCGTTCTGCGCACCGGACATGCCGTCCACCAGGAACGGCCTGACGCGTTCGCGCGCGTGCTGGCGAACCACCTCGCTCAAAGCAGCATCGCGAACGCGAACAAGAGCGCATAGACGAGCTCCGTGATCGCGGCGCGCTTGAGCGCCGTGACCAGCGAGCGGGGATCGGCCGTCGTCATTGCGACCTGCGCCGCCGACCACGCAAGGGGTAGGGCAAGCAGCACGAGCAGCGCAAACGGCACGAAGAAGGCAGCGATGACGGCCGCCGCGAAGGCCGCGACAAAAAGTCCAATCAGCAGCTGCCGAGTTCGCGCGCGTCCGATGCGGGTCGCGAGGGTGCGCTTGCCGGCGGCGGCATCGGTTTCGATGTCTCGGAGGTTGTTGAGGACGAGGATCGCGGTGGCGAGGAAACCCATCGCGCATCCCATCAGCAGCGTGAGCGGCGTGACCCTGCCGGTCTCGACATAAACCGTCCCCGCGGTCGCGATCAAGCCGAAGAACACGAACACGAAAACCTCTCCGAGGCCGAGGTATCCATACGGCCTGGGACCACCGGTGTAGAGCCAGCCTGCCAGCAGGCACGCGGCGCCGGCGACCAGCAACCGAACGTCGACGGCGAGGCTCAGCAGCAGCCCAACGATTCCCGCAACGCCAAACGCTCCGATGGCGGCCGCGCGGACCTGGTTCGGCGCGACGATCCCCGATGACGCCGCACGCAGCGGCCCCGTGCGTTTGGCATCGGCACCGCGGACGAAGTCGGAGTAGTCGTTGGCGAAGTTCACGCCGAGCTGCATCGCGACACCGACCACGAGTGCGCCAAATCCGGCGCCCCATCGGACGCCGCCCTGGTGCACCGCGATCGCGGTGCCCGTCAAGACTGGCGCGACCGAAGCGGCAAGCGTGGCCGGCCGCACGGCCGACCACCAGACGCGCGCGGCGCTAAGGCCGCTTCGGGAACTTCGCGAAGTTGGGCTTGCGTTTCTGGACGTAAGCGTCGCGCCCTTCCTGCGCCTCTTCGCTCATATAGAAGAGAAGAGTCGCGTCGCCCGCGAGCTGCTGAATGCCCGCGAGCCCGTCGTCGGCGGCGTTCATGCCTGCCTTGATCATGCGCAGCGCAAGCGGACTCAGCTCGAGCATCCGCCGGCACCACGCGACCGTCTCCTTCTCGAGGTCGGCGAGCGGCACGACCTTGTTCACCAGGCCCATGTCGAGCGCCTGATGCGCGTCGTACTGCTCGCACAAAAACCAGATCTCCCGCGCCTTCTTCTGGCCGACGATTCGCGCGAGCAAGCCCGATCCATAGCCCCCGTCGAAGCTCCCGACCTTTGGCCCCGTCTGTCCGAATCGCGCGTTGTCGGCTGCGATCGTCAGGTCACAGACCACGTGGAGGACATGGCCGCCGCCGATCGCGTAGCCCGCGACCATCGCGATCACCGGCTTGGGCAATCGCCTTATCTGGATCTGGACGTCGAGGATGTTGAGCCGGCCGATTCCTTTCGGATCGACGTAGCCGTCGTCTCCACGGACCCGCTGATCGCCACCGGAGCAGAACGCTTCGGTGCCCGCGCCGGTGAGGATGACGACGCCGATCTTCGGATCGTCGCGCGCCGCATCGAACGCCTTGCCCAGCTCGAACACGGTCGTCGGCCGGAAAGCGTTGCGAACCTCAGGTCGGTTGATCGTGATCTTGGCGATGCCGTCCCAGGTCTCGTAGATGAGGTCCTGGTATTCGCCCGAACGCACCCAACCCTTCAAGTCATCACTCATAGAGCGATCACTAGAAAGATCCTACGCCCTCTGCCGCGGTCGCTTCCTCGGGAAGAGCCTGACGATCTTCGCGTAGTCGTCGGGCGTGTCGATGTCATCGGCTCGGCCTGGTGCGGGGACGATGTCGATCAGCTCCGGACGGCCATGCAGCACCTGTCGGGCGCCGGCGTCGCCTGTCAGCTCGAACAGCCGCGGCCACAGCTCGCGAGACAGGATGACCGGAGGAGCCCAGCCATCCTCTCCCTGCGCGACCGCCACCGCCGGCCGCGAGCCCTCGCGCCGCCACGCCCGAAGCAAGGTCGCGACCGTGCGCGCGCCGACCAGCGGCTGGTCGCCGAGCAGGACCATCGCGGCCTCGACCTCGCGTCGCAACGCTTTCAAGCCGACCTGGAGCGACGAAGCCATGCCGCTGTCCGCGCGTCGATTGAACGCGAGCTCTGCACGTCCGTCGACCGCGCGCTTCACGTCATCCTCGCCATAGACGACGACCGTTTGATGGCAGCCGCCCTCGGACGCGGCTTCGAGCACGTGGCGAACCATCGGCACGCCGTCGATGTCGAGCAGCAGCTTCTGCGAGCCCGGCATGCGCGAGCTCTGACCCGCGGCGAGCACGATTCCACCGACCGGCAGCAGCGCCGCCGCGAGTCGCTCGAAGGGCGGTCGTGTCGCACGCACCCACTCCACCTCTATCCCTGCACGAATCGCAACTTCCGCGAAGTCGCGCAGCTTGGCGCTGTCGGCGTCGACGATCAAAAGGCGGCGTCCCACAAGCGGTGTGAGGTCCGGCACCTCCTCCGGCAGGCCGACGACCGCAACCGAGCGGCAGTCGTCTCGCGAGACGATGTGCTGCAGGCCGGCATCGAGGTCTCGGCCGCGGACGACCATCGAGTGGAGACCTTCGGGCTCGCGGTAAGTCCGTCCGCGGACGGGAAGGTCGAGGTCCCCCATGACGAAGACGGACATAGGCCCGTCAGCATGCCAGATGGGACCGGAATTACCCTCTCCTGAATGCCGATTCTTGGCGCACACGTCGACTCGTCAGGCGGTCTTCATCTGGCGTACGAACGAGCCAGGGCGATGGGGGCGGACGCCATACAGGTCCACCCTACGCCGCCCGGCTTCTGGGGGTCGCCCAAGCTCGATGAGAACCGGATCGCGACGTTCAAAGAGGCGACGGCGAAACACGGGAGTCCGCCGTTCTACTTCCACGCCGTCTACCTGATCAACCTCGCGGGCGACGACGCGACGCTGCGCTCGCGCTCGGAGAGCACGCTCGCCGGCTACCTCAAGGCCGCAGACGATCTGGGCATCAACGGCGTCATCTTCCACACCGGCTCGCACAAAGGCGGCGGTTTCGAGGCGCGGTTGCCGCAGATCACCGAGCACTTGAAGCGCGTGCTTGAGCGCGCAGATCCGAAATCGGCACGGTTGCTGATCGAGAACAACGCCGGGCTCGGAGGTTGCGTCGGCGCCCGGTTCGAAGAGATCGCGCAAATGCTGAGCGCCGTCGACAACGACAAACGCGTCGCGGTCTGCTTCGACACCTGCCACGCGTTCGCGTCGGGTTATGACGAGCGCAGCGCCGCGGAGGTGAAAAAGACGATCGATGAGCTCGACCGCGTCATCGGTCTGTCGCGTGTCGAGGCGATCCACTGCAACGACTCGGTGACGGGTCTCGGTTCCAACCGCGACCGCCACGCCAACATCGGCGACGGTCAGATCGGCGAAGAGGGCTTCAAGGCGTTGCTCCACGAGCCGCGACTGGCAAAGCTGCCCTTCATCCTCGAGGTGCCCGGCGCCGGTGGCGGACCCGACGCCGAGCAGGTCGCGGTCCTCAGACGGCTCGCCGCCTGACGAAACGGGCCGAAGTCCGCGGAGCGCGGCGCATCGCCAGGCCGGCGAGAAGCCACACGCGCTCGAGGAGAAGCAGCAGCCTCGGCAGCGTCCGCTGCGCGAAGAGCCTGCTGTTCTCCGCCTCGCGCTGCATGTCCTTCAGCCGCTGCCACATCACTTCTTCGTTCGCGTATGGGTTCATGTCGACCTCCTAACCGGCTATATCTTTATGGCAGTTATTATAACCTGTATACGCGATGATGTGGTTATGGATAGACTGAATCTCGATGGCTGATCGGGAAAGGGCTACGGGCGATCTGGGCCTGGTCCAGTCATTCGTCAACACCCTCGACGTGCTCCCGGGGACCGAAGAGCTACGGGACCCGGACGCCCTGGCCGCCTGGCTCGTCGCCAACGGCCTGATGCGCGAGGGGGAGCCGGCCGACGCAGCCGACCTCAAGCACGCGATTGCGTTGAGGGAGGCCATGCGCGCGATCGTCGGCGGCAACAACGGCCGCCAGGTCTATCCCGTCGACGTCGCCACGCTGAACGAAGCGGCGGGCGCGAGCCGCCTGCGGATGCGGTTCGGGCGTGATGGCAAGCCGAGGCTCGAACCGGAGGCGACCGGCCCGGTCGGCGCTATGGGTCGCCTCGTCGCCGCTCTCTACTCAGCCATGCAGGACGACGGTTGGGAGCGGCTGAAGCTCTGCACCGACGACGGCTGTCGATGGGCTTTCTACGACCGCTCCAAGAACCACTCGAGCCGCTGGTGCAGCATGGCCTCGTGTGGCAACCGGGCCAAGGCGCGCCGCTTCAGGCAGAAGCGCGCACAGCCTTCATAGAGACTCCGGAGCCTCCGAAGCGCACCGCAGTGATCTCGGCGAGGATGCCGAGCGCGGTCTCGTCGGCTCCGCGGCTCCCCAGGTCGAGGCCGATGGGTCCATGGACCTCGGCCAGCTCCTCTTCCGAAAAACCCTCCTTGCGCAACGCATCGACTCTCTTCTCGTTGGTCTTGCGGCTGCCGATCGCGCCGATGTAGCCGGCGTCACGGTGCAGGACCGATCGGAGGGCCGGGATGTCGAATTTCGGGTCGTGCGTGAGGATGACGACGTACGTCGATGCGTCGACGTCGATCTTCGCCATCGCCTCATCGGGCCACGCGACGATGATCTCGTCCGCTTCCGGGAATCGCTCTTTCGTCGCGAATTTCGCGCGGGCGTCGATCACGGTCACGCGGTAGCCCATGAGCTTGGCGAGCCTGTGCAGCGGGATGGCGATGTGGATCGCGCCGATGATCGCGAGGTGCGCCGGGCGGCGGAACGGCTCGACGAAAACATCGCCGTCGCGCCGCGCGAGCTCTGTGCCCGACGGCGTGCCGCGCTTCACGTCGGTCTCGCCGGACGCGAGGTTGGTGCGAAGGGTGGCCGCGTCATTGCGGTTGAGCATCGCGATCAGCTTTTTGTGCGAGTCGTTGAGCGGCTGGATGAAGACCTCGATGTGGCCGCCGCACGCGAGGCCCACGCCGAATGCGACGTCGTCGCTCACTCCGAATGCCGCGATCCTCGCCTCGCGACTCTTCAGCACTTTCTGAGCTTCCTCGAAGACGGCGCCCTCGATGCAGCCGTTCGAAACCGAGCCGGCCATCTTCCCCGAGCGAGTGACCACCATCTTCGACCCGAGAGGTCTCGGGCTCGAACCCCACGTCTCCACGACGGTGGCGATCGCGACGTCCTCGCCGTCGCGCGTCCATTGGTTGAGCTCGTCGAGCACTTCCTTCATCGCGATTTCCTCGAATCAAGAGAAGCCAGCAACGCGCCCAGGTCTTCCAGGGCGGCGACGCTGTGAGCCGCGAGGAAGTCGTCGCAGTGCGGCAGCGCGGCGGCCATGCCGCGCGTCAGCGGCTCGTAACCCTCTGACCCGAGCAGTGGGTTCAGCCAGATCAATCGGTGTGACGACCGCCGCAGATGGATCAGCTCGGCGACGAGGTGCGAAGGGTCGCCGCGGTCCCAACCGTCGCTCACGATGATCACGACCGCACCATGCCCGAGCACGCGTCGCGCCCATTTGCGGTTGAACTCACCGAGCGCATCACCGATGCGCGTGCCACCGCTGAAGTCGTGCACTCCTTTGCTCACCGACTCGAGCGCGCGATCGAGGTCACGATGGCGCAGCAGACGCGTGATCCGCGTCAGCCGGGTCGAGAAGACAAACGCCTCCAGGTCCTCGCGTCGCGCGATCGCGTGAGCGAAGATCATCAGGAGTCGCGAGTAGCGCTCCATCGAGCCGCTGACGTCGCAGATCAGGACCAGCGGCCGGCGGCGGACCCTCGGCTTGCGACGGAACAACTTCATCAGCTCGCCGCTGGAGCGGATCGCATGGCGCGACGAACGCCGCAGGTCGAGCCTCCCCGCTCGGGATGGCCGGAGCCTTCGGGTCCGGCGCTCGGCGACGCGCCACGGCGCCTGCTCGAGCAGCCGCCGCACCTGCTCCGTCTCCTGCCAGGTCATCTCGTCGAAGTCCTTGTGCCGCAGCAGCTCCTCGGAGCTGTAGCCGCTCGAGCTGGCCGGGAACTCGGTCGGGTCCTGGGGACGATTCATCTCCGATTGATTGAGGCCGAGCGCGTTCGCCCACAGCTGCGCACGCTCCGGTGACAGCGGCAGCGGCCGGCTGCGGCCGGGAATCATTCCGGCCGACGCGCGCGGATCGGCCGGCGACCAGAAGATGTCGAACGCCGCCTCAAAAGTGGGGATGTCCTCTTTGCGGCTGACGAACACCGCACGAAGCGAGTTGTGAAAGTCTTCGCGATTCGCGATGTCGATGTGGCCGAGCGCGCGGGTCGCGTCCGTCAGCCGGCGCGGTCCGGCTTCGAGGCCCGCATCGTGGAGCAGCCGCGCGAACGCCCCGAGTCGAGGGAGTAGGTCGACCTCAGGCACGCTGCGCTTTCTCCACGAGCGCAGGCACCTGCTCGCGGACGCGCTCGAGGTCCTCCTGGTATTTCAGCGCGGCGCCCATCGTCGCGTTGACGAGGTTGGCGTCGATCCGCGTCGCGCCGAGCGCGGCCAGCGAACGCGCCCAGTCGAGCGTCTCGGCCACGCCCGGCACCTTGTAGAGGTCCATGCCGCGCAAGCCCTGCACGAGCGCGGCGACCTCGCGCGCGAGGCCATCGGCGGCCTCGGGGGCCCGCGCGCGCACGATCTCGACCTCCTTGTCGAGGTCGGGGTAGTCGATCCAGTGATAGAGGCACCGGCGCTTGAGCGCGTCGTGCACCTCGCGCGTGCGGTTTGACGTGATGACGACGAACGGCACCTGCCGCGCTTTGATCGTCCCGATCTCGGGGATCGAGACCTGAAAGTCGGACAGCAGCTCGAGGAGGAACGCCTCGAACTCTTCGTCCGAGCGATCGATCTCGTCGATCAAAAGCACGGGCGGAGTCTTGTCGTCGTTGTCTATCGCATCGAGCAAAGGACGGCGCAGGAGAAATTCGGAGCTGAAGATCTCGCGCTCGGCGAGCTTGCGGTCCTGACCTTCACCCATCAAGCGGATGTGCAGCAGCTGGCGCGGGTAGTTCCACTCGTACACCGCGTGCGCGAGGTCGATGCCTTCGTAGCACTGCAGGCGGATCAGACGCGCGCCGAGGACGTCGGCCATTACTTTTGCGGCCTCGGTCTTGCCCACGCCGGCCTCGCCCTCGATGAACAGAGGCTTCTGGAGCTGAAGTGCGAGAAAGATCGACGTCGCCAGCGCGCGGTCGCCGATGTAGCGGCGCTCGCGCAAGCGGCGCTCCACCTCTTCGATTGAGAAGGCGTCGTTCACGGTGACAAAGAGTACGAGGTGGCCCGGCGCGTCAGAGCCGAGCCACCCCGAGCCTTTACTGGCGTCCCTCTGCCTGGTTTATCGCCCGCTTGGTCAGCACGCGGGCCAAATGCTTCTTGTACTCGGGCGACGCGCGCAGGTCGCCCGCGGGCTCGAGCCCGTCCGACGCGTGCTGAGCGGCGTCTTCGGGTTTGGCGCCGCCGTGCAGCGCCTCCTCGACCGACTTTGCCCTCACCGGTGTCGGTCCGACATTGGTCAGACCGATCCGCCAACCGCCGTTCATCTTCTGCGCGGCCACACCGACGATCGCCCAGTCGAACAGCCGGCGCCGGAACTTGACGTACTTGTGCGGCCCGTTGGCCACCGGGAACACGACCTCCGTCACGACCTCGTCCTGACCGAGAGCCGTGGTGAAGAGGTCCTTGAAGAAATCGCGCGCGGGAATGGTTCGCTGGTTGGTGACGATGTCTGCGTCCAGCATCAGCGCGAGCGTCGGGTAGTCGCCCGCCGCGTCGGCGTGTGCGATCACGCCGCCCATGGTGCCCATGTTGCGGACCTGGTTGTCACCGACCTCGCCGGCGATCTCCGCCAGCAGCGGCAGCTTGTCCTTCACCACAGAAGAGTTCTGGATCGTGACGTGGCGCGTCAGCGCGCCGACGTGCAGCTTGCCTCCGCGCTCGGTGATGTGGTCGAGCTCCTTGATGCCGTTGATGTCGACGAGTGCCGCCGGCTGGGCCAGACGCAGGCGCATGAGCGGTATGAGGCTGTGCCCCCCCGCCAGCACCTTGGCGTCCTCGCCGTACTTGTTGAGCAGCTTCGATGCCTCCTCCACCGAGGAGGCACGGGAGTATTCGAATGCGGCGGGGATCACTTGCGTGCCTCCTTCATCATCCGCCAGAGCTTGTCTGGCGTCGCGGGCATGTCGACATGTGTGATTCCGAAGGGACTCAGAGCGTCGACGATGGCGTTGATCACGGCCGCGCTCGCCGCGATCGTTCCCGCTTCACCGACGCCTTTCACCCCAAGGTCGTTGGTCGGCGAGGGCGTGATCGTCTTGTCGACGATGAACGGATTCGGGACCTCGCCTGCCGATGGAACGAGGTAATCCGTCAGCGTTCCAGTCTTCAGCTGGCCGTTGTCGTCGTCGTAAACGACTTCTTCGTAAAGTGCCTGTGCGATCGCCTGCACGACGCCGCCGTGGATCTGGCCGTCCACGATCATCGGGTTGATGATGTTTCCGCAGTCATCCACCGCGACGTACTTCGTCAGCTGCGGAGCGCCGGTCTCGGCGTCGACCTCGACCACGGCCACGTGCGCGCCGAAAGGCCACACGAGGTTGGGCGGGTCGAAGTACGCGACCGCCTCGAGGCCCTGCTCCATGCCTTCCGGCAAACCCATTCCGTAGCTCGCGAAAGCGACCTCGCCAAAAGCCTTGCTCTTGTCGGGCGAGCCTTTGACGTGGAAGGAGCCGTGCTCGAATACGACGTCTTCCTCCGCCGCCTCGAGCAGATGCGCGGCGAGCTTCTTGCCCTTGTCGATCACCTTGCCGGTGGCCTTGCTCACCGCGACGCCGCCGACCGCGAGGCTTCGGCTGCCGTACGTCCCGTAACCGAATGCCGTCCCCTCCGCCGTGTCGCCATGGCGGACCTCGATGTTCTCCATGGGCATCCCGAGCTGGTCGGCGACGATCTGGCTGAACGTCGTCTCGTGACCCTGGCCGTGGGCGTGTGTGCCCGTGTAGACGATGACCGATCCGGTCGGCAGCACGCGAACCTGCGCCGATTCGGCCAGCGCGATGCCGCCGGTCGCGGGCGCGGTCGCTGCGCTCGGGCCGAACCCGCAGAGCTCGATCCATGTGGAAAGCCCGATACCCATGTAGCGGCCCTGCTTGCGCATCTCCGCCTGCTTCTTGCGAAGCTCATCGTAGCCGGCAAGGTGCAGAGCCTTGTCGAGAGCCTTCTCGTAGTCGCCCGAATCGATCACGAGGCCGAAGTGCTGCGTGAACGGAAACTCCTTCGGCTGGATGAAGTTCTTCTTGCGGACCTCGACCGGGTCCATCTTCAGCTCCTGCGCCACCAGGTCGACCACGCGCTCGACGAGGTGGGTCGCCTCAGGGCGTCCCGCGCCGCGGTAAGGATCGGTCGGCACGCGGTTGGTCAGGATGCCGATCGTCCGCGCCGAGATTCCACCCGGCCACTTGTAGGCGCCGCCCGCCATCAGGCAGGCGACCGCCTGAAAGCCTCCGAAGGTGCCGTGATACGCGCCGGCGTCCAGGTACTGCGTCACGCGCAGGGCGGACAAGGTGCCATCCTTCTTCGCCGCCACCTCGACGTCGTAGAACTGGCCGCGGCCATGCGTCGTGTTCTGGATCGATTCGGTCCGCGTCTCGATCCACTTGACCGGCCGCTCGGCCATGCGAGATAGGGCCGGCACGAGGTAGTCCTCCGGGTAAGGGCTGATCTTGGCTCCGAACCCGCCGCCTACGTCCGGCGAGATCACCCGCACCTGGCTCTCCTTGAGACCCATGGAGCCCGATACGAACAGGCGGATGAAGTGCGGGCTCTGGCTCGACATCCAGATCGTCAGCTTGTTGTCAAACCTCTCGAACTCGGCCATCACGCCGCGCGGCTCCATCGGCACGGGAGCCAGCCGGTTTTGCAGAATCCTTTCCTTCACCACCACGTCGGCTTCTTTGAAGGCCGCTTCCGTCGCTTCGGGTCCGATGTACGGAATGTCCCAGGTGATGTTGTCCGGGCCGTCGGAATGGACCTTCGGGCTGCCCGGCTCGAGCGCCTTCTCGAGATTCATCACCGCGGGCAGCTCCTCGTAGTCGACCTGGATCATGTTGGCGGCATCCGCCGCCTGCGCCCTGGACTCGGCCAGGACGGCGGCGACGATCTCGCCCTGGTAGCAGACCTCTTGCTCGGCGATCGGATAGCGCTCGGGCACGTACTTCTTGGCCGCGGTGAAGGCGGGAGCCGCGGGATGAGTGCCGGCGAGCTGTCCCTTGAAGTCGCGCGCCGTGAACACGCCGACGACGCCCGCCGCCTTGCTGGCGTCGGTGATGTCGATGCTCTTGATGCGGGCGTGCGCAAACGGACTGCGCACGAAAGCCGCATATGCCGTGCCGGTGCGCACGAAATCGTCGATGTAGTGGCCGTGCCCGGTGATCAGGCGCGGATCTTCACGACGATGGATCTTGGCGCCGATGAGCTGGGTGACCGCCATCTCACTCGCCTCCGGCGGCGACTGGTGCCTTCTTCGCGGGTGCGGTGCTCATCGTCTTGGCCGCGCTCTGCACCGCCTTGACGATGTTGACGTACCCGGTGCACCGGCAAAGGTTGCCTTCGAGGCCCTTGCGGATCTCCTCGTCGCTTGGATTCGGGTTGGTCGACAACAGGTAGGCGGCGGCCATGATGAAGCCAGGAGTGCAGTACCCACACTGCAGCCCGTGCTCGTCCCAGAAGGCCTGCTGGATCGGGTGGAGCTCGCCGTCTTTGGCCATGCCTTCGATCGTCATAAGGTTCTTGCCCTCGGCCTGGACCGCGAACAGCGTGCAGCTCTTCACGGCCTTGCCGTCGACGAGGATCGTGCACGCGCCGCACTGGCTCGTGTCGCAGCCGATGTGAGTCCCGGTCAGACCCAGGTTGTCGCGCAGATAGTGCACGAGCAAGAGGCGCGGCTCGACCTCATCCTCGTGCTTACGGCCGTTGACGGTCGTCGAGACCTTGTGCTTCATAAGCCCTCCTACCCTCCAGGACGCGCGCGGGGTGCTCCGCGCGGTGAACGGCCCAGCTACTTGGTGGTGTCCCACTATTGCGCTACTTTTAGGCCGGAAATGCAACTGGAGAATTCTTTTCAGGTCGGCGCCGCCCCCGACAAGGTGTTCGATTACCTGCTGGACGTGACCAAAGTCGTCGGCTGCGTGCCGGGCGCCGAGCTGACCGAAGTGGTCGACCAGTCGACGTTTCGAGGCAAGGTCAAAGTCAAGGTCGGACCGATCACGGTCGCCTACAACGGGACGGCGCGGATCTCCGAGCGCGACGACGCCGAGCGGTCCGCCACGCTCTCGGCCGAAGGGCGTGAGACCACGGGATCGGGGTCTGCTCGAGCCTCGGCGACCATGAAGGTCCAGCCGGCCGGCGAGGGCTCGCTCGTTCAGATCGTGACCGAGTACCACGTGGCCGGACGCGTCGCCCAGTTCGGCCGGGGCGTGATGGAGGACGTGTCCAGGCGACTCATCAAGGACATGGCGGCATGCATCCAGGCCAACCTCGAGGGGGAGGATCCGCAACCCGACACGGCCACGACCGACGTCAGCGCGGCGGTCGAACGATCAGCCCCGCCGCCGCGACCTCAGCAGACCGCCGCTCCTGTGAGCGTGTTCGCGATCATGTGGCACCTGATCAAGCTGCGAGTCGCGCGGCTGTTCGGGAGAACCTCAGCCTAGGAACACCGCGAGCATCAGGTCGCGGTTGACCCAGATGTTCGGCTGCGTCCAGCTCTTGCCGTTGACGCCGAACACCGTGATGGTGGCGTCGAGGATCGGAAAGAACCGTGCCTTCATCAGGATCTCGGTGTGCATGTTCGGCTCGGTCGCGGTCGGGAACTCCGCCGCGCCCGTGACCATGAAGTTCGCTGCCTGGAACATGATGTAGCGCCGCATCATGTCCGCGACGTGATCGGGCGGCGGCGGCTCGGGCTCGATGGTGCGGATGCCGCCGACCAGGTTCTTGTTGAAGAGTCCCTCGGGAATCCCGGTCAGAGGTACGGCGCCGGGAAGCAGCGGTTCGGCGCTGACGTTGCGCAGGTGAAACAGCGGCTCGGGATCGTTGATCGTCTCGCGCAAACGTCCGCCGCGGACCTGGACCTCGGCCGTGATGCGCTCGTACGCGGTCAGGACGTCGACCTTGCTCCATGACAGCGAGGCGGCGAAACCCGCCGACGGCGTTGACATCAGCGCGCAAGGATAGCGCTGTGGACTCGAAATCAAACCCGACAATGAGCGACGTGGACCCGCACGCCTTCATCTCGATGTCCGACGAGACCGGGAACGGCGATCGCGTTGCCGTCAAGGACCTGGTGGACGTGCGTGGGATGGTCACCACCGCCGGCGGCATCATCCTGCCCAACGTCCCGGCCGCAGACGACGCCCCTGTCGTCAAGCGCCTCCGCCGTTTCGGTTGCGTGATGGTCGGCAAGGCCAACCTTCACGAGTTCGCCTACGGCGTCACGAGCGTCAATCCGCACTACGGCGCCGTCCTCAACCCGCACGACACCACGCGCGTCGCGGGCGGGTCGTCAGGCGGTTCGGCGGCGGCGGTGGCAGCCCGAATGTGCGATTGGGCGATCGGCAGTGATACGGGCGGCTCGATTCGGATCCCCTCTTCCCTCTGCGGCGTCGCCGGGTTCAAGCCGCGGTATGGAAGCATCGACGTCGGCGGCGTCATCCCGCTCAGCCGGTCGCTCGACACGCTCGGTCCGATCGCCCCCGACATCGCAACGGTTGCCCGCGCCTACACGATGATGTCGGGCGAAGCGGTTTCGATCGAGGACCTCACGCAACCTCGGCTGGCGGTGCCGGCGGGTTGGGTCCGTGACCTCGACGAGCCGACGGCAACCGCCTGGCGTGCGGTCTCGTCCGGCGTCGCCGAGCTCGACTTCGGTGACCACGAGCCTGTGCATCAGGTGGGCCTGACGATCCTTCTCTACGAGGCCGCGCAGTACCACCGGAAGTGGGCGACCGAGACGCCGGAGAAGTACGGCGCCGACGTGCTGCGTCTCATCCGCCTGGGATTCGACGTTTCCGAGAGCGATTACCGCGCCGCCGTCGCGAAGCGCAAGGAGCTGGCCGACGCCGCGATGAAGGCGATGGCCGATGTCGACGCGCTCATCCTCCCCGCCACGGCGATCGTCGCGCCGAAGACCGACTCCGGGCACGAGGTCAGGGAGCCGCTCTCGCGGTTCACGCGGCCCTTCAACACCACGCAGCAGCCGGTGGCGGTGCTCCCCGCGCCCGCTGCGGGGCTGCCGGTGGGCATCCAGGTCGCCGGCAAGACGAACGCCGACACACTGCGCGCGGCGGCCTGGCTCGAGCGCGAGTGGCGGTGAAGGCGAAGGACCTCTACCCCGCCATCTTCAGCCGGCACGCCGAGGCTTACGACCGCCGCCTCGACCAGGTCATGGCGCGCGGCGAGGCCAAAGGCCGGCAGCGGATCATCGATCTCGTCGCCGCCAAGCCGGGCATGCGCATCCTCGACCTGGCGTGCGGTCCGGGCAACCTCAGCCGGCGGCTGGCGCCCCTTGTCGCGCCGAACGGCGAGGTCGTCGGGGTCGATCTCGCGCCGGGCATGATCGAGCGAGCGAGGCTCGCCGCTGGTCCCAACGCGAGATTCGAGGTCATGGACATCGAAGATCTCACTTCGACGACGCTTCGTTCGACGCCGCGCTGTGCGGGCATGGCCTGCAGTTCGTGCCACACCTCGACCGCGCGCTGGCTGAGGCGAGGCGCGTGCTGCGCTCACGATCGCCGTTTGCCGCCAGCGTGCCGATCGGTGGTGGACAGGGCCTGGACGCGATCCGGCTGCTCGACTCCGTCATCGACCGATGGCTGCCTCCCGTCCCTGAAGCCACCGACCGCTCGGCCACTCGCGCGATGGTTGCCGAGCCGGACTCGTTTCGGCGGGCCGCGCTCGACGCCGGATTCGCGGATGTCCAGGTTGAAGTCATCGAAGAGTCGGTGAGGTGGGAATCGGCGGACCAGCTCGTGGCGCTGTGCACGTCCTGGTGGGTCTGCGCCGCGCAACTCGACAGGGTCGACGATCAGCGCCGCGAGGATTTCATCACCGACGCATTGACCACGCTTCGGCAAGAGCATCAGGGACCGATCGAGACCACCGGTCGCAACATCGTTCTGTCGGCGCGGTCGGATTGACCGTGCCGCGACCCAGCATGATCCTGCGCATGGTCGGCTTCGCCGTCGCCGCGGGCCTTGCGATGGCGGGCGTTCAGCCGGTGGTCGCCGCGACGACCGGATCCGTGCGGATGGCGTGGGCGATCGGATTGAGCGCGCCCGCAGTCGTCACCGCCGTGCTCGTCTTCATCGCCGTGCGGCTCATCAACCGCGGCGACGCAATTCAGCCGCCGTGGTACTCGGCGTGGCTGCTGCTGCCCGGCGCGTTCTTGCTCGCCGGCGCCGCGGCGATGTGCATCTTCGGCGCGCTCGTCGAGGTCTCCCTGATCTCGCCGACCATGTGGACGCTGCTGGTCAGCGGCGGATCGCTGTGGATCCTCGCGATGGTCCTGGTGCGCGCCCGCTCCCACTGAGCGTGTCCGCGCCGAGCGGCCGGAGCGAAAAGCTACGCCAGCTTGATCCGGTTGGCGCGAGGACCCTTCTGGCTCGGCTCGATCTCGAAGCTCACCCGCTCGCCGCCGGCGAGCGAGTCGAAGTTGACGCTCGAGTCAAGACCGGTCCTGTGGAAGAAATACTCCTTGCCATCCTCGGCCGCGATGAACCCAAAACCGCGGTCCGAGACCAGCTTCTTGATGGTCCCTGTCGGCATCGAACAATCCCCCCTTCTCGAAAGTCAGTCGCGGAACGCACGGGTCCTTTCGAGAAGTACCGACCGCGGCGAACATCGCCCGAACTACCGGACGACCCATTTACCTTACTACAGGGCCAGCAGGGCGACTCCCGCCAGGGTCGCCGCGGCGCCGGAGAGCTTGAGCGCGGCGCCACGGCGCTCGTGCAGGCGCCAGACACCCCATGCGGCGATGGCGACGATCGCCGTCTCGCGCACCGGCGCAACGACGGCAAGCGGCGCGAGGCTCAGCGCCCACAGCACGAGGAAGTAGCCGAGCCACATCCCCACCCCGATGACCGCCGACTTGCTCCATGACGGGAGCTGATCGGGCAGCACGCTCCGCCGGAACCTGCCCGCGATCGCAAGCGCGATCGGCAGCTCGATGGCCATCAGTGTGAAGAGCAGCCATCCGTAGAACCACGGGGCGGTCATGCGCACGCCGATGCGATCGACGGCGGTGTAGCTCGCGATCGCGACGCCCGTCATGAGCGCGGGCAGAGTCGCGCGGCCGCCCGCCTGCGACAGCGCCACGGCAAGAATGCCGACCAGAAGGAGGCCGACGCCCGCCAGTTGCGCGGTGGAGAGCTGCTCGCCCAGCACGACGAGGCCGATGACCACGGCGATCAGCGGAGCGGACCCACGCGCGATTGGATACACCGCGGACAGCTCGCCTCTCCGGTACGCATTCGACAGGAGGACGAGGTATGCCGTCTCGAGGAACGACGAGAGAACACAAAGGGCGATCGCGGCGAGGCGCACGCTCGGGCGGCCAAAGATCAATATCTCCGGAACCAAGGCCACCGTCGCGACAACGCCGCTCATCAGCGTCGCGCGTCGAAACGTGACCAGAGGGTCGCCGCTGACCTTGACGACGGCGTTCCAGGTGCCGTGGATAGCCGCGGCCACGAGCGCCAGCCCGACACCGACGGCGATCATGCCGCGGGGCGGCGAGGTCGGGCAAGCAGGAGACCGAGCAGCCGGTACACCTCGGGATTCACTACAAGGCCGTTGTGCGAGCCCCACACCGGCAGGGCCGGGATGTCAGGTCGCAAACACGAACGGAAGTTCACGACGTCATCCGCCTTGGTGTAGATCGAGGTCGTCGGCACGACCGGCGGGAGCTTGAGGTCGTAGTTGAAGCGGCCTTCGGCGTTCATGCGCCGGCCGTAGACCAGCTGGTTGGCGGCCGTCGCGACCCCGACGGCGGTGTGCGTCATCAGCGCCAGGTCAGTCCAGTCGGCGAGCGGTGAGCCGAGACAGACGACCTGCTCCACGTCCTGCGGGCGCCGCTGCGCGAGGACTTTCGCGAGGAGGCCGCCTCGGCTGTGGCCGACGAGGCTGACACGGGACCCCGCCTCCTTCTCAACCTTGATGACCTTCCGGCGCAGGCCCGCGAGCATGCGCTCGGAGTGATGGACGTTGAACAGGATGCCCGATAGATGGCATGTGTACCCGATCCTGCGCAGCCATGCCTCCATGAAGCGAAGGTGCCAGTCCCCGGACAGGAATCCCGGGATCAACAAGACTGGACGGCCGTCGCCGCGCGGCACTCCGCGCCCGCGGAACACCGGGTCGCGCAGGAGCGCAGAGAGCTCGCGGAGGGATAGCGGGTCCCACAACCTCACAGGGTGCGATGGTAGGTCGCCGGCTTGGGCGTCAGTCGGCGTACAGGCCGCCGTCCGACCCCACCTGAAGGGGGATCGAGGGCAGCGGGGTCGGCGCCGGACCGGCGAGCACCGCCGCGCCGTGTGCCGGATCGAACAGCGCGCCGTGGCATGGACACGCGAGCACCTTCTGGCCGGTGTCGTACGAGACCTGGCATCCGGCGTGGGTGCAGATCGCGTCGAAGGCGACGACGCTTCCGCTCGACAGCGACACGGCCACCGCAGGGTCGCCGCTCTTTGGGTCCTGGAAGTTGAGGAAGCCGCGCGCCTGGAGGTCGCTCAGGCTTCCGACCTTCGTTCCCGTCGGGGAGGCGGCAGCGGTGGGCGACGCTTCCGGCGATGTGCTGGCCTGGCCTCCGCTCGGCGTGTGCCTGATCCGAGGCAGAAGGCCCATCACCCAGACGGCCGCGACCGCCGCTCCGCCTAGCTGGAGCAGGAGCCGGCGGCGTTCGAGGTCGACGGGTCGACGCGACGTCGCTTCTCCGAAAAGCAGCGGCCGAGCCGTGAACACGCCCTGGTCGCCGACGATCGCGAGCGTGATCCACGCGACGGTGTAGATGCTGTCGGAGCCGAGGAAATACGGCTGCACCGTCCAGCTCGCCGTCAGGAAGAAGACGAAGTTCACGAGCGCGCCGCCCGCGGCAGCCCATCGCGTCGCGATGCCGGCGATCACCAGCGCCCCGATCGCCAGCTCCGCGGCGATGACGCCGATCCCCGTGAGCTGGGGCGTCGGCAGGGCGAAGATCTCGATCAGGAACCCGATCGGCGACTGGGCGGCGAACGCCTGCAGCTGAGTGCCGATGTAGGTGGCCGACCCAGGCTGAAGGAATCCAGGGTCGGAGATCTTCTGGATGGCGGCGTAGACGAACGTCGCGCCGAGGAAGAGCCTGAGCGGCAGGGTCGCGTAGGCAAGCCACCGATCACCGGCAGGCGACCGGACGGGAGCGGGCTGTCGAGCGATGGCGGGCTGCTGCTTGGCCTGCTGTTGTTGCCGGAAGGGTGCTCTTTTCTTTCCCAATTAATTATCTAGACTGTATGTTTAAATTATTCGGTGACCCGCCCGTACCGGCTCGGTCGCCGCAAGGAAGCAGTCGACAGGACCGCCTCAAGCATCCTAGAGGCGGCTCGGCTGGAACTGCAGCAGACGCCGGCCCGGCAGCTGAGCATCGGCGCCGTCGCCCGCCGCGCCGGCGTCACGCGGGCGACCGTGTACAACCGGTTCGGGACCAGGCACGGACTTATCCGCGCCCTCGTTCCGCTCCCGGCCGCACCGGCGGCTGTCAACAACGACCCACGCGAGGCGGTACACGCATTCCTCGCATCGCGTTGCGCGAGGTGGGCCGCAGACCCCGCGCTCTATCGCGGCCTCGGCAGCTCACTGCAGGCGGATGACAGCGAGGACAGCCGCCGCCTGGCGGAGGAGCTGGCCCGCGCAGATCGGTTGCGGCCGGGCTGCTCGATCAAGGAGGCGCAGGACGTCCTGGGCGCGCTCGCCTCGTTTCCCGTCTTCGACCGGCTGCATCAGGACGGCCGTCGCAGTCCTGGTGCATGCACCGAGATCCTGATGCGCTTGGCCGGCGGCATCCTGGCGTAGCATTCCATGACGCATTGCGGCATAAGGTCGCGGACCTCGACGGACCTGTGCACTATCTCGACTTCGGCGGCGAGGGTACGCCGGTCCTCATGGTCCACGGCCTCGCCGGAAGCGCGATCAACTGGATGGCGGTCGGGCCAGAGATCGCCGAATCGCACCGAGCCTTCGCGATCGATCTCGCCGGTTTCGGCGAGACACCGCTCCTCAATCGGTCGGCGAGCGTCGGAGCCAACGCCGAGCTGGTGCATGCATTCATCACCACCGTCATCGGTGAGCCGGTGACGATCATCGGCAACTCGATGGGCGGCCACATCTCGATCGTCGAGGCGGCGGACCATCATCAGTCGATCACTTCGATGGTGCTGGTCGATCCCGCCATTCCTGGAACGCACGTCACTCGACCTCAGCCGGCGATGCTCGGAGTCATGGCGGCGCTGTCCGTGCCGGGCCTCGCGCAGTCGCTTCTCGGCCGCCAGAGTCGAGCACTCGGAGCTGACGGGCTTGTCGCCCGTGGGTTCGAGCTTGTGAGCGCGGATCCGTCGCGCCTCGATCCCGCGGTGGTCGAAGCGCATGTCCGGCTGACCCGCGAGCGCGAGCACCTGAGCCGTCAGGCCGGTCGCGCGCTCGTGCAAGCCTCGCGTTCGATCGGGCTCCGGATGGCAAACCCCCGCTTCTGGAACAAAGTCGGCGCCGTCCGGTGTCCGACGCTGATCATCCATGGAGAACGCGACCGGCTGATCCCCGTCAGTGCGGTGCGCGAGCTGGCTCGCCGGCGGCCCGACTGGGATCTGGTCATCCTCGAAGGCGTCGGGCACGTGCCGATGCTCGAAACTCCGGATCGGTTCATGAACGCACTGGCGTCCTGGACTCGCTCTAGAATCCCGTCGGCGCCCGCCGCAGCCTCGTAAATCGGAGCACGCGTCAGCGAACAGATAGTGGCAACGCTTTCGGAACCACCACATAACGGGCGAGTCCCCTCATTTCTTCCCGACATGCGGCGGTTGGGACGCTGGGATCCGATCCCGCCGATGTGGCTCGAGGGACGCGTCTACCTCGAGCTCTTGCGGTTGATCCGAGATTCGGTGTTTCGTGGCGACGAAGTTCCGCCGGGCCTGCGCCGCCCTGTGCTCCTGGTTCCTGGATTCCTTGCCGGCGACTGGACGCTGCGCCTGCAGTACGACTGGCTTCGTCGCGTCGGTTACCGGCCGCGCCTTGCAGGCGTGGCGTTCAACGTGCGCTACTCGGAAGTGATGCTGCGGCCCCTCGTCGACTCGCTGGTCGCGCTGCATCGCAAGACCGCAGCGCGCGTGTCACTGATCGGACACAGCCGCGGCGGCGTCCTCGCTAAGGTTCTGTCGCATCGCAAGCCCGACCTCGTCGAGCAGGTGATCGCGCTTGGCTCTCCACTCAGCGACCCGTTCGACGTGCATCCATTGACGATGGCCGGCGTCCACGCCGCGCACCTTTTCAACGCGGTCAGGTATCGGCACGACGCGTCGGTCGAGATGCGGTTTCTCCGCGACCTGCGCGCCGAGCCGCGTGTGCCGACCACGTCGATCTATTCGCGCTCTGACGGAGTCGTCAACTGGAAGGCGTGCCGGCGACCTGACGTCAACTCGATCGAGGTGCGCGGCAGCCACGTGGGGCTGGCGCTGAATCCCGAGGTCTACCGAATCCTCGCGCATCTGCTGCCCGCTCCATGGCGTAGCTGACGCCAATCGCGGTCCCGAATCGATAGGGCCGTTCGACCTTTGGACCCACCCGGTCCATCGCGTAGCGTTGCGCGCAAGAGCGAGAACCCAAGGGCCAGCAAGCGACACCTGTTGCAGGATTTGAAAGGCTTGAGCCGACCCGGGAGTCTCGCTCTTGCCCGCTCATCACCTATGGGCAAGTAACATCGAACCAAGCGCGGGAGCTGGTCGCTGTCCGACCGGCTGAGAGGGCGCCGGCGCGCCGACCGCAGAACCTGAACGGGGTAATGCCCGCGGAGGAAGATTTCAATGGGCGAGGTAGCAGCCCGCGACGCCGATGTCTTCGGCAAGGTCGAGACGCACGGCATCGACGCCATCCCGGCCGGCGAACGGCACGGCATGCCGCGTGACCTCGCCTTCCTGTGGGCCGGCGCATTCGTCAACTACGCCAGCCTCTTCACGGCCAGCCTGCTGACGACCTACGACGGACTTGGGGTCTGGGATGGATTCATTGCGACCGCCCTCGGCACGATTTGCGCGGCGGTCGTTCTCGGACTGCTGAGCAACACCGGTCCTCGATCCGGCTTGCCGCAGATCATCTTCACGCGACGCATCTTTGGCCTGCGTGGATCCCAGCTTGGTGCCGCCCTCACGCTCTTTCTCGCGGTCGGTTGGTTCGCCGTCGATTGCGTGATCGCCGCCCAGGCCGGCACGCAGCTGCTCGGCGTGCAGAACACGGCCGTCACGTTCGCGCTGGTGCTCGTGATCGCGGCGATCAGCGTCGTGGTCGCCGTCTTCGGGCATCAGACGATCACCGTGCTCGAGAAGTACGGCGCCGTGACGTTCGCGATCCTGTCCGCGGCCTTGTTCGTTTTCCTCGCGCCACAGTTCCACTGGACGCAACCCGCGGCAGTGGCCGGATCTGATTACGCCGGCGCGTTCGTGCTCGGGTTCATGACGTGCTTTGCGCTCGTCGCCTCGTGGTACCCGTTCGCGAGCGACTACTCGCGCTACTTGCCGGCGTCGAGCTCGATGCGAGGCGTGACCCTATGGCCGGTGCTCGGAGTGACGGCGCCGATGCTGCTCCTCGGCTTGTTCGGACTCCTCCTGCCCACCATCGATGTCAAGCTCGCGGCCGGCCAGGGTGTGCTCGCGGTCATCAGCGCGCACGCGCCTGCGTGGCTTGCGCTTCCGTTCTTTGTCTTCATCGTGGCGGGCGAGGTGTGGGCGAACTATCTCGACGTCTACACGGCGGGACTCGTGACGCTTGCGATGGGCATCAAGCTGCGCCGCTGGCAGACCGCGCTCGGGTGCGGAATCCTCGGCACCGCGCTGGCGACGTATGCGGTGCTGGTCAGCGACTTCCACATCGCTTACGAGGACTTCCTGATCCTCACGTACCTGTGGGCGCCGGCGTGGGCCGCTGTCGTCCTGCTGAGCTTCTTCGTCTTCGAAGGCGGCGCTCGTCCTGCGCTCGCTGTGGTCGCGTGGCTCTCGGGCACGGCGGTCAGCCTCCTGTTCGTCAACTACGCGAACCTCTTCGGCAACGTGGTCGCCAATCCGAATTTCTTCAATGCGGGTGTGATCACGGGCCTTCACGGCGCCGACCTGTCGGGACTCATCAGCGCCGCGGTGGCCGCGCTCGTCTACTGGCTCGGCCGGCGGTGAAACTTCCCGTCGCGCTCACCATCGCGGGCTCCGACTCCGGCGGCGGCGCCGGCATTCAGGCCGACCTCAAGACGTTCGCCGCCCTTGGCGTCCACGGCACTTCGGCGATCACCGCGATCACCGCGCAGAGCACGACCGGCGTGAGCGACGTGCTCGAGCTGCCCATCGCGCTGATTCGCAAACAGATCGAGGCGGTCGTCGACGACATCGGCGTCCGTGCCGCGAAGACCGGGATGCTCTCGAGCTCGGAGATCATCGCGACCGTCGCGCAGGCGGTCCGCGACTACGAGCTGCGATCTCTCGTCGTCGATCCGGTGATGGTCGCGAAGGGCGGCGCGAAGCTGTTGCGCGACGACGCAATCGAAGCGCTGCGCACACAGCTGGTTCCGCTTGCCGCGGTGATCACTCCGAATCTGCCCGAGGCACAGGTCTTGCTCGGACGAGACATCGCCACGCTCGCTGAGCGCAGGGCCGCGGCCCGAGACCTTGTCGCGATGGGCGCGCGCGCCGCGATCGTGAAAGGCGGCCACGCCGAGGGGGACGCCGTCGATGTGTTTTACGACGGCGAGACCACGATCGAGCTGCGAGGCGAGCGCGTCGAGACGCGGAACACTCACGGCAGTGGATGTGTGTTTTCGGCTGCGATCACCGCATGGCTTGCGCGTGGCGCCGATCCGCTCGAGGCCGCAACCAGGGCGAAGGCTTTCATCTCCGCAGCCATCGCGAACTCCCTCGAGATCGGCCATGGCCACGGGCCGGTCAATCCGATGTTCGCCCTCAGGAATGCCGATTAAGCTTTTCGTCCCATGAGCAAGCGAAAGCGCGCCGCCAAGCTCCCGGCCGACCAGTCCACCGACGATGAATCGATCAAGGACGACATGGTGCACGTGACCCCGGACATGCTGGCCGGAAGCCCGGACATATTCGCGGCCAAGAAGACCGCGGACAACGCAGCGGTCGAACCCGAACCCAGCGAGCAACCGATGGAAGAGCCACCGGGCACGATCGAGCCGACCGCGGCCAGCACCGCGCTTGCACCGGAGCCGCCGCCAGAGCCGCCCGCGGCGTCAGAGCCTCCTTCGGTGACGCCTCCGCCCCCGCCACCGCCGTATGTCGAGGCGGTGCCGTACACGGCCGAGCATCAGGGCGGCGGGTCGACCGCAGCACTCGGCATCGTGCTGGTCGTGGTCGGGCTTTTTGCGCTCCTGATCGTCCTGTCGGGCGCCGACCTCACCGAGAACGGCTGGCCGCTGTTCATCATCATCCCCGGCCTGACGCTGCTCGTCGTCGGCTTCGTCTCCGTGGGCGCGATCGCGACGGTGCCGGGCGGGATCGTGACCATGCTCGGCCTTGTCCTGGCATACGCGAACAGCACGGGCGACTGGCCGGTTTGGGCCTACGCGTGGGCGCTGGTGATCCCTGGAGGCATCGGGCTCGGGGTCTACCTGCAGGCGCTCCGCGACCATGACCAGAACGCGCTGCGAAGCGGCCGCAACATGCTGTTCGCGGCACTGATGATCTTCCTGATCGGCTTTGTGGTCTTCGAGTCGATCCTGGGCGTCAGCGGCCGCGACTATTTCGGCAACGTCGGCAAGGCCGCATTGCCCGCGCTGCTGATCATCGTGGGCGTGATCCTGCTGGTGAGAAGCATTCAGGCGGGACGACGGAGCTAGAGCGTTCGGAGTTTCGCCTCGAGCTTCTCACGCGACATCTGGTATTCGACCGTGCGGCGGTAGGGTTTGAATCCCATCGCGCGGTTGATCTTCAACATCGGCGCGTTGGAGTTCGCGTTCTCGGTCGAAATCCATTTCGTGTCGGGATGAAGCTTGCGGACATGCAGCAGCATCGCCGCCTTGATCCATTTGCCGATGCCTCGCCCGCGCGCGGATGGAAGCACTCCGGTGAACTGCTGCTGGATCAGACCCTGTCCGTACGGCGCCCACTCGACGTCGGTCATGCCCGAGATCGTGCCGTCGGGCTCGCGTGTGAGCACGTTGTGCTCGACGACGCCCATGAGCCTGGCCTTCTCCAGCCACTGGCGAATTCTCTCGGGCGTGACGATGATCTTGCCGATCTCCAGGTCGTCGAACGGCATCGTGTTGAGCATCGTGCTGCGCTGCACCGCGAAATCTTCGATGAGCTCCTCCGGAACGCCGCCGTCGTAGATCTCCAGCCGCGTCTGTGGTGAGCGCTCCTGACCTTCCCGCACCCAACGCTCCATCAAATCCCAGTCGACGGCCGACAGGTCGAGCCGGCTTTCGAGCTCTTCGAGCTTGATCTCGGCACCGAGCCAGCGCAGAAAGGCGTGGCCTTCTTCGTGCACGGCGGTGACTCCAACGACCGTGCAGCCGTGCTCCCCCATGTTGTCCGTAAGAAGGCCAAGCCAGCGTGAACCGACGCCCTTGCGCCGGTACTCAGGACGCACGTATGCCTCGGCCCAGCAGAGGTGCTTGTTGGTTTCGTACTCGGGATTGTTGGGGGTGACGGTTTCGGTCGACAGCCAGCTGATCATCTTGCCGTCGCGCGACATCTCGAAGTACTCGCGCTGGTCGAAGGAGTCCGGGTGCGACATGTGGATCTCGATCACTTCGTCGGGCCGCAGCGGATCGTCCGGCCACAGCTCGGCGTGGCGGATCCGCCGAAATTCGTGGAACCGCTTCCAGAAATCCCTATCGGCGGTCGCGGGGTCGACCTTCACCGGCACCAGTTCGCTGATCACTGAGCCTCGATAATCGCAC